>JAIVEQ010000035.1 GCA_023838465.1 Candidatus Thiodiazotropha sp.
TGATGCCTTTTCAACATCAAAAATAGAGAAGAATCTGTGGCCGATCAATACCTTAATTTCTTTGCGAAACCCGGATAGACCCAAAAAAACCTGCTTTGTTATTTTCTTATAATTAACGGACCATATTTTTAGATTAAAAGTACTCCAGTTTAATTTCAAGGAAAGATCACATATATTTTGATGGTCTTAACAGTTTATGAATTGACTAAAAGAATGATTGAACATTATGTACCATTAAGAACGACTGGAACCTCTCAACTTGTATAAATTGTTCCATATTGACTTCATATATATCCCCAATACCATCATTAGTTAATTCAACTGAGCTACCGAGGGTACATAGTTAATTAATAGGTATTTTATGAGCAGCCAAATGGTATATTGATAACTAAACACAACACAGATTCGCACCCAACTTAGTAAGATATATTCACTAGATATCACGTCATATATAAAAAAGGGATCAAAGCCCTTTATTCATTCAGTTGGTGGAATCTGCGCTTGCTTTCTAAAGCAGGTAGCAGCTGCATCAATAAATCAGCACTTGCTTAAGATGCAGGTCGAGGTTTTAGAGACTGTAGAGTGAGGCTTGTCTTTATCAATATAACTACCATCGGATAGGTAGCCGGTTACTTGTGTTCGGTAAGAGTAATTATTAATATTAAATAGATATACAATAAGTCCGTCATACTCGAAAATTTCCTTGTCCATCCGTACATATTATTTATGAGTGGAACAATGCTGCAGACATTTCATATATTGAGTGGATATGTTGTGTTGTTGTCACCACGATGAGTAAACGTAACTTGCATGCAATTTCAGACTGACTTTTTACTCGAATGACAGAATTTATATGAGTCAAAGCTGAATCTGAATGGTTGTGTAGTATCGTGGGAGGATCTGTAATGATAGGCACTTTAAGGCGCCTATTTCAGGGTGAGCATCAGCATAGGAATTAAGCAACTGGACTGCCCTGAAAACCATACTATTTGTAATATAATGTAAGCGTCTCTAGGTGAAATCAGCTTGATTCTAGGTTCAACAATCGGGATTACGATTACGCAAAACGGTGTGATCTGGTAGATACCAACGGCACAAGAGAAGAATATATGGCGTGTCAGGCCTAGATTGGTGTGTCCAAACTGTTAAGCTTGATTTAGAAATCTAGAGTTAACAGAATCCCGCCTCGGCGGGGTTTTTTTATAGTGAGTGAAAAAAACTATCAAAATCATTTAATTCTTTCGAAAACGATACCGTAACTCCTTGGTGTTATTTGGTCAGGAAAAGAAAAAACAAGGCTACTCTTTATAATGCGCTAGTGAGTTAACAATTTGATTATCAATGAAAACATAGAGTTACAGGTGATCTAACAAGTTGTAACATATAGGGCACTACACGAGTGATGACCTGTTGTACAGAACTCCCTATACTGGACCTCCAACAACAACCCGGCACACATCCTGTGGCTTGTGCAGTCTGATCTTAGTGTGAGGGTTAGAAAATCAGAATGGGTACCTGAACCTATTGATTCAGGCAGTACACAACAAGAAAGGGGAGATCTGTATGTCTTCGTCTGAACAGACTACACATCAGGAGAATCTGTCATTAGGGGCGTCGGCCCAGGAATTCCTCGATTATTGCGCGGCAGAGCGTGAGCGGAGGCTCAACTCCGGTGAGGTATTTGATGAGGAGGCATTCGATCAGGCAATCGAAATGGTCATGAGCAAGCTGAAAGTGCTGGCAGATGAGGGTTGGTCATGATTATCAATGCTATTCAATCAAGCAATATTCTGAAATACGCCGATCTGGATTTGCAGGATATTCCTGAGCGGGGATTGATCGCTGTCTCCGGACCCAATGAATCAGGAAAGAGTTCGATTGGTGAAACCGTCTGTTTCGCCCTGTTTGGCAGAACCTTCTCTTTGGGCATGGATGAGCTTTCCAAGGTAATCCGCTGGGGGGAGACCCACTGTTCAGCACAACTGGAGTTCACCCCCCGGGATGGAAAAAGATACAGATTGGAACGCTTTCTTGATGACGGAGGCAATCACAGTGCCCGGTTGACACTTGCTGCGTCAGCACCAAATGATGAACCTATAGCCCGGGGTGTTGAGCAGGTTGCAGACAAGGTTTATGAACTCATCGGCTATGAGTATGAAGAATTCGTTGAATCCTTCTATTTGGCTCAGCGGGAGATCACAACACCGCATCCTCATAGCTACGCGGTCAAGACCATGGCGGGACTTGTGACCTTGGAATACTGTGATCAAGCCTGCCAGGAGGACAAGGAGGAGACCCTCAATGAAGTTGAGCAACGTCAGGCGGAACAGATCACAGTGCAGGGTCAAATTGAGGAGATAGGTATCAACCCCCATCTGATGCCGTCCCTGGATAGTGAACATGCTGAGATTTCCCGGCACATGGATGAATCCAACCGGCTGATCGAGCAATTGGATGATGCATCCATTGCTTATCAAGATGCGCTTCCAAAACGGGAGAAAGCCCTCTCGGCTCAGGGCCGCGCCGGTTTCTTTCGGTTCATCTTTCTCTTGTTGACCCTGCTTACAAGTGGCGCCTGGTATGTGCTGGCAAGGATGCCTGAGCATGAATATGCGCTGCAATTATCTGATTTTATCAGCAACAATGTGCCTAACTGGCAAGCATCTATGATTCCCTGGCTGCTCTATGCTGCAGGTGGCTTTGCTCTGCTGTTTGTGATTTTCTGGATACGCCGGGCGTCGAAACACAATAGTGCTAAAGCCTATGATGAGACAGCGTCTGTATTGGCAACAGCCCTGGATAATCTGGGCAGTTTGCCAACTGTAGAAATTCAGGACGATAGCGAGGAGCAGGAGACAGTATCTGAAGTCGAGCCCTCTGAATCTCCCTCATCAGAAGAGCCGACTGAATCGGAATCAGAGTCTATCGTGGTTGACCATGCAGCCCGGGAACGTCTGAGTCAACGGGTCAGTGACTGGAGTGCAGGCATAGCCGAGGTCAGGGATGGCGTGGGTCATGAAGAGAGTCAATTACGTAAAGGTGTGGAAGTGGACAGGCGTCGTCTGGGGCAGCTCGATCAAGCTATTGCACAAGAGCAGGAGAGGTTGGATAAGGTCGAACAACTTCAGGGGATAAAGGTTGACTTGAAGCAGAAGATTGATGATAAAGAGCGCCATATGGCTATCTGTGCCGTTGCGGATGAGTTGATTCAGGGCACCACACGTGAAGTCTCCCATCAGTTCAATCGCAAACTTCGTGGTCTGGTCAGCAAGACGCTTCCCCTGTTTACAGAAAACCGCTATGAGCATCTTCAAATCGATGATGATCTGAGTGTACGTGCCTTCTCCAGTGAGAAGCGGGACTTTATGGATCTGGATGAGATCTCCAGTGGTACCCAGCGACAGATTATGCTGGCGGTACGTCTGGCCCTCTCACAGGAGCTGGTCGATCGGGCTGTGCAAGGCAGTCAGTTCCTGTTCCTGGATGAGCCCTTTGCTTTCTTTGATGAGAAACGTACCCGCAGTTCATTGACAGTACTGCCGACACTGAGCGAAGAGTTGAACCAGATCTGGATAGTCGCACAGGATTTTGCCGATGATTTGAAGTTCGATCTGCATGTGCATTGCGATCGGGAGAGTGATTCAATTCCGCTGAAGCAAGCGTAACCGGTCCACAAATAAAAGCTGATGGGTTGATTATCTGGATTTACACTTGGTTTCGTCATTTAGTAGGGTGTGGCCCAGTCACACCATAAAGGTCTCGGATCAAACGGTTGGATCGTTTATGCCGTTGTGTATATTTTTAAAATTGTGATGACTTCCATTAGCTGTCCATCCGACCAGGCAAGGAGTCTTGGGGTGTGAAGCCAGAGGTTGAACTCCCGGTCAAGCAGGTCATGCCTGCACTCTCAGCGGCACTGGCAACAAGCGGCAGGGTGGTACTAAGTGCTCCCCCCGGCTCAGGCAAGACCACACTTGTCCCCATCGAGTTGCTGAATGCAAGCTGGTTGGCTAATCATAATATCCTGTTGTTGGAACCTCGTCGTCTGGCTGCGCGGGCAGCTGCTGCACGAATGGCGGAACTGCTGGGTGAATCACTCGGTGAGCGGGTTGGATATAGCATACGTCTGGAACGTAAGGTCTCCCACAATACCCGTATCGAAGTAGTGACAGAGGGCATTCTGACACGCCGACTGCAGCATGACCCTGAACTGCAGGGTGTAGGGCTGATCATCTTCGATGAATTCCATGAACGGAACCTACATAGTGATTTGGCATTGGCCCTATCACTCGATGTGCAACAGGGATTACGGGAGGATCTGCATCTGCTGGTTATGTCCGCAACACTCGACAGTCGCCGCATCAGTGATCTAATGGAGGGTGCTCCCGTCATTGAAGCCAAGGGTCGGCTATTCCCCGTGACAATCCGCTATCTTGGGCAGAGACTGGACAGAAGGGCAATACCTGAGCAGGTTGTGAAGGCGATCTCTCAGGCTTGGCGTAATGAGAGCGGAGATCTGCTGGTTTTTCTACCTGGTGTGGCTGAGATAAGGCGTACACAACAAGGTCTTATATCCCACCTTTCCGATGCAGATGAGCAACCTGTGGTCTGTCCACTCTATGGTGATCTAGCAAAAACGGAGCAGGATCGCGCACTCTTTCCCGATCAGAAAAACAGACGCCGTATTGTACTTACAACATCCATTGCAGAGACCAGTTTGACCATTGAGGGTGTGGGGGTGGTGATTGATTGCGGTTGGTCACGACTGCCCCGGTTCCTGCCTGGTATAGGTCTGACCCGACTAGAGACTGTGCCGGTCTCCCGTGCAGCAGCCGATCAACGTGCCGGGCGAGCCGGACGTCTTGGCCCTGGTATTTGCTACCGTTTATGGGCTGAACAACATCAAACAAGGTTACCAGACTACCATCCTGCAGAGATCCTCCAGGCCGATCTGGCTCCCCTGGCGTTGGAATTAGCTAGTTGGGGCGTTGTCGATCCCATTGATCTGCACTGGCTCGATCCACCTCCACTGGCTGCATACGATCAAGCCTGCGAACTACTCCAGCGACTCGGTGCTATGGACCAACGGCGACAGCTGACACCGTTGGGTAAACGTATGGCAGCACTACCCGCCCATCCGAGGCTGGCGCATATCCTGCTCAATGCCGGTGAAGGTGAGAACCAAACTGTTTATGATTTGGTGGCGCTATTGAGCGAACGGGATATCCTGCCACGTCAGAAAGAACATCATCCAGGTACAGATGTAGAACTACGATTGCATCTCCTTGAAGCATGGCGTGCAAAGCGTTATGCAGGAGAACAATCAAGGGTCGATACGCGGGCTTGTAAACTGGTAGATCGAGTTAGTAAGGATTGGCGCAGGCGATTGAAAAATGTGACAAGCTTATATCGTGGGGATGTTCTATCCACCGCTCAACATCTGGCATTGGCTTATCCGGACCGTCTTGCGCAACAGACTGGGCATGGTCGTTTCCGCTTATCAAACGGTCGTGGGGTACAACTGGCCGCTGATGATCCGTTAGCTAGTCAGGCCTATCTGGTCGTCGCACAACTAGATGCGGGAGAGACCCAGGGTTGGGTAAGGCTGGCTGCGATTATTAGCGAGAAAGAGATCCGTCAACTGCCCGATATCACTGTTGATAGAGTAACTGCCGTTGTCTGGGACAAACAGCGCCAACGGGTGAGCGCCACACAGGAAGATCGGGTAGGGTCGGTAGTGTTGAATCGTCGCCAGGCTATCGATCCCGATCAGAATACGCTACTCACTGCGATGCTGCAGGGGATCTCCGAAATGGGTCTTGAGGTTTTGCCCTGGAGTAAACAGCTCCGTCAATGGCAGGGTAGAGTCTGTTGGCTTGGTAGCCAACTTCAGGATGACCCATGGCCTGATCTGTCGGATCAGTGGTTGTCTGAAAATCTTTCGGAATGGCTGACACCCTGGCTTGAGGGAATCGTCAGCAAGGATCAGCTGCGACGTCTCGATCTGAGTGCGATACTCCATGCTCGACTCGATTGGCAGCAGCAACAGTTGCTGGAGCAGGAGGCGCCCACTCATCTGAAAGTACCCAGTGGTTCCAGGGTTCCTCTCGGTTATGCGGCAGGTGAGCCACCTGTACTGGCGGTCAGGCTGCAGGAGATGTTTGGTTTGGCGGAGACGCCAAGGTTATGTCGTGGCAGGGTACCTGTCATGCTCCATCTGCTCTCGCCTGCACAACGTCCGATGCAGATTACAGACGACCTGACCGGATTCTGGGAAAGGACCTATACCCAGGTAAAAAAAGAGTTAAAGGGGCGATATCCCAAACACTATTGGCCGGATGATCCCTTGCAGGCAGAACCCACTGCCAGAGCAAAGCCGAGAAAGTCGTGATGTTTCATTTCACAACAGCACCCTCTCATAGAGCTACTTTGACCAGGACAGGTCATGAAGGAAAGTAGATACCAGTTGATTCAGTCTAATTTGCTAGGCCATTACGAGCTAAATCCGTGCTGGAATGAAAGTCACCCAGTGACCAGATAGGCATAAAGAAATCGCGCAATCAGTATGCCTGACATCGACCACAACACGCCTCTCAATATACTTAAATAGTTTTCCGCTGTAATCCATTTGCGCAGTTGCATGCCCAGGTAGAGAGCCATAAGAGCGACAGGTACCAGCCATAGGGTGGTTAGCAGAAAAGATCCGATACCCGGGAGGTCTTGTTGTAGAAAGATCAGGCTCTGAGTTAGCTTACCGGTAAAGAAATTCAGATTAAACAATACCACCATCGTAGCCGCAGCAATGCGAAGTTCCATAAACAGAATAATCAATACCGGCAACATGACGTTGACAGTGCCTGCCATCAAACCGGCAGTTAATCCAAACATGGCATAAGCCAAGATAGGGTGATCTGTTACCCAGTGGAAGTCCAATCCTTGTAAACGGTGTTGATTAAGATAAAGCAGGATAGCAACCGCAAGCAGCAGTAAAAAGGGACGTGGATCAAGCCACAACAACAGAAAAGAGCCAATCACCGTACCCAGTAGGACAAAGGGAACGACTGACAAATAGTGACGACTATTCTTCAACTGCTTTATACCACCCTGCCATATTACCGTCAGGTTAACCGACATGGTTGGAATCAGACAGATAAGCACAGCGGTGAATACATCGGTAAACAGGGCCAACAGGGGTGTGGCAACCATGGGAAAACCGATGCCGAAGGTGCCATGAACCAATCCGGCTAAGAGAATGGCGGGAACGGCCATCCAGATTAGTTCCAGGGTAAGTGGTTCAAGTCCGGTCACAATCTAAACCAACATAAAGGTGGATGGAATATTTTTCAGCCAAGGCACCATAATCCTAGATTCCGCAGTTGACCGCTGCTATCTGACGTAAGGTAATGATACACCGAATCATATAATGAATTTTCTCCTCACCCATTGGGTGAGTCTTGGAACGCTACATGAATTTGTGAAAAATCCCGACGCCCCCAGCTGCGTTGTCGTTCTTGTTAAGGGAATAGCCATTAATGGCGAACGACGCCTTGCTGGGCACGCCGGGATTTCCCACAAATCCACGTTCAACTGCGGATTCTAGAATAATGGTTACCGAAATTGAGGCGTTCATATCAGTTTACTATCTGTGTAGAGAAAAGTTATTTTATTAACTTACAGATGGTGGAAATATTCCCACCTCTACTTACATCCTTGTAGTGTAGAGATACTGACTCTTTGCTTACCTCTTTTTTCGGCGATGTACTTCAGATAGAACAGAACGGTAGTATCGACCCAATTTACGATCTTGCGCCCTTTTTTCAGCCAGGGTTGCCCCATTACGGTTCTGTTCGCGCATTAATTTGAAATAGTTAGATAGCCTTCGCTCATCCAGTTTTCCGGCTTCGATCGCTGACCGGACTGCACAGCCAGGTTCATGTTGGTGATGACAATCTGAGAATTGACATTGGGTTGCCAGATCGCTGATCTCCTTGAATGTGTCTACGATCCCATGCTCACAATCGGCCAGTTGTAGCTCTCTCATGCCGGGAGTGTCCAGTAGAAGACCTCCGGTTGGTAAAAAATGTATCGATCGTCCTGTTGTGGTGTGACGACCCTTATCATCATCTTCCCTGATGGCGGCTGTTTGCTGGACTGCACCACCAGCGAGGCTATTGATCAGTGTAGATTTGCCGACACCGGATGAGCCGAGAAGTGCCACTGTTTTGCCTGCTCTGCACCATGGTTCAAGTTTGCGCACCTCGCTAAGATCAAGACTGTTTACCGTAATGACCATAAGGTGTGGGTCAAGCATCTGCACTTGCTGGGCATATTGCTGAGGATTAAGACAGCAATCTGCTTTCGTAAGCACAATAACTGCTTCCACATCTGTGTCATTCGCCAACGCCAAATAGCGCTCAATACGATTGAGGTTAAAATCCTGATTGAGTGAACAGACCACAAAAAGGGTGTCCACATTGGCTGCAATGAGCTGAGTTGATATTTTGCTTCCTGCTGCTTTACGGGAAAATAGCGACAACCGTTCCAATCGTCGATGAAATTTCCCTGTTGTATCGAGCAATATCCAGTCACCTACTGTCATTGCAGGCATTCCAGGTACTAGTGGCAAGGTCTGTTTGCCTGTAGTTGTTAGTAGATCGACTGTTGAGCGGTGTTGTGCAACTACACGTGCGATATCGTATTGATCCCACTCTTCAAGTGTAAGTTGTTGTTGAAAAAATGGCTGCCATCCCAATTGGGATGGAGAATATGAGTGTGTCATAGAAACCCCTGGCGCGTAAGAGCGTCCAGTAGAATTACTCATCAGGGGCATGGCATGTGCCCCGGTTTTAGAAACCGGGCAGAAATATCAGACTGAGTTGTTTATGCTGATATGGCCCGGAAGGTTGCTATTACAAACATCAATACCCTCCAATTTTCGATTGGTTTTAATCAACAAAACCATCCTATCAAAGGTTCATGGAATTATAAACCAGGATCTGCCTGCAATTTCCCGAAGGCATATTTTAATCGGGTTGTAGCGCCGATTGCGTTACGCTCCACCCAGGCAATATGCAGGTTTCCTTCACTATCCAGCACAATGCTGGGATTGCTTTGCTGGCCCACACCGGAAGCGACAGGCAGAGGCCAGTCTTCACTCCATTCTCCATTCTCACGCCAGCTCAGCATGATATCGGCATTTCCTTCGCGTTCATCATCCCAGGCCACGACAAGCATACCCTTAGCATGTCCGCCAACTGTGGCATGGCGCTGTTTGGAGAGTCCACCAAAATCGTCCTGCACCTTTTCGTTAGTTCCGAATTCACCCTTGCTTAAAGAGAAGTCGGCACCCCAGATATCGTAACCATCACGAAAGTCCCGTTTGTCAGCCCAAGCGGCGAACACACCTTCACTACCGAAACGACTAAGTGCCACTCTCGATACACCATGCCCTGCGCCATAGGGCAGGTTACGGGACTCGGGTTTATCACTGATGCGGATTGGTTCACTGAAGTGACAGGGTTCTCCCCGCAGCTCAGCTGCGGCCATAATGATGGTGTGCTTCGGGCGGCGGTCTTCCCAGGCAACCACTAATCGGTTGTCAGTCACTACGGCTGAGGGGTAGAGCTGTTCATCAGTAGGGGGAACAGTGTCAGCGGGGCAGCTGGTGCCGGGTTCCAATACACCATCAGTATTGACACTCAAGCGCTGTGAACGAATCTGGCCATAGCGCCCCATTCGTTCTGACCACAATACAAACAGGCTATCTTTGTGCTGTGTCAGACTGACTTGAGCTGCGGTGCCTTTATTGAGCTTGCTTGTTGGACCTAGTCGCAACTCACGGTTGAATTCGACCATCCGCGCAAATATCCGGCTATTCTCTTCCCATGCAACAACAAAACGGTTGTTAGCCAGTGCGACCAAAGAGGGTTCAAAAGCTTCACCCTCTCCACTGATTTTAACCTCGTATTTAAAACTGTCCTCATTGTTGGGTTTAAAGGCCAGATAGATACGAGGTGTGTCGTCACGATCATCCTCCCAGGTGACTGCAACGCCCTGCGTAGAGGTTGCAATATTGCGTCGGCCTGATGAATCGAGATGGTGAAAGATATTGTGGGTCGTGCTCGATTCCGCACGCGTTACATTCACTGCATGTTCGAATTGCCAAGGCTCTGCAAGAAGAAGTGACGCAGGTGTGAGCCACAACAGCACCATCATCAGTATCTGCATTATTGTTGCTTTGCCTTTGACAGTGCTGCTTGGATCTTATTATCCGCATCGATCAAATCTTCGATACGTTGTACGCCAACCATGCGGTGGACAAGCTCCCCGTTAGGGTTTATGAAAGTGAATACCGGTGTGACCAGAGCGTTATAACGTGTTCCAAGGTCACGTTCTGCAATTCGCTCGCCACTGGGTAGCCGTAGACGCCGACCACTCTCTGCGTCTACATAGGCAAGTGCATAGTTCTCTGAGTATCGTTGCCTTACTGTTGGATCGATAAAAGCTTCTCGATTGGTTTTTTCGCAATAACCACAGCCATAACGACCGAAGTAGACGAACAATAATTTAGATTCACGCTGTGATTGCGTCATGGCTTGATCGAATGGCACAAAGGGATAACCTTCGGGGGCATCAGCCAGTACATGGATTGGCTGCATCAACAGTACAACCAGAAGTAGTGAAAGCAGTCTTTGTTTCATAGTGTCTATCATCACATAAGTTCAGTTAATCTAGTCTATATGTCGTTTCTGTAGCTGTAAAATGGTAAACAGAAGTAAAAACTTGAAAGTATTCAATCGTGATCTATGTGGATATCATCAGGAAACGGTCTACCTTTGCCTGTCTCAAGTGCATCTTTAAGACTCAGTAGGAAGACAGCCCACTTGGTACTGCAGTGTCCCATGAAATCGGTCGGCTCTTGCCAGTTCGAATGCTTGAATAGAACAATTGTCTGCGCCCCATCGTCCTGTAGTTGAAAAGAGATTTCAGTACCCATCCAGGGTCTTGGCTCTTCACCCGAATGTTTCCATCTGACGAGATTGTCAGTATGGAGTTCAGCCACGGCAAAATCGGGACCACCACCGCCGAATCTGAATTTAATGATAGAACCCACGTCGCCAGCACCGGCGGTATCAGTCGTCCACCATTGGGAGAGGCCTTTATCCGTGGTCAATGCGTTGTAGACTTCACTGCAAGGTACGGCAATGCCGACTCTGTGTATGATTTGATGCATATCGGCTTTCCCCGCCATTGATTAGTATGATATCGGACCCTTGCTTGAAGATCGATCTGGCATGTAGGGTGCGGCCCGCCGCACCATCTTCATACTTTAGTCTAGTTCCAGGCGGTTTGATTTAATGGTATGGAATATAGATTGCCAAGGTCGCATTTCCCTAAGATGTAAAGTGACAATTGCCTGTTGACTGTACGAGCTGTTTATTCAGATAGTGGAATCAATCTTCTCACCCTGTGTGGTGAGGAGCAGGCGTCGACCTGGGTGGAAGATTCATGAGTCAGCCGGGTCCATATATAACCTGTAACCTACGCAATGCAAGGATTTGATCTTCATAGTCCCAGTGGCGACTCTTATTATAAGATACTATTCTCATATTAGAGCTTAGAGACAGGGGATAATAACTCAATCCATCCTGGGGATACCCCATAGGGTGATACCATTTATTCCCAGGATAGCAACAACGACAGACATGCAACTGCAGACAATAATCAATCGACTGAAACTGTCACCGGATCGGGAGTCAGAGCAGGCATTCGTCAGGGTGGTCATTGCGTTAGTGATGATGAGCTACTGTGTCATGTTGGTGCTTCAATCACCAGCGGATGTGCAGGCACAGCCACTGCTCATTATTTCATTTATCTATACAGCGGTCTCATTCATTGTTGTAGCTGCCATCGCCATCTCACCCTTGAATTTCCGGTTCCGTCGGTTATTCACGATGTTGTTCGATGTGGGGATGGTTACTTTGGCGATGTGGATGGGTGGCGAAAGCGCATCAATATTATATGTGTTTTATCTATGGATTAGCCTGGGTAATGGCTTTCGTTTCGGGATTCCCTCACTCTATTTAACCAGTGCTTTAGGGTTTATTGGGTTTTCATTTGTCATTCTCAGCAGTGAATTCTGGAGTGAACAGCAGGTTCTAAGTGTTGGTCTACTCATTGGGCTTCTAGTCACATCTCTCTATGTCTCACTACTACTGAAACGCTTGGAAAATGAGAAAAAGCGTGCTGAAGAAGCGAGCCAGGCCAAGAGTCAGTTTCTGGCAAATATGAGTCATGAAATCCGCACCCCGTTAAATGGAGTGGTTGGTATGACTGATCTATTGGCAGGAACCCCCATGGGAGTTGAGCAACGTGAGATCATGCAGACTATTCAGGCTTCCGCAGATACTTTGTTAAGCTTGATTGAAGATATTCTAGACTTCTCAAAAATCGAGGCAGGCAAGGTAGAAGTTTCCACTTCTGATCAAGATATTGCACATCTGGTAGATGCTGTTCTCTCCATGATGCAGCCAGCAGCTGATGCCAAGTCAATCAAATTGAATAGTAGAATCGATGTTGAGGTTCCACCGGTCATTCGTACTGATCCTCAGCTGCTGCGACAGATCCTGATTAACTTACTGAATAATGCAATCAAATTTACCGATCAGGGTAGTATAACCTTGAGGATTTCCACCCACTTAAATAGTAAAAAGGAACAGTATGAGCCAAGATTGCTGTTCGAGGTGATCGATACTGGAATAGGGCTTACAGAGACTCAACTGCAACAGATATTCGAACCCTTTATGCAGGGGGATGACTCAAATACACGCCGTTACTCCGGTAGTGGGCTGGGCACTACTATCGTAAAACAATTAGTTGAGTTAATGGGTGGGAAGGTCGGCGTGGAGAGTCGTCTAGGCAAGGGCAGCCGTTTCTGGTTTGAAGTGCTAGCCATTCCGGGGGATGAATCGATTATGATGAGTCAATTGTCTGAGGCCAAGGTCCTTCTATTTGCCGATCTTTTGTCTGATCAAGAGTCTGTCCTTGATTACCTTCAGGAGTGGCAGGTAATAACCAAGGTTTGTAACAGCATAACGGATGGAATGCTTGAATTGTTGAATGCAGAAAAGTTGGGTGCACTTTATGATATTGCAATCATTGATGAAAGTCAGAGTGGTCTATCCATAAATGAGCTGGTTAGTGTAATAAGGGCTGAAAAAAGCCTGGATCAGCTTGCATTGGTCTGTATCACACAGGATGCACAAGACCGGGATAGAGAAGCCATGCTCTGTAGAGAGGGTTGTACTGCTGTTATATCACCACCTGTCTCCGCTGAGAAGCTACGCCATGCACTCCAATATGCCCATAAAAGTAAACTAAGTGAGGTGAAGCAACTCGAGCCAAAAATATTCAGGTCGATAGCTCGAAGTGAGTCAAAACAGGCAAGGATATTATTGGCCGAAGACAATCTTATTAACCAGAAGGTGGTAAAGAAGATATTAGAATTGCAAGGCTATCATGTTGAGGTTGTAGAAAATGGTGAAGATGCTTTAACACTGCTGGAGAGTCAGGTATTTGATTTGGCGATATTGGATCTACAGATGCCTGATGTGGGTGGTATTGAAGTCATAAAGTCCTATCAGGCGATGCATGTCAAAGAGCCTTTAATGCCATTTATGATTCTTACTGCAAATGCAACAACCGAAGCGGTGAAGCAGTGCGATGCGGTTGGAGTCAGTGCCTATCTTACAAAGCCAGTTCGTTCTTCCCATCTGTTGGAAGTAGTGAATCAAGTATTAGGAATTGATATCAAGAATATCCCAATAGACGCAATAATTGATCAGCCGACCAGGGATTCTGCCACTGAAAAAAACCTCCGGGTAATCGATATAAAAACACTCTATGATTTGGAAAAATTGAGTAAGGATCCAGATTTTGTACAAAATATGGCAGAGAGTTTTTTACATGACAGTGAAGCACTGCTGATTTTAATGCAGAAGGCATTGGAAGAGCACAGTCTTCATAAGTACAGAGATACAGCGCATGCCTTGACAGATAATGCAACAGGGATAGGGGCATTCTCTCTTAAGACAGTCTGTTCTGTTGCCTCAAACATTGATCAGAACGAATTTGATGAGCATGGGGTTAAACTACTAGCGAAGATATCATCAACATTTTCTGTGACGTGCCAGGCACTGCATCACTATCTACAATCGAAGCAAAAATAGTTTTTTGCTTCTTTCCTTGGTTAGTTGGGTAACTGCAATGTAGGGCACAGCCCTGCCGCACTGAATGCTTTATCTACAGAGCCACCCATTAAGATAATACACGCCGATATCTTCTACTCTTCTGCTTTTCAAAAAGGCTTATTATGCGGCAGGGCCGCAGCCTACACGGCGACGATGCAATCAATATATATTAATTTCTGATCACATGCTCAACTTACCCCCTCTACGAGAGAAAGCATTGTTATTTAGATATTGTCAGTGTGCTGTGAAGCGGTTCGTTGTGACAGGTAGTGGTCGTATGCTTGCAGTGTAAGATTGAAGGTGTGTTCTATCTCTTCCAAAAGCGCTGGACCCTTGTATTCGAATTCATTTGCTTGAATTTTTGTCGCTTGTTGATTCAATTCATACAATACGAATGCTCCAAGCTGACCGGCGCTATCGAGGAGGTTTTGTGCTTGATCAAGAAACTGGCCTAACTGATTCCTCTCTACGGCTCTTCGCATAGTGCGAAGAATGACATGTCCCTCAGCTTCAAATATCTTAAACAGATCACTGATGAATTCTATACCGTTATCCAATTGTTCCAGTCGTATAAGAGTCATGTGGTCCAGCAGGCGAGAATGTTGAAATTGGGTGGTATTGTGTTTATAAGATGCATTGCGGTAACTGTCGCGTGCAGGACCCAGTGATTGGTGTTGATCTAATACCGTTGGGATCATCTCCAATAAATCATCAGCAGTCACTGGTTTGAATAGACAAGCCTGCACACCAATGCTGCGGCAGAGTCGCAGAGTGTCAGGTGTGTTTTCATCGGTCATGAAGATGAAGGGAACCCAATGTTTATAGGGTGTGGTAAAACGATGTAACTTTATGACTTGAGTACCGCTCATAACCGGCATCTTTATATTAACAATTGCCAGATCGAAACCCCGTTCTTCCAGTGCATCAAGCGCCTGATCTCCATTATCGACCATGTGGATAAGATAACCGGATTGGATCAGTTTTTTACCGAGTAAAGTACGTTCGGTAGAGGGAGAATCTGCCAGTAGTATCGTTCCCTGTCTTGGTTGACTTTTCTTGCTTGCTCTGTGTTTTGACAGGCAGATGATATTGGTTGATCCAGGGAAATGTTGCGGCTCACCCATGATGGCGCTAAAAAGCTGAGCTTTATTTACAGGGTTTTCGAGTAGTGTGGAGTACCCAGCATCTATCAACCTCTGTGAATGACCCTCTATCTCAGTTGGGCTTTTTAGGCAAACCAGTTTTAAATCCGCTAATTTAGCTTCATCTCGAATCAGACCTACCAAAGAACGGGGATCAATATCCAATTCATGCTGGTCAACAATCAGCGCATTGTACGGGACAAATACTTCACCCTGTCTGCGTGACAGCATATGTGTGAACGCCTGGACACAATTTCTACTGGCTGTGTATTGATACCCCCAATCTTTCAGATAATGGGAGATCGATTCAGTAGTGTTATCGTTTTTGGAAAGTATCAGGACCCGATGAGTACCGTTTTTGAGTTCAGATAGTGTGGATTCTGTTTCTCTCTGAAGGCCTTCACTCTCAGGAAGTTCATCCGTTTCGTTTACAATATGTGTGTTGGCAGTGCCGCACTCACTTCGCTGTGCTGAAAGAAGCTTGAGTGGGAATAGATTGGGTAGTACTACAGCGATCAGGCTGATGGTTATCGATTGTACAAGATCCAACTGTATGATCGGACTCTGACTCAGAGATACTAGTATCACTACGAAGGCAGTTGGAATGGCAATCAAGAGATATCCACTACCCATTGCTCGTGTGGCATAAAGTAAAGCGCCACTAAGTGGTAGTGTCAGAAATGCTGGCATCCCAGCAAAGGTAATCATGCCCAGGTAGATTTGATCAAAAACAATAAACGATCCATGTGTCAGGGGGGAAAAGGAGTACCTTTTTCTTAGGGTCAATAGCTGTATAAGCCGAATCAGGGCGTAGTATGCAGCTAAAGTCACTGTTGCAAGGTGAGCTGCTGTTGGAGTCTGCCACAGAAACTGCCCAATCAAGCTGCAGAGTACGATGCTGCTGACAATAAATGCGAAGCTGTGGTAGTTACTGTGACCACTTTTTGGGTAAGTGGGCAACAGGCTATTTGTTGTGAATTGTTTCAAGCATTTGTCTCTTCGGGAGTGACCTTTAAAGCGTTGTGAATCGATTCCACTTCCTGCATCTCGCTGAGAAACGCATCTGCGCAGTTGGGATCGAAGTGAATACCACGCTCCTCACTAATATAGTCGATTGCTTTTTCTATCGGCCAGCTCTTTTTGTAGGGTCTATCGGTAACCAGTGCATCAAAAACGTCGGCTACAGCCACAATCCTTGCTTCCAGGGGGATATTTTCACCGCTGAGGCTGTTCGGATAGCCCTGGCCATTAAACTTCTCATGGTGGCTGAGGGCGATGATAGCACCGGTCTGAATGTATTTGGAGGGGCTATCTTTGAGAATCTCATAACCTAGCAATGTGTGGCGCTGCATGATGTTGAACTCATCCGTAGTTAGGCGTCCGGGTTTCAGCAGGATGGCATCCTGGATGCCGATTTTCCCGATATCATGCATCGGAGCAGACTGGGCGATCAAATCGCATCGTTCACTAGATAGCCCCAACTGCTGAGCAATCAATTTGGAGTAGCGGGATATTCGCAGGATATGATTACCTGTGTCCTCATCGCGATACTCACCGGCTTTTGCAAGCCTCATCAGGGTCTCTTGCTCCCGATCGTGCAGTTCCTGGGTGGTTTTGCGAATCTCACGCTCGAGCAATAAGGCGCGATCCTTGATCAGTTTACGCTGCAGGCTCATGGTGAGCATATTGTGGCAACGAGCCCGGCACTCCGTATGATCAATGGGCTTGGTGATGAAATCATTGGCCCCAGACTCCAGGGCAAGGTAACGAACGGATTGATCTTCCACGCAGGTGACAATCATGACCGGGACATCATTGCAGC
Source organism: Candidatus Thiodiazotropha sp. (assembly GCA_023838465.1). Classification (GTDB taxonomy): domain Bacteria; phylum Pseudomonadota; class Gammaproteobacteria; order Chromatiales; family Chromatiaceae; genus Thiodiazotropha. Next base: position 17,214 of record JAIVEQ010000035.1, read on the forward strand.
TCGGGATTCGCCTAAGCCACTTGATAAATTCGATGCCATCCATCTGCGGCATTTTGTAATCAGTAATAACCAGATCAATTTCATGGGATTTGGCCCATTCGAGTGCCTGGGTCGGGTCTGCAAAGCAGGTTGAGGAGACATCCTTGTCGATCGAGCCAACTAGTTCTTGCAAGATCATCCGAGTTATTGATTGATCATCAATAATAAGTACATGAGACATAATAATAAGGTTTCGCTTTTTTTATCTGGGTATGACTCAGGGGCTGTCTACCTAGTCTATGTCGTTAACGGCAACTCGTCTCAATGCTTGATTAATCCTTGACCAGCAATTGAGTCAACTGACTGTTAAAACGCGATCCTTATCGTTTAAACCTGCTGAAAGTGGCTATCTGTGTGGCCTGTTCGTCATTCAGTGGCCTGCTGAGCATGACTTTTGGTCAGGTATAATAACGACATTTTCTTTCTATTAGCCCTACCGCAAGAGAATTAAGTTCCTGAAATGTTAACTGATTCGCTGATTTGATGCGACTGATTTGGCGACTTCACTGTTCCTGAAGTATCTGTTGCAGCAGGTGCTGAATGGTTTCAGTCGTGAAGGGCTTGTCACAAATCGCCGATACCCCTGATTTCTGCACAGCCGCCAAGCGATTTTGATTCGATTCACTGGTTACCATGAGAATTGGCAGGCCGGGTTGACCACTCTCCTGGCGAATATAGTCCACCAGCTCCTGTCCGTTCATCTCAGGCATGTTGTAGTCAGAAATGACCAGATCATAGTAGTGCTGATTGACCAATCCCGCTGCTTCTGCCCCATCACTGGCCTCAGTGATATTTTCAATCTCCATGGCTTCGAGAATTCGCCGGATATGATTTCGGGACATACTGCTGTCATCGACCACCAGAATCTGAAGTAACTCCGTATCGACATCGTGTAGTTCCATGTTGGGTGTCTCTACGTAGTCGAGAGTGGCTCCCATGGCGATATGCAGGTCTTCAAGGGTGAAGGGTTTGGGCAGAATGGCAACTGCCCCGGCCTGACGGATAGGATCTAAGTAGGAGAGGCTGGTCTCACTGGATATCAGCATAAATGCAGATTGCAGCAGCTGTTCATCATCACGCATTTGATAGACCAGATCGGTACCGGTCATATCGGGTAAATAGAGACTGCTGATGACCAGATCCGGCTTGCTGACGGGTAATGCCTGCAGGGCTTCAGTGCCATTAGAGAAGGTCTCAATGTAACTGATGCCGAGTTTAGAGAGTAGCTGAGTGATAATATTTCGCTGAGTCAGCGAGGGTTCCACGAGGATCACCGACAGATCTTTAATATTCATCCGCATGTAATTGGTTGTATGTTGTTACCATGCTTATGCCATTACACAACCATCTTTGCAAGCAACTGTGGGTAGTTGTAGGGTTGTTATTGACCCGGCAACCTAATAGGACTGAAGAATGTGGCATAAGCGGCTTTCCTCCCAAACAACTACCCCGTAGAATTGGCGCCTGGTAGGCGTGGAGAGATCTTGCAGTGAAATTGAGTGTTGAACAATTCCGTGATTGGGATCGCAAGTGTGTAACCTTGCTGGGTATGTCTGGTGTGGGTAAGACCCGTCTGTCCAACCTGCTAAGGCAGAAAGACTGGTTTCACTATTCAGGAGACTATCGCATAGGTACTCGCTATCTGGATGAACCGATCCTCGATAGCATCAAGGAACATGCTATGCGTGTACCCATGTTGCGCGATCTACTCCGTTCAGATTCAATTTTTATTCGGAATAACATCACCTTCCACAACCTGAAGTCCGTTTCCACCTTCCTCGGCATGTTGGGTAACCCAGAACTGGGCGGTATGCCGTTGACCGAGTTTAAACGTCGTCAGAATTTGCATCGGCAGGCTGAGATTGCTGCCATGTATGATGTACCCAGCTTTATGCACAAGGCCCAGCTGATCTATGGTTATGCTCATTTTATCAATGATGTGGGTGGCAGCTTGTGTGAGCTGGATGAGCCGGGGGTACTGGAGTTTCTGGCTGAGCATTCACTGATACTCTACATCAAAGCCAGTGAACAGGATGAGACAGCATTGATCGCCCGTTCGGTCTCGCACCCCAAGCCGCTTTATTATCGAGAGGCATTCCTTGATGAACGCCTGGCCGAGTACATGCAGCTTGAAGGGCTCGATTATGTTTCACTGGTCGACCCTTTTGACTTTAATCGCTGGGTATTTCCCCGTCTGTTTCGTGCCAGGATTCCTCGTTATGAGGCGATTGCAAGTGACTATGGTTATACAGTGACTACGGAGGAGTTGTCACAGGTTCAGAATGAGTCTGACTTCCTGCAGCTTTTGGAGGGGGTTATCGATCGAGAGCCCGGCACTCGGTCAATCGCACTTTGAAGGAGTATCAGCATGCCACTGGTCGCACACACTAGCCTCCCTACCTTTGCTCGCCTACGCGATGAGGGACAGAATGTTCTCTCTCCAGACCGGGCTACTCACCAGCATATTCGTGAGCTGCATATCGGTCTGCTCAATATGATGCCCGATACTGCCATTGAGGCTACAGAACGACAGTTTTTTCGATTGGTGGGTGAGGCCAATCCTATTGCCCAGTTCTTTGTCCATCCTTTTACCCTCGATTCATTGACGCGAGGTGATAAGGCAAGGGTGCACATTGATAGTTATTACGAGTCCTTTGATCAGATCAAACGGGATGGACTGGATGCGTTGATTATTACAGGTGCAAATGTCAGTCATCCCGATTTGTCTCTTGAGCCATTCTGGGAACCACTGACTGAAGTGGTTGACTGGGCCCACGAAAATGTTACCTCAGTACTCTGCTCCTGCCTCGCTACACATGCGGTTGCACAGTCCCATCATGGTCAAAAGCGCACACACATGGGCGATAAGCTGTGGGGTGTTTTCAGCCACCGGGTGATGGATCAGCATCATCCACTGGTCAATGATGTCAATACCCGTTTTGATGTGCCTCACTCACGTTTTAATCAAGTAACTAGAGAACAGTTTACTCAAGCTGGTCTAAAGGTATTGGTGGAGAGTGAAGAGGCAGGCGTGCATTTAGCAGTGAGTGAAGACGGTATCAGGGTGGTCTATTTCCAGGGACATCCAGAGTACGACACTATCAGTCTTCTCAAGGAATACAAGCGAGAGGTCGGCCTCTATTTCACTGCAAAACGTCAAGATTACCCCCCCTTTCCTGAGAACTATTTTACACTGCGAAATCAGGCGATCTTCAATGAGTACAGGGAATGTTTGGACTTAGCCAAGGTAAATGGGGATAAAATGCCGGAGTTTCCCGAGGCCCTCGTGATCGACACCCTTGACAATACCTGGCACGATACAGCTGAAGGGGTTATCGGTAACTGGATCGGTCTGGTCTATCAGGTTACTCACCATGTCCGTAACATCCCATTCATGCATGGCATAGATCCTCAGAACCCGCTGGGATTATAAAATTTGTTTTGATATCGCCGAGTTAAGGAAGCTCTGAACAAGTCATGGACGGTTATCTTGTGACCAAAAAACTTACACCTCTGCATTGTCAATCTTGGCAATTGACCGGCTATTACCTGTGATTGGCACCTTGATACGAAAGTTTTTGCTCACAATCTAATTCGCCCAGAATTGTTCAGAGCTTCCTTAAGCAAACAGATCAACATAGGCCGAATCGAAATTACCATTGGTTTGAAAATGAACCAAATTGGGAAAAAGTGATTGCATCAGGCTATCATCGACTCCAAACCATCGCACAATTGCGGCATTGACCTGATCTTGTGCCATGGTTGGTATAATGCGTCCCTTGTCGTTATAGTCATCGTCACCGTCCAGGTGAAGATCCGGGAGAGTGCCGAATAGCTTTCCTCCATCCAGACTGGCTGCTGACCCATCTCCGAGACCTCCCATCACAAGCTGATGCGATCCCCAGGCATGATCAGTTCCATCCCCATTCCGGCTTAGGGTGCGGCCAAAGTCAGATAGGGTGAAGGTAGTGACCTGCTTGGCATAACCCAGTTCTTCCATGGCCTTCTGGAATTTCCACAGCCCAAGACTCAGTTCCCGGAGCAGCAACGGATGAGTGGCCGCTTGGCTGCTGTGGGTGTCAAATCCACCCAGTTGGACAAGGAAAATCTGACGGTTGTAACCAGGCCCTAGAGCGCCTGTGGCACCCAGATGGATCATCTGTGCAACTGCCGCAAGCTGTTCAATCAGTTGGCCATTGATACTATCCGAGAAACCCAGTTGCTGATGCGTTGGAATATCGAACAGTGCTTCACCATAAGGGCCTGTTGTTGAGAAATTGATTTGAGAGGCTTTCCAGCTGTCATTGAGCTGGTCAAAGGTCGATAAGGATTTGAGTAACAAACGGTTGTAGAGGCGCCTATAGGGGTCACTGGTATCAACCGTGTTGGTGGCATCGAAGTTCAACCGGCTGGTACTCCCCTGTATGCCTGCCAATGCTTTAAACAGCACGCGCCGATCATCGCTGGAATTACCGATACCTTCTTTGAGATGAGCAATGTTGGGTGGAGCACCGGTTTTAATGACCAGGGGAGAGGTGCTTCGACCTATCATCATTCGGTTATTGCCAAAATAGGAGACATTCAACCCAAGCGGATTGCTGCCGTTGATATTGCTCCAATTGTCTGCTATTCGTCCCGCCCAACCGATATCGCCCAGGCTATCGGCACGTCCGGTTTGCAGTTCCCGTTGCTGGTGGTTGTGAGCAAACAGAAATTTAGGTAGTGCTACATTGCCCGCCTTGATTTCACTTCGTGTCACAGGTTTTACCAAGGTGCCGGTATTTGCCAGGATGCTCACCCGATTGTTATGAATCAATTGGGCCAGTTCCGGCATCACACCATTGACACCGAGATCGATCCCTTTAGCGGCCAAGGGATAGTGGCCGCGGGTATACGCCGATGCCTGGTTCAGATTCTGGTTATAGGGGTTGGCGCTGCCAGACCCCAGGATACCTTGATTCAGATTCCCCTGGTTGGTTGTTATGGTGGCAAGATCGAGGTCTCTGTTCTGCACAGCCAGATCGTTTCGAATATCGGCATAGTTGGTGTAGCCCTTTCCCGGGTCAGAGCCAAGAGGAACTAGCATATTGAAGGCATCATTCCCGCCATAGAGGAATATACAGACCATCGCTTTGTAGTCAGAGAATGCAGGAGCTGCTGCCAGGGCCTGTTTAAGAAAAGGCAGTTGGCTGATTGAACCCAGTGCAGCAAGACTTCCCATGCCTGCAATTGTCTTTAAAAATTCCCGACGTTCCATTGCCATAGCTTGTTCTCTTCCTTTGCTTGCCTGAATTATTTTTGAATCATGTAGCTACTGGATGTGACAATCAGAGTTATCGCATCACGAATTAGGCGTCGTGCTTCGTCAAATTCATTGTTGGTATTGGTGCCTGCACTGGCAGTCAGGTAGTGTTTCAAACCGGATCTGAACTCAGGTGTCATCTGTCTACCCAGTAAAAGCAAATCTAGGTGGTCGAGTAGGGCGTCAATGGCATTCGCCTTGGGTGTGTCGCCATCGCTATCTAAAGTGTCATCATTAATCGATATAAAATCCCGATTGTTGTCTCCTTCCAAGGCTTGCTCGAAGAGTGTCAACTCGGTATCTAGGTTAGTCAGCAGATTAATCGGGGAATAGTGACCTTTTGTGGCGGCGAACTCACTCAGACTTTTTCCGCCAGCGGAAACAATTCGGTTCTTCTCGTAGCTCTCAAGCAGACTGAATACCAGATTGTTGTATTCAATGAGCATCTGATCTGTTTGGATCTGAAACTCTGGACCTACCAGTTGATGGGTTGTGAAAAAGTTGTCCCTCGGTACATGATTGGGGCTGTAAAAATTGAATACTGAAGGTGATCGCATCGGTCCCTGACCAAGATAATGCTGTGGATTTCTAAACCAAAAGACATCGTTCATCGAAATGCCATTTTGGCTAATCCAGCCATTTAGCGGGGTGGTACGAATGGCGCGTAATAGTTGGGTAATCGCAAGTAGGGGCTCTTTAGACTTGCCGTAGGCAGGGTTGATCAGATAGCTATTGTCACGCGCTTCGGGATCAAGCAGGATGGCACGAATGACAGCTTTCAGATCGCCTTTGATGCTGTTGCCGTTATTATTGAAAATACGAGATACACGTGCCACATAGTCTGATGATGGATTGGATGTGACGAGTCGTTGAATGAGATGTTTACTGACATAGGGTGCCATATTGGGATGGTTGAAGAGGATGTCCAGTGCTTGGTCTAACCCGCTATGGTCAGTGCCTGAGTTGAGAGGGAATGTCTGCCCCAGTACAGTAACATTTCCATCCCCACCTTCTGCTGCCTCGTCTTCATGTTGGGAAGGATGAAACACCATAGAGTGAGTATAATCGCCGTCTCTTTGGCGTAATCTGCCGAACCGATCATTATTCGCCAGATCCCATCCGGTCATAACTTTGGCCAGCTCTTCAATATCCGTCTGGGTGTAAGTCGGTACGAGACCAGACCCTGAATCAGGGTAACTGCTACTGTTACCGTCCCGGTTTGGGCTGCCATCCAGATTCAATTCATGGAGACCGACGGTAAACAGTTGTATGACCTCCCTGGCAAAGTTTTCGTCAGGTCTTGTGCCAGTCAGAGGGTTGGCCTTACTGTTCCCCTGATGGGATAGATAGACACCCATCCCAGGACTTCGGGCGATCTCACCTAAAAGTGTTCGGTAATTTCCAAAGGCATGTTTTACTAGTAGGTCGTAATAAGCAGCCAAGGCCTCACCACGTTGTCCCAGGATGGATGCACTGTCTGAGACAACCAGTAATTGGCTAAGGGCATAGGCGGTACGTTGACGTAGTTGATCGGAACCTATCCTGTTAGAATGAACCACACTGGAGCCCAGTACATTTCCCCACCAGGCAGCCATCTGGTAATCCTTGACTGAATTGTTGCCTGATGCCTCATTAAATATGCCACTGTCCATCCAGTTGGTGTCAGGCTCTGCGTGGATTGCGATCTCTTGTGTGCGTTGCAGATGGGTCTTCCAGCCATCATTGTTATTGTTGTAGGCGGATCCGATGGCCAATTGATTGTCGATCCACTGCACAATCCCCAGTTGTTTGACCTGCTGAATATCACTGAGCGTGGGACCATAGGTTGTTTGCAGCAACAGGCGATGAGCCATCGCATCTGTTACTGCTTGGTGCCCCACGACAGTGAGTGTGAAGCTGTTTTCGACAGTTTTCATGCCGTCGCTAACCGATAGCGTGAGGGTATAGGATTTATCGAGTTCGGCCCATGAAGGTACACCTGTTAGGGTATGGGTAGAGGGTGAGAACACCAACCAATAAGGGAGGTTTGCTACTGAGAAGGTCAGCTTATCTCCATCTGGATCGCTGCCGTTAACAACCAATGAGTAAAGCTCATTAACGTGTAGGTCAAGGTCTATGCCTGAATGGGTAAATTCAGGGGGTCGATTGTCAGAAGTGATACTGATGTCTACGTTGGCAGGTTCAGATGATGTCATTCCGTCGCTAATGGTATAACTGAAATGGTCATCAGTTGTACTGGAACCATCATGTTGATAGATCACTGTGCCATCGGTGTGCTGACTCACGCTTCCGTTGACAGGGTTGGTCAGGGTTAGGATCGAGAGCGTATCGTTCTCGGCATCCCTATCGTTGTTCAATAAACTCAGTGAAACTCGACCGCCTATCGTTACCGTACCGCTATCATTATTTGCAACAGGTGCTGTATTGGTGGAGGAGGTGTCCGTTGTGGCATCACTATCAGGATTATCATCTTGAGTGAGCGTAATCGAGAGATTTACATCGGCAGGAGCGGAATCCGCAGCACCATCATAAAGTGTGTAGGTGAAACTATCCTGTGTACTGGATGAGCCGTCATGGTGATAGATTACCAGGCCATCTGATTGCAGCGAAATACTGCCATGGGACGGTGCCGTGTGAATCCTGATCTGTAGTGGATCATTCTCAGCGTCACTGTCATTTTTTAGAACCTCTATAGCAGTGCTTTCACCCTGGTAAAGACTGGCGCTGTCATCGTGAGCCTCTGGCGCACTGTTTTTGTCCATGCAACTCGTTAAGAGCATGGCGATGAGGGCGTAATATAAAAAGTTTGCGGATTTTAACACTTCCATTTCACTCTGCTTGATAGGTTTCGGCAGTGGTTGCATTGACAACCAGGAATCGTGTACAAGACTAATTTCCTAGCAAGGAGGATAGGCCTTCATTGTTCTGAATACTGTGTAACACTTCAAATTCTCTCTATAAAATAGAGGGAATAAGAGTCCTTGTGTTGACAGTGTGCTATGTGTCGGAATATGCAGATGTAATAAGAGACTACCCATCCTGCCTCAGCGACATTATTTAAAATCTGAGCAAAGGAATATCCTGGGAGACTACAGCAGAGGAAATGGCGGAGCGGACGGGACTCGAACCCGCGACCCCCGGCGTGACAGGCCGGTATTCTAACCAGCTGAACTACCGCTCCGTTGTTAGAGAGCGCGCTAGTTTAATGTTTTTCTCGCCCAGGTCAACCGGTACACCTTCAAAACTATATAGATGGGGTCATTGATAAGGGGCCAGCCACAAGTTCCATGCATCGAACAGGGCACTATTGGTTGCTCCCATAGCCATCTGTGGATCGAGGCTGGGTTTTGGGTCGCCAGATTGGCTGACATGAGGCTTGGTGAGCCTAAAATGGCCGCCGGCCTGCTCAAAGATCAAGGTACCTGCAGCGTAGTCCCACAGTTTTGCGCCACCATGAAGATAGAGCTGCAAGCGCCCGGCTGCAAGCCAACACCAATCCAGCGCTACACTACCAATACTTCGTTGAGATAGGTAGGGAGGATCTGTCGCCAATCGGTTTGCCAGGGGAGATGCAAGGCGTTTGAAATCGACCATTGCGATTGCTCTATCCAATTGTGTCGTCGAGCAGTTGAGTTTCAGGGGTTGATGATTCAACCAGGCCCCAGCTCCTTTAACCGCATGAAAGAGTTCATCCCTTACTGGATCATAGACGATCCCAATCTGTGTTTGCCCATTGATTATGTAAGCCAGTGAGACAGCAAAGCAAGGCATGCCTGCTACATAATTTGAAGTTCCATCGAGAGGGTCAAGACACCAGAAACCCTGCTTTCCATTATCCAGAATATCCGCCTGATGATCAGATGGCATCTCTTCACCCAACAGTGGAACCCGCGGGTAATGAAGGTTTAACTGTGCTTTTATGGATCGTTGCATCGCGAGGTCGGCCTCGGTGACAAGCGATCCATCTGTTTTTAAGTGGCTATCGATATGATTGAAGCGAGGCATCAATTCTGTACGGGCGCTCTCAACCAGCAGCCCGCATAACAACTCAGTATCAATATTCATATTAGTAGTCTACCGGTATTCAACAGTTTGCGTAATATCAACGATTTATGCCATAAATCATGCCATATTTGACCTATCCAGATTGGATACAGGGGAGAGATGACACGATGATTTTCGATGTTGATGAAACGATACGCAAGCGAGCTAAAACACCTCATGAACTATCAATGCTAAATCTGGTGGGTTGTCATCTGATTGCTGCACCCGCCTCCATCGTACTCGATGTCGGATTGTTAGGTTTTTTGATTCCTTTGGCGTTGTCACTTTTGGTGATTGGTTTCATCTGGTATCGAGCAGGGACTGCGGCTGTCCATGATGATTGGTTCGTAGCTGCTCACTGGCGTCTCTCCACTAATCGTACCCGCATTCTGATGGTGGGCTACGCTATCAGTGCTGTCATACTTGGTATGGCTATGTTAGCAACTAGCGGCAGTTCAAAAGGCGATATCATGATGGTGGCCATCTCTCGAGTCGCAGTAGTGCCTACACTAATCACTGTTATGGTCTGTTTTGTTCTGGAGTCCGGTTCAATCTATCAGGCTGGAAGAGGTGAAGTACCGGATGGAATTACAAAACGTATGCCGCCACCGGAGAGTCTGGTGATCATTGAAAATGCTGCGCATGAAGTAGCAGGCAATGGCTGACTTCTTCTAAAAACACCCGCTGTACTTCTTTTAACCCCATGTACTAGGGACTGTTAACAAGCCCTATAAAAAACGCCAAGGCAAGATGGTTATTTGGCACCCAACAATTCGATCTGGTAACCATCAGGGTCTTCAATGAAAGCAATGATGGTGCTTCCTGCATTCATGGGACCTGCTTCGCGAATAATTTTACCACCTAGCGTGCGGATCTGGTCGGTTGCCTGATAGACATCGTCAACTTCAATAGCCAAGTGTCCAAAACCATTTCCAAGATCATAGCTGTCGGTATCCCAATTATGGGTTAATTCGAGTACCGTATGGCTATTTTCATCACCATAGCCGATGAACGCTAAAGTAAATTTGCCATCAGGATAATCTTTTTGTCTGAGTAATCGCATTCCTAACACTTGTGTATAGAAGTCGATGGATCTCTGTAAATCACCAACCCGTAGCATAGTATGAAGTATACGCATAAATGACTCCCTATCGATCAGTGTCAAATCGCTTTGCACACTCTTCTGCAGTCATTGGTTTTCCATAGCGATGACCTTGTGCCAATCGATAGTCGGATAAAATTAAATAAGTTTCTTGTTCAGCAGTCTCAACACCTTCAGCAAGTACTTCAATACCTAGGCGTTGCCCCAGATCCTGTACAGTTTGTATGATTGCCTGATTGCCAGCATCTCTCGATAGGTTATCTAAAAATATTTTGTCTAGCTTCAATCTGTCAATGGGGAGTTGTTTTAAACGTGCCAGGGATGAGTACCCGATGCCAAAATCATCAATGGCGATAGTAATACCGGTTGCTTTAAGATGTTGTAACACTTCAGCAGCCACATCAACTTGCCGGATAAACAGATTTTCTGTCACTTCCATTGCCAACCATTCGCCTACACAATCGGTATCTTCAAAAATCGTCTCTATCGATTGAAAAAAATCCTCATGGAGAATTTCGCTCGCAGAGATATTGATTGCTATCGGGGGCGGATTCAGGCCACTGTTACGCCATTTCCCTATCTGGTTGCAGACATTACGTAGTACCCACTGGCCTATAGGAAATGCGAGTCCAACATCTTCGGCGAGATCGAGGAATTGGCTGGCCGACACCAGGCCATATCCAGGTCTATTCCAGCGTAACAGCGCCTCTACACCTATCAATTTCTTTGTATGGAGTTCGTATTGGGGCTGAAAGAGCATCACAAAACCATCTTCTTCGACTGCGCTCTGTAGTTCGGAAATGGTGTTGAGTCGCTCTTGTACCAACAGTGTCATGCTTGGGTCATAGAGTTGGTAGTTGTTTCGCGATCGCCGTTTGGCTCGATACATGGCCGTATCCGCATTCTGTAGCAATAACTTGCCATCCATTCCGTCATTCGGGAATAGGCTGATGCCGATACTGACTGACGGGTGGAGCCGCTTGCCATGCAAGGTAACAATCTGGCGTACAGTTTCGATGGTATGCTGCGCTACTGATGTGGCATCCTCCGGTCGCCTGATATCTTCCAGCAGTATGACGAACTCATCACCACTAAGGCGGGAAACAACATCACCACTGCGCACAGCTTTGAGCAGACGTTTTGCAGTAATACCCAGTAGTGTATCTCCAGCATCATGACCCAGACTATCATTGACTTCCTTAAATCTATCTAGGTCAAGAAATAGCAGCGCAAGCATAGTTTGGTTCCTATCTGCCCTGGCTACAGCTTGTTCTAAAAGGCTGTTGAACATGAAACGATTCGGTAATTCGGTCAGGGTGTCTTTTTCAGCAAGTTGTTGTAGTTGATGTTTCTTAATCTGTAGTTCATCCAATACCTCCAGATGCTCTGTGATATCCCGATAGGTTACTACGATACCTGTGCTGTTGTTATCGCCATCAGAGAGGGGACTCGCTTGGAGCTCCATGCGTCGAAACCTGTCGTGGCTTTGAGGGATTTTATGGATACATTTTACTGGCCGATCATTTTGAATGACATCCTGGGACATCTCATTGGATGGAATAATATATTTCTGGAATTCTTCGTCATCAATGCCAACACCGGATGTGGACAATTCGCTTGCAGTATGGTTTTGTAGAATAAGTTCCCGCTCAGTGCTGAAAACATACAGTGGATCGGCTACAGCATCGATAATGGACTGCAGGTTCGACTTACTTTTGTTCAGTTTGCGTAAGAAACTCTCTATGACGATCCAGGCGAAACCAATAAACAGCATACTGATCGCTCCCGACCACCAGAGTTTTTGCTGAATATCGCTTATCAGTGTATCGAGAAACTCCCGGCCAGCATAAAAACGGGCGATACCCACAAGGATTTGTCTCTTTTCATGGAAGAGTGGAATTTCCGATATAAAGCAGTCTGTGCATTTTACTGCACCTTGAGCCAGCTCAAGGGTGTCAGGTTTAGTATCAATGACCGTAAAATCGATTTCCAATTCGATACGATGTATCACCGGTGTCCAAGTGGCGGGGTCACGCACTAGCAGTATAGAGTCCATTGCTTGCTCTAATTCGAGTGAAATGAATCTAGATTCGGCACTGAGTGACTTGGCGAGAATACCAGCATGAGCCTGGGCCAGGGTATTGGCCTGGGTTTGTGCCTGTGTGGTTAAGCGAGGTTCGAGGCTGAATAGCCAATAAGCGGCAACCAGCAGACTCAGTGTAATAGCCAGGGTGATAAATACCATTGCCAGACCATGGCTCTGGGCCAGCACTTCCAGTCTGTGCTGTTTTGAATGGCTATTCATGGTAGGTCTTGGCTATCCTTAAAAAGAAAGGCTTGAAGCTAATGGCACCCCTTTTGGCCTGAGTCATATTGACGATGGGAAGTATACGGTCGGAGACGTGAAGACCAGCAACAGCTCCACGCATGACATCTCCAGCAAAAGGGGAAAACACCAGTGTATGATGGTTTATCACCCAGTTGTCGAATAGTTCAGATTGTATGCCAGGTGATGTAATGAATAGGGCTGCAATCTGTTGGTTTTTGTATTGATCAATGGATGTCTGAGATACGATATCAATTTGCAGAGGATAGCCGCCAATTTGATCCAGTTCCTGAAGTTTGTCAGCAACGACTCCAGCTTGTAATCGATCCTGCTCGTGTAACACCAATATTCGCAATTTTCCATTGGCTGTACGTTTTTCTGCAAGCTTCATATCGGCGCTTATACAGGCTGGAAATAGACGTATTCCAACACTGAGGCGCTGATTTTCCTCTGGCCACAGTCCTTGGGCTATGGAAGTTGTTGTGACGTATAAAAACAGTAGCCACAGGAAACTGGTAGTTGTTATTGTTCTCCTGTGATGCTCCTTTCCTTCCACAATATGCCCTTGGTCTGTATGCGTCTATATGTCGTAACTAAGCGATAGCCACCAACGCCGGCCAGGTCGCAGGTAGTCGCGATCTTGGCTCAAGGTTGGAGCGGTGGTGTCTGCCCACAAAGTACAACTGAATAGCAACAGCCCAGTCAATGACCGGTTTCAAAAGAAGCTCCAGATTGGACAGCCACACATCAACACAGGGCAGCTTATCTCCATATAGGTGAAATCCTGCGTTTACATGGGAGGAATTGGTGTCGGTTTTCAGGTTATGTCCCAGGCGTTGCTGATATTCAAATTCGAAATCTTGCATCCCGGCTAACAGGCAAGATTAGTTTGGTTGCTTGATGACGGGAAATGGACCACATAATTCCGTTTCGTTTGAAACTTTTTACCCTTTGTGACTGATTTTCCTATGTAAACCACTTTTTTACAAATCAATGGGTTTTATGGGATTAATAATCGTTAATATTCGAAGATTGCATTTTCCACATGCCGGGTAAAAAAAGGAATATTTTGCAAAAGTGGTTGGATAGCGCAAAATGTCCTGATCAGTCGAGAAGCAGGTATATCAGTGAAGTCAACATGCCTGTGGCTGGTACTGTCACAAACCATGCCAGCATGATTCGAATAAAGGTTGAGCGTTTAACGAATTCATGTCGGTAGAGTTTTTGTAATGATTTACGCTCCTTTTTACTGAGTTTTATTCTGCTATCCGATGCATCGAGTTTAGTAAGCAGACGACCCTTTTCGCTAAACGTTGATTGATCGAATTGAGAGATGAAATGTTCAATTTCAGCCTGGTTCTGGCCCTGTTGGTGGCGTCTAAGTGTTTCCAGAAGAATGGCATAATTTGTCTTTAGGGCCTCTCGTAAAAAACCAATCCCGAATACGGCGCCTACGGCTGTGTGTGTACTACTGACAGGGAGTCCAAGTTGACTTGCCAGGAGTACGGTAATAGTGACAGAGGTGACAATGCAGAATGCCCTCACCTGATCGAGCTCAGTAATTTCACTGCCAATTGTTTTTATCAGCCGTTTACCATAAAGAACCAATCCAAGTGCTATACCCATGGCGCCAATCAATAGCATCCAGGTAGACAGATTTGGCTGATAGACGCTATTTGTGATAGCTGCCGCCTCTTTGATGGCAATGAGCGGGCCGATAGCATTGGCGACATCGTTCGATCCATGGGCGAAGCTCAGTAATCCTGCTGCCAGCAGGAGAGGCATGTTAAACAGTCTGTTGACAGCTGATTTGGTATTGGGAAGCAGGGCGGTACGTTGCACGATACTGGGTTTTATCACCAAATAGACACCCAGGCCTATCATGAAACCACATATCAATGCTGTCTGTAGATCGACTCGCCAACTGGTTTTGACGCCTTTAATCAGCAAATAGCTGGTAAAGGTCCATGTCATAAATCCTACCAGTAGAGGTAGTGCCTTTCCGGCGGCCTTTGACATGTTGTCCTGATAGGTAATGGTGCGCTTTATCAGGTAGAGCAATACCGCAGCAATGAATCCACCCAGTAGGGGAGAGATCAACCAGCTGGCTGTGATAGTTGCAATGGTGTTCCAATTAGCTACAGCCATTCCACCAACGGTCATTCCAGCCCCCAATACGCCACCGACAATAGTATGGGTTGTGGAGACGGGGGTACCTGTGAGGGTGGCGATGTTCAGCCATATGGCACTACCAAGCATGGCTGAAAACATGACCCGGATGATCGTCTCTGAATCACGGAATTGGGTAGTATCGATAATGCCCTGCTTGATGGTACTTATCACTTCATCACCTGCAAGGAAGGCTCCGGCAGCTTCAAACAATGCTGCGAATAGCATGGCTCCTGTTAGACCGATCACAGCAGAGCCAACCAGAGGCCCGATGTTGTTACCGGCATCATTTGCACCAATATTCAACGCCATATAGCCACCCAGTACAGCAGCTAAAATCATCATGCCATTTTCATTGATGCCACTGAAGAAAAGTTGTGAGGTGGCAACGATCCCGATCAGAAACAACAAAGCAAGCACATGATTCATCGGGTAGAGAGCTTGATGGGTTGCTTTCAACACTTCTCAATGCCTATTGTCTACGCTAGGAGCCTGTCGGACATAGGATGAATCGACTGCGGAAAAGCCATGTTGGCCAGATTTCCCGATTAAATGCGTTAAATAGGCTCACTATTCGTCTCATTTAATCGATAAACCTGACTCTAAACGGCTTTCCCTCGTCACGATCACCTAAGTCTGACAGACTCCTAGCAGGGTGGAATGCATGAGCTCTGCAATTATTTACTGGTTCTCTCTATGAGGTTTGCATGTTGCGGATAAATTCGTCGGATTGTTTGATCGACTGATTCATCCGGTTGATCAGGTTATTGATATCGGTTTTGAGATTACCGAACTCTCCACGCAGTGAGCCAATCGCCTGAGCGTTGAGGTTGTGCTTAAGAAACAGCACATTGTCACGGAAAGTATTGAGTACCGGTTGCATGCTGCTTTCAGCCTGTTTCATTGAACTCAGCATCTTTTTGTAGCGTGCTTTCGTCTGGCTAAGTTTTTGGGCGCTGGTCGCCTTCAAACTCTTGTTTTCATAAAGATCCAACTCTTCCTGCCACTCTTCGAAAAGGTCCTCAGCTACAGACTCCACTTTTTTGATACGGTCTGTCACTTCAGAAGCAGCAGCCTCACTGGCCTCAAATTCATGATTGAGACTGTCATAGGCACGTTTCAGGTCGCTATCCTCCAGACGGATTACCGATGCGAATTGATCCAGTGCCGACTGAAACTGTTCCTGGGCCTCAGCTTGAGCATCTCGTGCCGATTCAACCCGGTCGACCATGATGTCCCGCTTGTGAATGCCAACCTTTTCCATAGTGTCGTAGTAGACACTCGAGCAACCGGAAATAAGCACCATGAATACAATGATGGAAAACTGGCGTATTGAGAGCATGTGAACTAATCCTCTTGGAATCTGTTAGATTGACCAATTCTGCCACAGAGTGATTGGCGAATGCGATGCTTGGTCGCGGGTAAAGTAGGTTATAAATCCATTAAATATGTAAAGATAAGTGTCAGGGATTGGGTTGTTGGGTATGTTATATAAGCAGAATTTGCTTTTAGGAGCACTCTTTATCCTGCTGTCGGAGTTGATGTTTGCCTCGATGGGCGCAACTGTGAAGTTTGTGACACAGGCTTTACCCAGTGAGATGGCTGTATTCATGCGCAACTTGTTCGGTCTGGCACTGTTGATGCCGCTGGTGTGGAGTCATGGGTGGGTTAGCTTACGAACAGAGATCTTCCCATTCCACCTGTTACGTTCTGTAGCCGGGGTTTCAGCAATGTACTGTTTTTTCTATGCGCTGGCTAATCTCCCGTTAGCGGATGGGATGCTATTGAAGATGACATCTCCTCTGTTCATGCCATTGATCGCCTGGTTTTGGCTTAGTGAGCCACTACGGCAACGAATTTTTCTGGCCATTGGTATTGGTTTTGTGGGGGTTATTCTGGTTTTGAATCCAGAGGGTGAATTTAATCGCATTGCACTAATCGGTCTGCTGGGTGGGGGCTTGGCATCGCTGGCAAAAGTGAGTCTGCGTCGCCTTGGACGGACTGAGCCCTCAGTAAGGGTGGTTTTCTATTTCGCATTATTGAGTTCCATTATCTCCTCAGTCCCTATGTTTTGGAGCTGGCAGCAGCCGACACCCAGCCAGTGGGCATGGTTGGCCTTGATAGGCCTGATGGGTACGCTCGGTCAATTGATGCTAACGCGTGGTTATGCCATAGCAGCAGCGGCCAGGATCAGCCCGGTGACCTATTCATCTGTGTTGTTCGGCGCAGGATATGGCTATCTTTTTTGGGATGAGAGACTAAGCGTGCAGTTCATTTTGGGTGCGCTGTTGATTGCCATTGCTGGTATCCTGGCAATCGGCTCGCGGGAGCGTATTGATGATACGCTGGTCAGCGATCCGACAAGACCTTGATACTAACCTATGTTCGGGTTAGTAGAATGACTGACTACTGAATGGCTTTGAAGGATTGATTAGACGCATGTCGATGAACTGGTCTCAACTGCTCTCCCGGAAACGCTTGGGTACAAGCGACCACTCAACCAGCAGTGCCACACGTACCGACTTTCAACGGGATCTGGACCGTATCGTTTTCTCCTCGGCCTTTCGGCGTATGCAGGATAAGACACAGATCTTCCCCCTTTCAAAAATTGATTATGTGCGTACCCGTCTGACCCACAGCCTGGAATCCTCCAGTGTCGGCCGATCATTGGGGACCCTGGTCGGCGAGCAGATCATCTCACGTCACGGCCTTACTGAAAACGAAGCCTCCGATTTCGGCGATATCTGCGCTGCTGCCTGCCTTGCCCACGATATCGGTAATCCCCCATTCGGACACTCTGGTGAAGATGCCATCCGTCATTGGGCGGAGACCGCCAATTATGGCCAACAACGGGTTGCGGTTCTGCAAGGCAGTCAGCGTGAGGATTTCCTGAACTTTGAAGGTAATTCCCAAGGCTTTCGTGTTGTCACACGTCTGCAGAACAGAGATAACCCGGGTGGATTGCAATTGACTTGCGCCACCCTGGCTGCCTTTACCAAGTACCCCCGTGAATCCTGCATCGGTAAAGGACGCTTTGATGGGGTCAGTGCCAACAAACCCGGATTTACCGCACAGGATCAAAACAATTTCACTGAAGTGGCAGAGACGGTCGGACTGGTGCGCCGTGATCCGGTATTAGCCATCTGGCATCGACATCCATTAGCCTTTCTGGTGGAAGCAGCTGATGACATCTGTTATCGGGTTATCGACATCGAGGATGGTTTTCGTCTAGGGCACCTTAGCTTTCAAGAGGCTATGGAGCTGTTCAATGCTGTCCTGCCAGACTCTACGAAACAGAACAGTCGATTGAGTCGTATCAGTGGTGACAAAGAGAAGATAGAGTTTTTACGCGCCAAGGTGATCAGTCAGGCGATCAGCGAGATCCTGAGTTGTTTTCTCGATCACGAACAGGCGATCCTTGATGGTCATTTTGATCATCCGCTGATGAGCCAAATTCCCCATCGTATGGAGATGGACCGCCTGATCGAGGTGGCGCATGAGAGGATTTACATTGCTCCAGAGGTGATTGAGATTGAGACCGCAGGTTTTCAAGTGATCAGTGAGTTGCTGGAACGATTCATCCCTATCATTGACGATGTTGCAGAGCATGGTAAGGACGCCAGTCCGCGCAGTCAGATGATGATTCGTCTGATTCCCGACCAGTTCATCGGCCCACAGGGTTCACCAGCAGAAGATGACTACACCCGGCTGTTACGCCTGACTGATTTTGTTTCCGGTATGACCGACTCCTATGCCGTATCGCTCTATAAAAAGGTCACCGGCATTTCGCTCCCAGGCTGATTATCTGGTGTAGTGTCTCATATAAATGGCAGCTATCAGCGTGACGAGAAGCCGTTAGCCGCAAGGCGTGCCTCGCCGGGAATGGCGTGCCCTTTCCAAGAGTACACTAGAAACAGGTGACAGGTTATTGGGATTCAGCAACAGGGTGAGTCACTTATCCACTAGGGGGACAGATAACCTATAAATTGGTTTAACTTGTGCTTTATTATCTAATTAAAACAATAAGTAATGGATGAATCTTCATTTAATAAATAAAATAATTCACTTATCTTGGAAGGGCATAAATCGACAACATAAGATAGACTGACAGCTTCTATCCAAGTATGTGTAGGATATTTTCTGATGGGTTTGACGAGTAGGTTGCATACCATAGTGCATGGGTTTATTGCGGGTAGTGTGCTTGCCGTTCTGCTGGTAATCGGTGCAACTGAATTGATCGTCGATCTGTTGCAAACCAATCAACTGGAGCGGCAACGGATTGAAGTTGTAAACAGGTTGGCTACCCTTCGTGCACGTTTGGAAGGTGAGATCAATTCAACTCTCCACCTAACTCGAGGTCTTATCGCTTATGTGGCGATAAATCCTGAACTTGATAACGATAAGTTCGACTTGCTGGCGAGTGAGATCATCTCGGTCGGTCGGAATATTCGTAATATAGGCTTGGCCAAAGACAACATCATTACCCACGTGTTTCCTCTGGCTGGTAATGAGGCGGCGCTCGGGTTGGAATACAAAAAAATCCCGGCTCAATGGCCGGCGATACAACGAGCGATCGATGTGGGTGGTACTACAGTGGCGGGGCCCGTCTCTCTGGTACAGGGTGGTTACGCCTTTATAGCCAGAACCCCCATCTTTACTCGAGGCGGATTGGGTGGTCACCTGGCTGTCCACAAACCGGCCTATTGGGGGATGGCCTCTATTGTTATCGATATTCCGACCCTGTTTGATGCTGCCGGCATAGCGCCGGAACAAGATGGTATTCAGTTTGCTTTGCGCGGCAAGGATGCAATGGGTGAGACCGGCGAGATGATTTTCGGAGATTTCGAACTGTTTCAGGCCAATCCAGTGGTACAGTCAGTACTCCTTCCCAATGGGTCATGGCAGATCGGTGCTCAACCAGTCGGTGGATGGCAGATTGGCATTAGCGGTTTTTGGCAGTACAGGCTTGCCGGGTGGCTTGGGGCACTGCTCATCGGTTTCTTGATTGCTGCATTGCTGCGGACCCGTGAAATCAATAAATCATTGGCTTTGCATGACCACCTCACAGGTCTGCCGAACAGGCGTTTGTTGGCCGATAGATTTGATAATATCGTGGCACGTAATAATCGTGTAAGCGGTGGTTTTGGTATTTTTTATATCGACCTGGATGGTTTCAAGGGGATCAATGATCGTTATGGCCATAAGGTGGGGGATGGCCTGTTGCTTGAGGTGGCAAAACGGATGCAGACCAGTATTCGCGCCTCGGATACAGTGGCCCGAATTGGTGGTGATGAATTTATTGTACTGGCAGATGACGTCAAAGACGGTGTGGCACTGAGGCAGGTTTCTGATCATTTGTTGTCACACTTGAAGGGTGATGTCTATGTGGATGGCCACTGTTTGGAACTGCATGCCAGTATCGGCTCTGCACGCTATCCTGAGGATGGGGATGATATCGATCAACTGCTAAAGGCGGCTGACCACAAGATGTACCAGGCAAAGCAGAGTGGGAAGGTCTACCGTATGGATTTCGGGAGGTAGAAGCGTAGTACTCCGTCAACCTGATAACTTAGGATGATGTGGGGCACACCCTTTGGGCCAGCCAGGAAGCGGCCATCTGCGTTGTTGTGCTCCCTTGAATTAGCGACGGCTAGTCCTGCGCTCGCACGCCTAGCAGCTAGCCGCTTCCTGACTGGCTGCATCCTAAGTTATCAGGTTGACGGAGTACTAGGTTAAAGCGGCACGGTGAAGGTGACACAAGTACCCTTGTCCATTTTACTGTCAATTTGCAAAGTGCCGCGATGGGCTTCTGTGATGACCCGACAGAGATAGAGTCCTAAACCATATCCCCCTGTTTCACGCTGACGTGATTTGTCGACCCGGTAGAATGGCTCGGTGAGGTGGGGCAGATGTTCCGCTGGAATACCATGACCATGATCCTGCACGGTGACTGCCCATGTCTGGTCTACTATCCGGCTACTGATCATGACGGGTTCTGTGGATTCAGGGCTATGTTTCAGTGCATTGTCCAGCAGGTTCCTGATCAACAGTCGGATTCGTACCGCATCCAGCTTGATGGGTTGGTTATCATCCTCATGATGGCAGGAGAGTCTTGATGTGGAGAAGTGCTGTTGAATAACCGATTCAATCAGATTTTTGGGTACAGTTGATTGAAGATCCAGCTTGGCATGCCTGTTTTCCAGGTGTTCAGTCTCCAGTAGTTCGGCCAACTGCTGTTCCAGCAGTTGGATGTCAGCAATGATACGCGCTCTGGGCTCACTCTCATCCAGTAGTTCAGCGTTTAAACGTGCCCGGGTCAATGGTGAACGCAGTTCATGACTGATAGCCAGTAGCAGCTGGCGCTTGGCCTCAAGCATCGCTTGGATTTCATCTGCCATGGTATTGATGCTATTAGCCAGTTCGCCTAGCTCGTCCCGACGCTGGAGAGTGATACGTTGATCAAGTTCACCAGAACCGAACCGGGCGACACTCTGGCGTATTGTCTGTATGGGTTGGAACAGACGCCTGACCAAGTGGTAGGTGAGGGCGATCAGTAGCAGTATGGCAATGATTGTCACACCGATGATAAGGGGCAGAGGGCCATTACCTATTCTATCCCTTGTCATCAGAAGCAGCGTGGTATCAGCTTCTTGCAGGCGCAACCGGCTGATCAGAATGTCAACAGAACGAGTATAGAGGTCCGCATCTATGCCTTTTACCGCATTTAGAATCTCATCTCGACTAAAGGCTTGTCCAGGATGTTGAACCAGCAGCGCTAACAGACGGTATTCCAGGGTTGTTAGATTTAATGCCCGTTCGCCTATCCAGGCATTTTGTTGCACCAGGTCGAGTTTTAAGTCACCCAGTTCGATCTGTTTCCGAGTGGTAGGCTGGGTCGCACTACGTTTCAGGATATTCTGTACTCGTGCCACCAGTTCCCTTGGCTCAAAGGGTTTTGCCAAATAGTCATCGGCCCCCAGTTCCAGTCCGATTACCCGATCCATGACTTCTCCCCGAGCGGTCAGCATGAGGATGGGTAAGTTGCTCTGTTTACGGATGGTTCGGCAGACTTCAAAGCCATCCATTTCCGGTAGCATGATATCAAGTATGACCAGATCTGGTGTTGATTGTTCTATGTGCTTGAGTCCCTGTGAGGGTAGTGTGACCGATTCCAACTCCAAGCCATAGCGGGTGAAGTACTCTTTCAAAGGCGCTGCCAGGGCCTGGTCATCATCGATCAGCAAAATATGGGGCATTGGCTCTTCCAACTATTTTTTGAGCAGACAATCATGTCTTACCTGTAGGCATCTTATCACCCTCCCCAAAAGGGGGAGGGTGCAGATCTAGTCCTGAGTTGCTGCCTTGGAATCGCCACAACCATATTGACAATGGCGATGATCCCGGTGGTGCTTGATCATCGATTGTAGTTTATCCCGCTGGCTTTGATCGAGATTATCGCTGAACTCAGCAAAGGCATCGATCAGGTCATTGCTGACACTGGCCAATTGCGCCTGTTTTTGCATCAGCAGCGTATGTGCTCGATCACGATCAAATGCCGGGCTTTCAAGCAATTCAATGGCTTGATCCACGTAGACCGACCTATCGCTCCGTAACTCCTTGAATGTCATTACCGCCCTCTCTTTAAAAAGAGCCAGATGTTGCTGTTGTGAATCGTTGAGGTCCAGTTGCCTGCCGATACGGTCTGCCACCCAGCCTATTCGTCCCTCAGGACCGGCACAGTAGCCTTTATAACGGGCAATGGCTACACCGCTAACCAGCAGTGCTACCAATACAATAAGAATGATGATTGTGGTTTTACCCATGATGGTCTCCTTGATTGCTAAACGTTGTTGTAGGACGGGTCTGTCCTTGGCCATAAGTTTGCGCGGTCGAGCAGAGAAGATCCTCTCAGAGGTGTATCCACTTGTAACAAGATGTAACTGGAAATAAGGAAAAAGGGTATAAGTAGATTCATGCAGAGGTATGAAGGGATATATTCGATCCTGGTTTTGATGCAAAATAACAATCCTCTTTTCCCCATTGGTGAATAAAGCATTGGATATCCAAAGACGTTTTGGTGGTATTGCGCGCCTTTATGGTCAACAGGCACTGGACCGTTTTTTTCACTCCCATGTTGCAGTGGTCGGTGTTGGTGGTGTCGGTTCCTGGGCCGTGGAAGCGTTGGCCCGTAGCGGCATCGGTGCGCTCACACTGTTCGACCTGGATCACATAGCGGAATCAAACATTAATCGACAGTTGCATGCAATTGAGGATAATTTTGGCTTGGCCAAGGTATCTGCATTGGCAGAGCGGGTTCTGGCGATCAACCCTACTTGCCGGGTTACCCCATTGGAGGTCTTCATCAATGAGGAATCTATGCCATTACTAGCCGATGGTCGCTTCAATTACGTAATCGATTGCATCGATAGTTTTCGCACAAAAGCCGCCCTGATTGCCTTCTGTCGAAGCAATAAGATAGCCGTGATTACTGTGGGTGGGGCAGGGGGGCAGAGTGATCCGACAAAGATCCAACTGGCAGATTTGAGTCGCAGTGAGCAGGATCCTCTACTCTCCAAGACACGCAAACTGCTGCGTAAGGAGTATGGCTTTTCATCCAACCCAAAACGCCGTTTCGATGTTCCCTGCGTTTATTCAACAGAGCAGCAGGTCTATCCGGATTCTGATGGCGCTGTCTGTCTGGATCGACCGGCTGCTGTTGAAAGTTCGTTGAACTGCGGTGGCTTTGGTTCAGCGATGACGGTGACGGCCAGTTTCGGATTGGTGGCTGTCTCACATGTGCTTAAGCGCCTTTCTGCGCCAGGATGAAGAAAATGAAATCGTTGTATCGGTTTCCACTGGATCAAGTCTTGAACGCCATTGCCACCGTGTAGGTTTTGCCCTGTTTAAGCTTGTCGTAGTTGCCGAATATTTCAGTGAGATTACGTTTCATATATTGTCTCAGGCCATTGATTGTCACTACATAGAGTTTACCGCCTGGATTGAGCCGCTGTTTTGCGTCATGCAGAATCAGACTCAGCATCTCTTTGCCTACTTTGGCTGGAATATTTGAGGCAATCACGTTGAACCTTAACCCAGGCTCGATATGATTGAAGCCGTTACTGAGCATCGCCTTGGCGTTCGGCAAATGGTTATGCTTGGCGTTGGCATTGCTGTAGTTGACGGCCATAAAGTCCTTGTCAACCATCAGTGTTTGGCCACTTGGAGCGCGTCGGGCCATGAAAAGGCCGATGGGTCCATAACCACACCCTAAATCTAGGCAGTTGTCGGAAGGAACAATCTCCAGGTGCTTCACGAGTAAGCGGGTTCCTTCATCGATCTCACGGGGTGAGAAAATACCCCAGGTTGTATGAAATTGGAGATGTTCACCAGCCAGGTCTTCGTCAAAGACGATATCCTGCCGGAGCTTGTTGAGTGTATGATGATTTTGCATGGAGGCGGAGTGTTACTTGCCAGCGGCTCTAAGTCAATCTCATAAATAACACGTTTCAGGTGCTGCATAGCCTATCGATGATCTCCAGCATACTGTCAGCTGAATGGTAATCAACCGCTACAGGCCAGTAACCCCCATCCTTTTGAAAGATCAATGAGGGGAAGCTTCGTGCACCCATTCGGATTGATTGCTCAATCTCGGATTCAAGCTGTAATTGGGTCGATTTATGGCCTATTTTTTCCCTGAATCGGTCCTTGTCGAGACCTATCTCCTCTGCAAGCTCGGTTAGGATCTTATTGTCTGATGGATTGCGGGCCTGTAGGTAGTAGGCTTGCTGGATGGCAAGAATCATAGCATCCTCTGTGGATCCATCCAGTGCTCTGGCGGCAATAACAGCTCGGCAGGCAGGATAAGTTGAGCGTCGTGGCGTGTTATTCGTCCAAAAGTCGAAATTAAAGCGTGTGTCGGGTATTTTTTTCTGTATATGGCGCCATGTCGTCTGTAATTTAATACGCATCTCTTCAGGCATGGGATCGACTGAGTCAGGCGCCAGACCACCCAATAGACGACTGGTGGAGACTTGTTCAGGAATTTGGTTAAGTAAATCATCTAGTGTAGGACGGAAACCCCAACACCAGCTACACATGGGATCATGTATGTAATAGAGATGTGACATAGTAAGATAGAGTGGTTATCACAGTCGATTCGGGGCTAGTGCCCACCATATGGATGGAGATTATCTTTACTGGTAACAGGCTGACTACTCAAGGCCTGAATTAATGCCAGCCAATAGACAGTATAGTTTTAATCAGTAACTTTTTTTAAAGGGCTGGTTTGTCAGGTCAGATATGAGTGATAATATGGATCTTTTTTAAACGCTACTATGATGACCTGCTTACAGTCAGTATGACAGAGATTAATCCTTAAATAATGAATGCTGCTATTTTTTGTAATGCATGGACTATTGTTTTGGAGATGATGTTTTGTTGAAATCGGCACTGCTTGGTAAGCTTTCATTCTGGTTAGTGGTTATTGGTGGTCTGGCAATGGCTACGCCTCAACCGGCATGGCCTGAATGGCTGGCGCGCATGACGTTGTCGACAGGTATTGCGCTTGGCATAACTACAATGGGTGTCTCAATATGGCGTAGGCAGACCAAAAAGAATCAGAATAAATAAAACAGATTGCCAGAGATAGTAGTAAACCTATCGATGAAGTTAAGGGTTTAACTGGTTGAGCCTCTCTTCAGCATCAAGCAACTCCTCAGCTAGGTCGCGTAATTTTCTCCGTTCTGAACGTGCTTTTGAACGTAACATCTCAAAAGCTCTCTCTTGCTCTATATGGTGACGCTCCATTAAAATGCCAACAGCCACGTCTACGACGCGACCGGTTTGGATGGCATTAGAATATCGACGCTCTGATTCCTTGAGTCGCCGGATTTCACTTGCGCAACTTAAAGCGTGATTGATACATTGTATTATCTGAGTTATATCGTTGGTTTGTTCAATTATACCAAGGGAACCTGTATATGCCTCATGGTTTGATAGCATTGATCTTTGTTCGTCACAAAGCAGAATAAATGGCACGCCGTTTGACGATAGCTCTCTACCGAGGTCAGCGTCTTTTGTTTTGTAGAGTTCCATTTCTAAAATAACCAGATCGGGCTGTTGACTGTTACTTAAATAGAGCGCTTCACTCGGTGAGCTTGCTGTGATTACCTCATACCCTGCTTCAATAAGCGAAATACCAAGTGATTCCAGTTCTTTTTTGTTGCTGATAACGAGTAAGAGTTTTTGGCTGTTCACGCTATATACACCAAGCTGTTTACATGACCTTCCGGTTGTAAAATGGAGATTGAATGAAAAAAGTGAAATTTGAGATAAATGTTATATGTATTAGGATAATTCCTGGTAATGCGGTCGATGTTCCTGAAAATTGAAGAAAGGTTGATATATACCACTATATTCCTCCTTGAAGTGGCATCATGCAATTGAAGTATACTTTATTCTGAAGGCTATATGACCTGAGCTGGATGTTTTTAAATGTAAAATCTTCATCTCCTCCTGAACTGTCAATATCCTGTTGAATCTGATGCGTAAACATTTCAATAATTCCTAATGGGATTGCAGTGTTCATCATTTACAAAGTGGCTCACTCCAGTGTTAAAGATGAATCGATATTGATTGTTTGATACTTTTCCTTGGGTTCTATCCATGGTGCATGGCTCAAGAGGAGAGAGGTTGTTTTTTCGGCAGAGACGGGTTTGAAAAGATGGAATCCTTGTGCTACATCACAGCCATACAATTTTAAATAATGAAGTTGCTCAGGATTTTCTATTCCTTGTGCAGAGACAGTCAGCGATAGATTGTGTGCCATATTAATGATCGTTTTAACCAGCTGTTTACCATCAGCTTCATTGCATAGTTCACTGGTAATGGATTTATCTATCTTTAAACTATTAATTGAAAATCGTTTAATGTGGTTGAGTGAAGAGTAGCCGATGCCAAAATTATCGATAACGATTTGAATGCCAAGTCGCTTAATCTTTACTAACGTCTCAATAGTTTCTCTTCGTTGATCCATGAGTGCGCTTT
>JAIVEQ010000036.1 GCA_023838465.1 Candidatus Thiodiazotropha sp.
TCTGGCCATCTGTTACTCCTGTTGAATTCGATGGGAACAGAATAGACTGGGGGTACTGTGCAGAGTAGATGCTGTTTATTGATCGCTTACACTAATAACAGCTTTACAATTTTATATGCATTCCATTTATGTTGGTTATATAGTAAATAAATAAAACCAATTATCAGCAAAGAAGAAACACCAATAGGCTGAATCTCAAATACGACGGGGCGCAGGCCGGTTTGAATAAATGAAACTATGACCGCTATAGAAAATAATAATATTGACCCAATGAGGCATCTTATTGCCAGTATATACTCTCTTTCATTCCTAATTAATGATTTTGCAATAAAATATGAAATTATTGGAATAAACAGTGCGTGAAATGCAAGTCTACCACTTGATAGTAACGTTTCCGAGAGCAATGTAGATTGCAAGTAGGAAAGTGCCAACAATATCATTACAACTTCGATAAATCTAAACCCATATTTGGACGGCTTTTGTACTGTCCTCCATAATGCGAACGGCAATACCATTAGCATACAAAGCGTATATGGATATAATGTAACAACACCAAATTCATAACTTACCGGCCCTTTCGATAGGGGCAGTAGTATTAACATCAGACAAAATAAGTAGAACACATACAATACCTGTTATTTACTATTTGGCTATAACATAAAGCACCGAGTATTTATGAGAATACTTGGCATTTCACCTAAAGCTAATTAATCTCAAGCAGAGCCTGAGCCATACTAGGTTACGCATTTGTGTGCCCTCTGTGCTTACATTGTCATGTTCAACTAAACTCGATAGACACCGGCACTATCTTGACTACGGTTGTATCCCTTAAAAACATATCTCATCCAGTCTCACTGTGAATACAAGTTAACACCAAACCCAGAAGTGTTCACCGTTGAAATTACGCTACCTTCCACGAAATTATCTGGCTATTAAAATAGTAATCTTACCTATAAAATACTCTACCATGTGGCTACGGATAATTATGTAGGAATATCGATAAACATAGGCACATGATCCTTCTTGATGTAACGTTCCACTATTTTTTCAACTCTCCGTCTTAGCAAGCTCATAAGAATATTTTCCCCATATACTTCAAATTTTACAGTAGGTCATTTTTTTATCGTCTTTTCAGGATAAATACCGCATGATATTTACAGTCCCACCTAATATGGGTCAAACTTTGGTAGTCTGGCATAGCCCCCTGCATCACGGTTATTAGTCAAACCATGAGGGCTATTTAGACCATAGCCTCGATAGAAATTATATTAGTCACCTCAGCATAGCCGGGGGTTTATCTAGGTAAATTACCATGCCTGCAATACAGCACCAACTCATATGCTGCATCAATGACTTACAACACCCTTGTACACACATACATCATATATCTTTTGAGCCATTAACTATTTTACTATTGAAAATTCATCAACTCTAATATTCATCCGATCTATAAAATTTCTCGAAATTGAAGCTTTATCATTCACAAAAGAAAAATTCAACAACTATCCTTGGAAATATAATTCCCTCTCGAATACACCGTTTAGATAAATATTTGTATACTATATAAATCTCTGTCTTGAAAGAATAATCTATGTGGCAATGACACCATAGCATCAGCTTTTTCTTAAAATATTAATACATTTAAACCAGTATCGTTCTTTCAAAGCCAAGAATTCAACATAGCTTCAGATGTATAAATAATGTCACGTGTAAAACACTTACAAAATATTTTGTCATTCTCGACAAATAACATTATTATAAGTCTAATAATTATTACCTTAATCCATACCATCAATTTTGTACGATGTTTTGTCTGTTTTTTCAGCCCTTAGCAAGTAATCGGAATTTGGCTTCAGGGTGACAATGCAACCAAAGGTAAGATTCTTCGACGAAAACAATAATACTTGCGGATTCAGATATTAGTTTTTATAGGCTACATGGGCTAATAGTATCCATACACTGTGCTTTTATCTTTAGATTTATTAAGAATTGTACCAATAACATTAGAATTTTCTAATAATTCGTAAGCACGCTTAAGTTCATCTTTACGTGTGCCACCCTCTTCCACAACCAACATAACCGCATCGATATAAGGAGAAAAGGCAATCATATCGTCACAAGAGAGTAATGGTGGCACGTCAAAAATAACAATACGACTCGGATAGCGATTTTTTAGCTCTTTCACCAGTTGCACCATCTTTGGTGATGAGAGCATTTCTGAGGAGTTAGCAAAAGGCTTGTTTCCCGGCAGAATCACTAATCGTTCTAATCCCGGATTGAAAAGAATCTCACTCAGCTCTACACCATCTGTAAGATATTCACTGATGCCTGGTTGTTCATCCGTAAAAAAGTAACGATGAATGCTGGGGCGCCTAAGATCCATGTCGACCAGTAGCACCGAATGGTTGACATCCCTCGCCAGACTGATTGCAAGATTGATTGATGTGAGCGTTTTTCCACAACCTTCATTAGGACTGGTAATAGCCAATGAATTCCACTGATTGGCCTTTAGTCTCTGGAGTACATGGGTGCGTAGTACCTTGTACTGATCTGAGATAGAGTCGTTGGTGTCACCAATGATAACTCGCTTTTCTCTTAACTGATCTTTTGATATTTCAACCGATTTGGTCTTTGTGTAGGTTATTTTCGATGTGACCTCTGGCTCCGGCGCTTGGCGTACTACTGTACGATGATAGTCGCCACTTTTTGTTGTTGTATGTGCATCGCGGGCGCGCTCCAGTGCTTGTTTTATTTTTTCCATAAGCTACTCACTGAATTTCTGCCCTTGACTTTCCAATCAAGATCAAGCTCCTGGTAAGCAGACCATGTTTGTTGCTGATGCCATTTACTATTCATCATACCCCCAACTCTATGCCCAGTTTTCGCAGTACGAGGTACCAAATAACATCCAAGGGCTTATAGAATAAATGTACGGAGACCAGCATTATAGCCATCGCTACAATCAAACCTAAAATGGCCGTCGTGTCATTGGTTGTACGCTGCCGATGGTCCTCACTGCATTCGATATAGGAGATGACAGCCAAAGGGGGCGCCTTGGTAATGGCGGTGACTCCTTTGCTTCCATACACAGTTTGATCCATGCTCTCTCTGATAGCTACATTGCCGAAGCCACCGGCAAAGCTGAAAACAAAACCCAGAATAAGAATCGCCATGCGATTGGGTTTATCCGGTTTCTCTGGCAATTGAGGTGGCTCAATGAGGGAGAAGCGCTCGCCTTTGCGCTCACGTTCCAGCGACTCTGCCAATTCCGCCTCTAGCTGTTTGGCCTTGACCTCCTGGTATTTTGCCAGGGCATTTTCATAATCACGGGTCAGATTACGGTACTCCCGCTCTACCTGCGGGCTTTGCATCAATCGTGATTCGAAGTCTTTGATCTTCTCCTTGACCTCTATGCGCATCTCCTTGAGGGATGCCAATTCACTCTCTGCAGCCTGTAATTGGGTCTCTAGTTGAAGGTAGGCGGGGTTGTCTGATTGTTTGATGTCGCTGATGCCACCGGCATTGATGCCAAGCTCCATTTTCAGCGCTTTGATCTCCCCTATTATCTTGACCAGGGTGGGGTGATCATCCGTGTAGCGGGTCGAAAGCGCCACATATTCAGTCTGCAAGGCCTTGAGTCGGTCTTCCGTCCCCATCACTCTTTTGCCACTGGAGTTATACAGATCACTGGTGGGGCTCATCTGCGCCAGCTCTGACTGGAGGTAGATCTTCCGCTCTTCCAGGCTTCGGATCTGCTGGTTTGTATCTGATAACTCCCTTTCATTTCGTTCCATGAGCCGGATGTTCAACTGCTGGAGTTCTGGCAGGTTGTTAATGTGTTGTTCTTTGAAGGTTGCCAGCAGGGTTTCCAGCTCGGTTATCTGCTGGTTTAACTTTTCGGCCTCCGCTCCCAGGAAGCTCGAGGTCTCCAAGGCAGACTGGGCGCGTCGTTTCAGGTTTTCATCGAGATAGAGCGAAACCAACTCATTGGTCACCTTCTGGGCTACACGGGGATGCTTGCTGTTAAATGAGAGTTTAAAGGCAATGGTGGCGGTGGTGGGACGACCACTGCGTGGATCAACCACATCGGCACTGATCATCTCCAACTGTATCTCTTCTCGTAGCTTTTCCACCAGCAGGGTGATGCTGGTGCTCTCCCGCTCATCCTTGTACAGCCCATAGCTATCGATGATTTTACCCAGATTTTCAGTCGTCATGACACGCTGGCTGATGACCTGGATACGCTCACCGGCATAGGAGGTTACGGTTGATCGAACAAGTTCGGTTGGGATCTCCTGCTGCTCAATCAGGATGGTGGCTTCGGAGCGATAGACGGATGGAAGGCCAAACGCCAGTCCGGCACTCAATATCAGTATCACCAGGGCGGGGATGATCAGCTGTTTTTTACGGCGCTTGAGTATGGCTAAGTAGTCGCCAATTCCTAATAACTCTTCGTCTTCCATAGTGCGTTTCGCGTCATGTCCAGATTATTAACCCGGGAATGATATCAGGAAGTTTTCAGAAGGAAAAACTAATATTCGGTATATGTGTCACGAAACACCTACTGACCACCGGCCAGGTACATAACAAAACAAGCTTGCTCATCCTATTGATAGTAAGATGATTTTCAGGTTGCGCCAGTTGTATCCATGCACATAGAGCTATATCAGCTAGTTGCCCATGGATCGAGCAAGTACCTTTAATTGAGCACATTAATTGGAAGAATGGACAGTTATTGAATAGTCCTTGTTAAGGCCCTGGCAGTCTTGCTTGCAGGAGAGCCAGGATCACCCTGTTAACCACCCTTTATTCCATCCCTGGCATAAAATATTGTCACAAATCAAACAGAGCGACGAGCGCTGTAGGTAACGAAACCCAGTATCGCTGAGCCAAAGAGCCAGACAGCTGCAGGGAGAGGCACTGCACCCACCGTAACGTTATATTCACCACCAATAGCACCACTCACTTCTCCAGAAAATGTAAAGCCATAAGTAGTACCCGCACTTAATCTGTTTAAGGTAAAAGCCGCGCTGGCCAAATCACTTCCAAGGTCCAGCAGAAATCCGCTTGGTCCCATGGCTATGAACTCACTGATATCAACGAGAGGAAGGGCCCCAGGTAGAAGAGCAATCTCTGTATCTATGATAGATACACTTACTGGCCCCTCGAAGATATCCGGGGTTGTAAAATTTGCCGTATCACTGAAAGCACCAACTTGTCCCAGATGACTGAATGTCGATGCCTCACCCCAGACGAGCGTTCTATCGATAATACTTGTTGCCGATATCACATTCCCAGAGAATAGGATCCCTGCCAATACCACTATCATTCCAGTCATCATCTTACTGCTGAAGATAAACTTCATACTCAATCCCTCAACTTCCTGATTCACATGTCCTAGTGTCTTCCCCTGAACTCAATAAAAGTAATAATTCCTAAAGTGCCACCCATTATTTCAGGTAGCACATCATCCATATCAGGGGATGCGGTTACTCCATTTCACAAAGTGAAATACAAGATAACCCTGCACGGAGTAAGCATTTAACATGCCAGTATTAATATCATTACTGGATATCCATTTAACTAATTGTTTTTCATGGATTATTTATTATTGATAGCTTTAACTAATATTAATCTAAACTCCACTCTTCCCCCATCTGTAAATTTTTCCGACAGCGCAAAAAATGGCTGCTTCGCCTGCTCTGATGAATCATGGAGGTAATCACATAGACTATTCCTTAGTTAACCAATTCTTGGTCTGCAATTCTAAGATCACTACTCTACTGACCGTTTATATAAGTCACGTTAATCGCTTAACCCCATGATATACAGGGTTTAAATTCACCTTACAGTCATTTGAAAGAGTGCTCTCTCTTTGTGAGTGGGAGGAATGAGTGGGGAAGAGCGTGAGCCTGCCATGAGCAGACTTTACTGTCTGAAAGGTATAAATGTGCCTTGGTACATCCACATCAATTCTGGCCTTGAGCGAAATTGATTCCTTGATATTAAGTCGATCGGTCCCTCACAAAGTAAAGATTTCCAACACACTTAACCCGGCACCAGAATAGTTTGATTCAATAAACAAAAAAAGGGGTGTGGCCAATCCGAACTGACGCTTGAAGTGGAGAGTGGATGTGAACTTATTTTACGATCGCCTGATTAATTCGTCATCCAATGTAAGATGAAGCTTAGGTTCATGATGTCGATGGAGTCTGGTATTCGCCTGAGTGGCGACAAATAAATTACAAGGGCTTCCTTAATTTATCATTAGCGAACTGATCGCTGAGTATGGGGTGAATGCAATTGTGCGACTCATCTCTAATGATGATAAATCGGTACTTTCCTTGACTAAGGAGTTACCGCATAATCCTTATTAAGGAATGTATTTGTATCAACTATTCAGATTAGCATTAGATAAGTTAAGGAAGTAACTTTTCACCAGCCTCAGAAAACAGAGTTGCTGAATTGTTACAATTGGTAAAATCTTAAGAGGACACAAGATTTGCTCGGCGTACAACATTCGGATCGTTCACTTCTACAGCGTCGTAACAGCCTCACTACATCACTTCAGGCATTTCTTGATGGTATTGCGGTCATTGTGTTGATCCTTGCTCTACCTATCGTTTTCAACGGCACCCTGACCATGCACTACATCGTGCTGGCCTTATCTCTGCTCGGCAGCATGGCCGTTATTTATGACCGAATGAATATATACCGTCATCATGGAACGATGACGAAGAAAGCCTTAAAGCTGTTAAAGGCCTGGAGCAGCGCCTTTGCCTTTCTGCTTTTATTGGCGTTTTTAACCAAGAACACCGAACTCTATTCCAGGACCGTGGTTCTATTACTCTATGTTCTCGGCTATTTGGCACAAGCCTCTCTTCATTTTGGAGTCAGGTTTATACAACGCCGCATGGTCTCTCATGATATTAATGCAAGGGCACTTATAATTGGCACAGGATCTCTTGCCGATCATATTTATCACCGAATCAATGCAAACCCCTGGATGCCTGAAGAGGTATTGGGAACAATTACCCTTTCAGATTCTATACCTCAGGGGGATAACCCTGCAGAGGGCTGCCCCCCTATCCTTGGAACCTTGAAAGATGTTCAGGGATTGATAGCAAAACACAACATCCATACGATCTATATCGCGGTATCTCTGGATAGTTCGCCGATTATCCAAAAGATTTATTTCGACCTGCTTAATGTTAATGTCAATATCCATTGAGCGCCCAATATTTTTGCGCTGAACTTAATCAATCACAGCGTGAAAGAGTTAGCCGGCATTCCCATCCTGACCCTTTCAGAATCTCCATTGATTGGCTCTCATCTTTTAATCAAGGCAATAGAGGACCGGGTGTTAGCCACCCTGATTCTAATCCTTGTCAGTCCGATCATGCTTTTTACTGCTGTTTTGATAAAGACCGAATCGCCTGGTCCGGTATTCTTTCGCCAGGAACGAACAGGCTGGGATGGAGAGAGCTTTAAAATCTGGAAGTTCCGCAGTATGAGACAACATAAGGAAAAGGACGGCATGGTTAAACAGGCCACACGTGAAGACCCTCGTATTACCCGTATCGGCCGATTTATTCGCCGCACCAGTATCGACGAGCTACCTCAGCTGTTTAATGTGCTGGCCGGACAGATGTCACTTGTAGGACCCAGGCCCCATGCACTTCAGCACAATGAGGAATATTCGAAACAGATCGTGGCCTATCTGGCCAGACACCGTATTAAACCCGGTATCACCGGTTTAGCTCAGATTAGGGGATTTCGAGGAGAGACCAAAGAGCTTGAACAGATGGAAAAGCGAGTCAAGTATGATCTAGAGTACATCAATAGTTGGTCATTGTGGCTTGATATCAGTATCTTAGTTAGAACCGCTTTCAGCCTTAAAAACGATAATGCCTACTGATATTCCCACAAAGAAGAAGAAAGGCAATAATAGAAATTGAGACTGGCAAGATTTTTAAACACTTACCTTATAGTTAGAGTAAAACAGCATTTCAGGAATAATTAGCATGGACGATAATATCGTTTGGCATCACGCAACAGTTACCCGTGATCGACGGGAAAAAATGAACATGCACAGGGCGAAACTGCTCTGGTTTACCGGACTGTCTGGTTCGGGGAAATCCACACTGGCTCA
Source organism: Candidatus Thiodiazotropha sp. (assembly GCA_023838465.1). GTDB lineage: Bacteria > Pseudomonadota > Gammaproteobacteria > Chromatiales > Chromatiaceae > Thiodiazotropha. The sequence continues at coordinate 8,153 of JAIVEQ010000036.1, forward strand.
CGCGCTTGAAGAACGACTCCATCAGCGGGGCTGTAGGACCTATGTGTTTGATGGCGACAATGTCAGACATGGATTGTGTCGGGATCTGGGATTTAGTATCGATGACCGGACCGAAAATATTCGGCGCATCGGTGAGATGTCAAAACTATTTGTCGATGCCGGAATCATCGCGCTGACTGCATTTATTTCACCCATTCGTGAAGACAGGGATCGGGCACGTAGTCTGTTTGCCGATGGGGATTTTATCGAAGTTTATGTCAAGGCCTCAATCGAGGCCTGTGAATCCCGAGATGTCAAAGGACTTTATAAGAAAGCTCGAACGGGGGAAATACCCAATTTTACCGGCATATCATCGCCCTATGAAGCACCTGAAAAACCGGAAATTACGATAGACACAGAGCATTCAACAGTTGAACAGTGCATCGATTTTCTCCTTGAATCATTGGAAAATCTCGGTGTCATCCCTAACTCAGTTGTATAACTATTGTGTGATTGTCCACGAAGCAATGCTGAATGTGGTTTATCTGGATAACCCGTCATTGGCACATACCAGAATCCATGGGTTCATCGACTTGTGCCCAGGCTTTACACCTATCGTCGGGTAAGACTCCCAATAAATTAACCGCCAAGTTCGAATAATTTTTGTCTTGTTCATCAAGAGATTGGTGGGGCAGAGCCCCTTCCCTACGGTCCATTTCGAGTTGTAGAGTGGGGCCCTGCCCCACCGTAAATGCTGAAAGTTTTAGTTTGGTGGGCTCCGGTGCTCAAGCAGTGTTATAAAACCAACAATGTTGGCTATATCAGTTTACAGCTACTATACCTATCAACCTGTCAGATCTATTTTTATTCTTTGTTTTCCTGCAATACTATTTCGACTCTTCTGTTGCCCAGGCGCTTCTCCAGCTCTTCATTTTCTTCATCAGATAGCTTGGGTATTGGGCCACGCCCTTCAACTTGAATACGTTCAAGGGGGATACCTCTCTCCGTGAAGTATCTTGAAACCGCTTGTGCACGATCTATCGATAGCCGCATGTTGTAGAGAGGCTCACCACTTGCATCGGTGTAGCCACTAATCCTCACAGTCGACTGTTTGTTAAGTGAAAGAACGATAAACAGATCGTTCAACATATTATCGAATTGTTCAGGAATCTCAGTATTGTCAAACTCGAAATAGATCTGGAATTTCCTCTCGATATTAGAATCCACGGATTGATCCTGGGGTGATTCATATACCTCAACCTGCTGATATATTGACTGTGTTGCGATATAGTCTTTACTGGCCTTCTCAACCGGATCATCTGTAGCAGTTGACTGCTCATTTTCTGGTTTCGTCGATGTTTCTTTTACAACTGATGTTTCATTTACAACTACGGATGGAGTGTCCTGTTCGGGTATTGCCGCTTCAGTTGCATCAGCTACGCTATCCAATTTAGCCACATTTTCAGATTGCTCACGATCTATAGCAGTTTCATCTGCCTTCACCGGCTCTTCTACAGTAGCAAGGTCATTAGATGGTGCTGTACTGCCCTGTGTATCAGGCTGTGCTGGAGGATCTTGCTCTACTTGGTTATCACCCTGTTTCTGAGCATCACCATCGGACGGCAATTGATCAACGGTTTGCTGATTGAGGACAACTCTAATACTAGTCGTCACTTTATTCCAGGCGGTTTGTAGCTGTTCGGGTTGCAGTATAAACAGTGCTAGAATAAAGAGACCCGCTATAACAAAAAAGAAGATATGACGTAGTGATTTTCCTATACCATCTGTAAAGAGTTCATCGACTTCAACGGTCTCAGCTGTATTTATTAAACCACCCTTTTCATCAATATCATGTTTGCGTTTTTCTGCCTTCATTGAAGGTAGGTTGAGGATGTCTTCTGTCTTATGATGCGAATGTTCTTCAGATACTCCCTGGGCATCGAACCAGGTCTTTGATGACACCTCTGAAATGATTTTAGAATCACTTTCATTCTCTGATGAGATGGTCACCTCAGCCATCAACTCATCGGCGATTGTTCTATTCTCATGCAGTATCTTTGATGTCAGTGCATCCCGCTCTTCATCATCAAGGAATCGCTTACCTGCGGGTGTGGAGACCTTTTCTGCAATCTCCTCATCAATATAGTCTGCTGCTTGACTATTTACTGCGAACTCTTTTTCTCCGTCAGAAGTTTGTTCCTCAGTCAAAATTGCTGGCTCACCATATTCAATGAGTGACTGTTGTTGAAGATCAGGTTCTGAATCGATATCTGGCTCAGAACCTATGGCGGGTGTCACAGCGCTGTCTGTGCCCTCACCGTTACTTTGCGATAACTGTTGATCAGCCTCTAACTCCTCCTTCTCAAGTGATTCCGCCAGCTCAGCCTGTACATCATCATATTTACTTTTGAATGCTTCAAATGTTTCTCCTGGTGTAAAGGATAACCGCTCTTCATCAAATAGCTCTTCAGCCACAATCCACACATCTTCTTCAAAGAATTTATGCTTCTCTTCCAAAGCGCCATAGAGCAACAGACGGCTTGCCACATGATTTATCTTTCTGGGTATTCCATCTGTCAAATAGTGAATAAGGGGAAATATGGCAGGGTCCAGTTCAGGATCATCATGCCAACCGACAATACCTAACCTGTGCTCTATGTAGCCCTCTGTCTGCTGCACATTCATGGACTCTATTTGGCAGGTGGCGATCAATCGCTGTCTTATCTGCTCCATGGCTGGACCTAGAATGACATTTCGAAGTTCATCCTGGCCGATAAGGAAGATCTGAAAAAGAGGGTGGCTGCCGGCTTGCAGGTTAGAGAGCAGACGGAGTTCTTCGAGTCCGTTAAGGGTCAGATTTTGTGCCTCATCGATAACAATGATAGCTCGTCTGCCCGCCTGGTACTGACTTGTGACAAACCCCTCAATGCGGGTTAATAATGTCGCCTTGTTGTAGGTCTCTGCAGGTAAGCCATACTCCAACGCGACTTTTCGCAAAAGTTCTTCGGCCTGGAGTTGGTTAGTGACCAGATTGATCGCCAACACCTTCGTTTCATCCAATTCCGACAAGATGTCACGGATCAGGGTCGTCTTCCCTGACCCAGGTTGGCCAGTGATCATGACAAACCCTTCACCCTGATCCAGGGCATATCTCAGGTATGACCACGCCTTAATGTAGTTTTTATGTGCAAACCGGAACTGTTCATCGGTACTTAACCGAAATGGGTTTGCGTTTAATTCGTAGTACGATTCAAACATTTAGCAGCTATTTAACTTCAATCCTCAACGATACGATCCTATAGCAGAAAGATTCTGATAAATAGCGTTCCATAAAAAATATTCTCAGATTTCCTGCTAACTTGTATCTATCCAAAAACGCCTATTAATGCCATGTCATCCCAGTGCATACCGGAATCCTGGGGATTTACTAACCCGAACGTATGCTAGTAACAACTTACTGGATTCCTTCGCCAGAATGACGAGCGCTGGTGTTCTGGGTACAGGTACTAACTAATCCACTTTATAATGATAGTTCCACAATGGCGAGGTAGTAACCGTTAATATTATCCTTCGAAATAGGTGTGAAATCGAGGGTAGTGAAGATGTAATAGGGCTATATCCCTAATTTATCGACTGCCCACTAATCAGATTCAGGCACCACTCCCATTAGAGTGAAGCATTATTTCTTAAACACTCTGGTGTTACAATCGAACACCCCGATATTTTACGCAACCGAACAGCCTGCATGAGCACCTTGGCTCACTTCACTTTTTTTCGAAAAGAGGATTATAACGACTTCAGTTCGACCCTAGAAAGTCCGGGTACGGTCCCTCGACAGGCAAGATAGGAGTGGCAGCGATCAATATATGCATTGGCGCTTTTCGGCATTGAGACTCTTGCTCTTGCGATATGGGTAATGAGATCAGCACCATCCTTGATCAATCTATGCCCTTCATCAGCCTCCCAGCAGGCTAAACAAGAGTCTTGTTTCTTTTCTAAAGGCCCGATTTTTAATAGCTTTTCTCCCGCAACTGCAAATTTTGGCCAGACATCGAATATCACCGGATCGGTACGTAGCGTCTCACTTTTAAGCTTTGCTGCATCTGCAAACTGCTTGGTTAAGTGCTCTACACCCTGGAAAAAGTGACTATTCTGGAATGCTTCGATCATCGCTCCTGAGATACGATCGATATCGTGCATGGATTGTGAGATTTTTATATAACGGGTCTCATAGAAGGATTCGATAGGCACAGTGAATGCGCGAAATGGTTCACCCCAGAGCTCATCAATTCCCTCTTCCCCACTTCGATGCTTTACATACCCGCCAAGCTCAAGCGACTCCAACAGATATTGGCCACACTCATGCAGCATCTCCCTACCCCTGCCACACTTTATACTCTCATCATCCAGCTTGACCAACTCTCGGAATATATCGGTGCCACGATTAAACAGTGCACCCGCTAACATGGCTCCCTTGACCCGTTTAAGTGCCTCGTCATTCTCTTCAGAATAGGCTATTCTGGCCTCATCCAGTCGATCGCCAGGCATATTGATGCCGTGTTCAACATGATTGAAAAGGCGACGGGTTAACGCTTCAATGAGTTTCTTTTTCGTCGCCAGGCTATCTTCCATTGGCACATAGTATTTAATCCAGTAGCCATCATAGTAGATACAGGATTTACCATCGATTTCCTTGATTGTGCCGTTGGGACTTTTTTCTGAGCTTTGCATCGGAACTACCTAACATCTGCAATACGGTGAATTTGACCTTATATGCATCGATTTGTCACACAGAATATGACTGTTGAGCGATAAATAATTTCCTAGCAGTTATTTCAGAAAAGTCCAACTTTTTCGGTCCTCTACAAACCAAAATGTGCAGTACATCGGCTAAATCAGCTGACAATAGTTAACGATTGGCCGGATTTATAGGACTTCAAGCAGTCTGACTAACGATTCAAGCTGCTGATCCTCTTCCATCGCACCTTCCCAGAAAGAGTAGTCGACCTGCTGTTCACCCTCACCCAGAACCAGTTTAGCCTGGAATGCGTTCCCGTCACTTGGCCTTGGGTGTTCTTTCAAGCTTCCCAGGGCTTCAATAGCGGCCTGAAGGGCCGACTCCTGTGATGGGGAAAGCTGACCAGTACGTGGCTTCTGAGTAGTGTATGTACCTGTATGTACTGTGTAATTACCCAATCTATCAATTTCCAGACGAAATGAATACTCTTCTTCACCTGTAACTTGGTAGTTAATCGGAATCATAGTCTTACTCCTGAAGATTGGCTTGGTATCCGTACTAAATACTGCGCCTATATTGCTCATTTTGGAAAGACTAAGATCATGATCTTAGCAGTTTTTTTATGCACTGCGACTATCTGTCTTTCTTTATTTTTAGCTGAACCCATGGGTTCAGGTTTAATGAAGACAACACTTTGCGAATGGCTTTCCACTACCACAGGGACAGGGGTCTTCAGGACGGGCTTGTGTTGCCATATCCTCAGTGAGTTCAACCGGATCATCGAATTCCCTTCTCTCCAGCCAAAAACCATGAATTTTTCTAGCCGCCAGCGGGATCGCCTCCTGCAGTGTGGTTACTTCATCATCATTCATTTGATCGAGTAGGTCCCACCCGTGCCTATCACTGAAAAGCAGTATCGGCTGAAGCATCTCAAACACCTCATCACCACCTTCATCCCATGCATTGGGACAGAGTGATAGACCTTTCATGTAACCCAGACACCACTCATCGACGATGGTATATTTCTTCCCATCGACCTCTCGCTCATTGAAGATGGGCTGAAAATCAAACGAGGCATCCATCAAGGCGGAGACGATGCCATTGAAGTGTCGAATAAGCAGGGCGAAGACCTTTTCGAATGCCTCTGACGTTGCCCATTCCGGCTCATCATCACCCCAGATAAGCGGCAGCCACTGTGTAGGGGCGATTGTCTCAGGACCACTGACGATGGCTGTGAAGTAGCCATCAAGCTCTGCCAATCCCAATAGCCCCTCATCTTTACCTTCGAAATAGCTCTCTTCATCAACGCGATCGTATAAAAAACTGTCCAGCTCATCCATTTCAGTATCATTGAGCGGCTGGGTGAGATGCTTCATAGATGACTCCTAAGAAATGCGGAGTGTAAATAGTGCTGGTGACGCTAGCAGTCGGCGTGCAGTATAACCTAGTGTAGTGTCTCATACTGTTTAAAGTATGAGGCCCTGATAGGACATACCACTAACGTTCCTGCAGATCATCAACGCGCGCCTTGAGGCTATCCAGCTGCTCCTGCATTTCCAGCAGCATCATTTCAAGCTGGTTTATTCGCTCAAGCTGGTCAGATGGTTGATGCTGTTCAACTGCTGCTGCAGCTGATGTTATTTGTGCCTCAACACCCGTCACCTCACCACAAAAAAGATGAGCATAGCGCGACTCTCGTTTTCCCGGCTCACGAACCAGACGCACCACAAAAGGCCCCTCCTCCCGTTGCATTAGTCCATTCAGAACCGCCTCAGTCTCATGTACATCAGAGAACTGGCAAATACGGTTGGTGCGGGTGCGTAGCTCACCGGGAGTCTGAGGTCCCCTTAATAACATGACGCAAAGAATCCCTAGCTCCTGATCTGTAAATTCCAGTGAGCCAAAACCGCTATTACAGAAACGATGTTGGTATTTGGCCACCCGACTGCCGAAACCGGTACGATCACTGACCAGGTGCTTCTTCCTTAGCTCATCAAGCAAATTTTGGGTATCCGCTTCGGTCAGCTGCAACACCGGATCACGGCTGCTTTTCTGGTTGCAGACACTGGTCAAGGCACTGAGTGAAAGTGGATATTGATCAGGTGTAGTGATCTCCTTCTCAATCAGACATCCAATGACACGCGCTTCTAAAGGGGTAATCTCAATTCGCATAGGATCTGTACATCACTATTGTTTTGTTATCGCAGCAAGTGTTCGTCTTACAAACGCACGTATTATATTATAACCAGGTCATCACTGGCCCATGCCGGGTTAATAACAGGTCATCGTTAAGTTATGGTTATCGCACACTATCATTGGGTTTGTCGATTGCACTACCTCATTTGGTAGAATCCATACAATATAGTTCAGCAATTCCGTATCAACTGCCCATGTCGCCTTTCACTGTGTTGTTCAACCATCTTTTTCAACCTGCTACGGATCACCGCCTGCTCGGTTGGCTGTTTCTACGCCTGCTTGCCCTGATCTATCTGGTCGCATTCGCCTCTCTGGCAGTACAGATTACAGGCTTGGTTGGAGATGAAGGTATTCTGCCTTTGAGTGAACACTTCAACCTGGCTTCACGCCATTTTGGGGAACATCCCTGGCTATGGTTCCCTGCTATCTTCTGGTGGACGGGCAGCAGTGATACAGCGCTACAGAGCACGGCGCTGCTAGGGATACTGTTCTCTCTGGTATTGCTGTTAGGGCGTTGGGAAAGATTGTCACTGATTATCCTCTTTATTCTCTACCTCTCGCTCTATCACGCCGGTCAGGTATTCACCAATTTTCAATGGGACACGTTATTGCTGGAGGCAGGTTTCCTTGCCATCTTTTTAGTCGGCGGCACAAATTTGCTGTTGATCTTTTTATTTGACTGGCTGCTGTTTCGACTGCGTTTCATGTCAGGCTTGTTCAAATTGGTCAGCGGCGATCCGGCCTGGTCCGGCTTCACCGCACTCAATCACTATTTCGAAACTCAACCGCTGCCCCACTTCGGGGCCTGGTATGCCCATCAGCTACCGGAATTGATACTCAAGGCAGGTGTTGGGCTGACGTTGTTTAGTGAATTGATCGTGCCATTTTTTATCTTTTTGCCACGCCGTTTTCGATTGTTTGCAGCAGGTATCACCATCTTGATGCAGTTACTGATCATCGCTACCAGTAACCATAACTTCATCAACCTGCTTACGATTCTGCTGTGTCTATTTCTCCTGGATGACAGGGTAGTCGAGCGTCTTTTTCCAGGTAGACTGAGGCAACGATTACAGGCAACAGATCTATCACCTGGTAAAACCCGTACCTCTCTGATTGTTCTGGCCTGCTTACTTATCATACCGACAAGTCTGATTGGTGTTACGACGCAAATCATGGGGCAACCAGCACCACAACCACTTCAACAGTTCTCCGAATCTGTACGACGATTTGGTATCGGCCATATATTCCACATCTTCCCGACTATGCAGAATCAACGATATGAACTTGTTATCCAGGGATCTGATGATGGTCATACATGGCATACTTATGAATTCAAATATAAACCAGGCGACCCATCTCGAGCACCAAAAATCAATATTCCTCATCAACCGCGACTGGACTGGATGATCTGGTTTGTACCCACTCAGCAAGCCGTTCAAATGAACTGGTTTGGTCGATTCATAGAGCGGCTGAAACACGGCTCAGCCAATGTCACTCAGCTATTGGAAATAAACCCCTTCCCCGAGAACCCTCCTCGCTATTTGCGGGTGAATGCTTTTCGTTATCATTTCTCCACTGCAAAAGAGAAGGAACAAAGCGGTCATTGGTGGCGGATGGAGTATCTGGGTCAATTTCCACAGATCGAGCCTAGAATACCCTAGGAGTCTGTCGGACTTAGGTGATCGTAGCGAGGGAAAGCCATTTTGAGTCAGATTTATTGATTAAATGAGGCGAATAGTGAGCCTATTTAACGAATTTAATCGGGAAATCTGGCCAAAATGGCTTTTCCACAGTAGATTCATCTTACGCCCGACAGGCTCCTAGGGCCTGCTAATCAGCGGAATCAGGTTGAAAGTTTAAGCGGGAGAGTATCTGTTCTGCTTTAACGACCATATCCCTGATATCGCGAATAGTCGCCTCGGTGGCAAAGTGCTTTATACCGTAGATACAATCACCCTTGAATTCGGCCTGGAATCCACTGCGATGGGTGATCAGACCCTTTTCAGAATCGACCTGCCACTCATTCCTGTCATTTTCTTGCATCAAACAAAATCCTTGTCTGGAATGAAATCATCATATCGCCAAGCAGCTGGATACTATCACTATCACCTCATAAAATACGCCTTAAAATGAGGGATTATGGATCCAACGGTAGGAAAAAGAAGACAAACCGTCCATGCTCGATATCAACCATTAACCGTGCCCCATGATGGACTCCGTAATCCACATAGCCTGGGGTGGCACTTGCCTGATGACACTCACTGGCATGTTGGGGTGATTCAAAATTACGGTCCCGGTCGTACCAGGAGAGCAACATATTCTCCCCCAAACAACGTTCCGCCTCCTGCTTTGCCAATTCCATGGCCTCCAGATAATCCGAAACAGGAGGGGTTGGTTCAAGTTGCAACTGCTCGACAGCACTGAGGTCTGTCGGCTGGGGCATGGGACAGGCTGGTACTTCACCTTTATCATCCTGGCGCATAAAAATCCTACTCCATCCTGTTGGTTGATAGTGAGTGACTATTTTATACTAGCTTCTATCCAGAAACGCTGAATAATCCAATACTGAGATCACCACGATACTCACAGGGTATGATACATAAAGCTGGTTAAAATGTAGGCAGCTGATAAACAGAGAGAAAATCAAATGGTAAAACTCTATGGCATCCCTAATTGCGACACCATGAAAAAAGCCCGTCAATGGCTGAATGATCAGGGGATCAGCTACGAATTCCATGACTACAAAAAAGCTGGAATCGATGAGAATCAACTACGTAATTGGGTCGACACACTCGGCTGGGAGGTTCTGCTGAACCGCCGCGGTATGATGTGGCGCAAGCTGGATGACTCGGTAAAAACAGCTATTGATGAGGCAAGTGCCATCCAGGTGATGCTACAGACCCCCTCAATCATCAAACGCCCACTGCTTGACGATGGAGAATCGCTATATGTGGGGTTTAAAGAGGAACAGTACGCTAGAATATTCAGCTAGGCCGGCATTGCCCGACAGTTGCTCCCATCCCCTCCAACTCCCGCATAATCTCTGTATAATGGCCCGTTTTTCGGTTTCCTGAGGTGTGGCATGATTAAAATCAATGAGAACTATAAGAAACTCCAGGCTTCCTACCTGTTCTCAGATATTGCAAAGCGGGTTACCGCTTTTCAACAGGCGAATCCGGACAAGCACATCATACGTCTGGGGATAGGTGACGTTACACGTGCCCTGCCGGATGCCTGCGTCAAGGCCTTTCATGCAGCCGTCGATGAAATGGCCAACGATGCCACCTTCCACGGTTATGGCCCGGAGCAGGGATATGACTTCCTGCGTGAAGCCATCGCAAAGGGCGACTACCAGTCTCGTGGCTGTAATATCGATACCGACGAAGTGTTTGTCAGCGATGGCGCCAAATGCGATTCGGGTAATTTTCAGGAGATATTCGCTAACGATATCAATGTCGCCATCCCCGATCCGGTCTATCCGGTCTATGTGGATACCAACGTGATGGCTGGCCGCACGGGTCAAGCTGAAGATGGCCGCTATAGCGGCCTGACCTACCTGGATGGCAATAAAGCAAATGGTTTTATCCCAGACCTTCCCAGCGAACCGGTAGACCTGATCTACCTCTGCTTTCCCAATAATCCGACTGGCGCCACTGCCACCAAGGAGCAGCTGCAGCAATGGGTCGATTACGCCATAGCCAACAAGGCTCTGATTCTGTTTGATGCTGCCTACGAGGCATTTGTGCAGGATGAAAGCCTGCCTCGCTCAATCTATGAGATCGAAGGTGCTCGCCAGGTAGCCGTTGAATTCCGCAGCTTTTCCAAGACCGCCGGCTTCACCGGAACCCGCTGCGCCTATACTGTCGTACCCAAGGATTGTACCGCCTACACGGCCAGCGGTGAGGCTGTATCCATACACGACCTCTGGAACCGTCGCCATACCACCAAGTTCAACAGTGTCTCCTATCCGGTGCAGAAGGCCGCTGAAGCTGTCTACAGTAAAGAGGGGCGTAGCCAGGTGCAGGAATTGGTCACTTACTACCTGAAGAATGCCAAATACATCCGTGAACAAATGGAAGCTCTTGGATACGACTGTATTGGCGGAGAGAACTCTCCTTACATCTGGATCGACGCCAAGGGCGACTCCTGGACTTTTTTCGACACTATGCTTAACAATGCGGGCGTAGTCTGTACCCCTGGCGCGGGTTTCGGAAAATGTGGTGAAGGCTATATTCGTATCAGTGCATTCAACAGCTTTGAAAATGTCCAGGATGCCATGTCCAGAATCAGCGGAGCTCTCTAGTGCCCGTATCAAAAGACTTTTCTGATCGCCTCTCTCACTCGCTTGAGAGCATTGTCGAGCACTATGGCACACCTTTTCATCTTTACGACGAAAAGGGTATCCGTGAAACAGGTGAAGCGCTGATTCAGGCCTTTGCCGGTGTCGATCAGTTTCGCGAATATTTTGCCGTCAAAGCCCTGCCCAACCCTGCGATCATGAAGATTATGCAGCGCCTGGGCTTTGGCTTCGATTGCAGCTCAATTGCTGAGCTGGTATTGAGCCGACAGATAGGCGCAAGTGGTGAGCAAATCATGTTTACCTCCAACAATACCAGCGCTGCGGAGTTTACGATCGCTGAGGCTGATGGTGGCTGCGTACTCAACCTTGACGATATTTCTCTGGTCGACAAGGTACCGCAGATGCCTGAAATGATATGCTTCCGCTACAATCCGGGAGAACGACGTACCGGTAACAGCATTATCGGCAACCCGGTTGAATCCAAATATGGGGTTGCTCACGATCAACTGATCGATGCCTACAGAAAAGCCAAGCAACGGGGCGCCAAGCGATTCGGACTTCACACCATGCTGGCCTCCAATGAGCTCAATCATGCCTATATGGTTGAAACAGCCCGCATGCTGCTGGATCGAGTTACATGGCTCTCCACAGAACTTGATATTCAATTCGAGTTCATCAACATCGGCGGAGGCCTTGGCATTCCTTATCGTCCCCAGGAAAAACCCCTTGATATAGTCAGTATGGGACGTGAGATCAGTGAGCTATTCAGGGTTTTCAAAGCCCATCATAATTATGTGCCGAAACTCATTTTGGAAAGTGGACGTTACATCTCCGGTCCACATGGGGTGCTAGTTACCCGTGCAATCAACCGTAAGGAAATCTATCGCACCTATGTGGGTGTCGACTCCTGCATGTCTTCGTTAATGAGGCCAGGTATGTATGACGCGTATCACCACATAACAGTACTTGGTAAGGACGGGGAACAGGAAACGGTTGATGTGGTCGGTTCACTCTGTGAAAACAATGACAAGTTTGCCGTACAGCGCCCACTACCTGCCATCGAGGATGGCGATATTCTCTGTATTCACGATACTGGCGCCCACGGTCATGCCATGGGATTCAACTACAATGGTAAACCCAGACCTAAAGAGTTGTTATTGCGTGAAGACGGGCGTGTTGAATTGATTCGTCGTGAAGAGAACCTGAATGATCTGTTCGCTACACTGGAATTCGAACCGGATCATTTTATTAACCCAATGCCTTAAATACAGGGGTTACTGGATTCCGGTACTCGTCTACACTGTCCGGAACATGCGTCTTACGGTGAGGTAGAGCCCACCAATTTTGTTAATGAACATGGCAAAGACTATTCAAGCTTGGCGGTTAAGTTGTAGCGACGATAGGCAATGAAGCTGAGCTCTGGTCAATGAAATCAATTCCGGGCAGTAGAAGGCACTCGCCGGAATGACGAAAAAAGTAATAATCAGAGATCCCCAGATAAAGTGTCTAATACCAGCTGATATTACAGCTAGACATTCTCAGCCAAGTCACTGGCTGCTATGTGCGGCCTGTTAAATCGATCGTCACTGTAATCCTCTCTGAGATCGGTAAATTCATCAAGATGCTTTAGCAATAGATCTGTCAGTTGCGGATCGAAGTAAGTTCCACGATGTTGATGAAAGTACTCAACCACTCTAGCCAGTGGCCATGCTTCCTTATGGACCCGGCGATTACCCAAGGCATCGAAGACATCAGCAATGGCTACGATTCGGCCATATAAGTGTATCTGATCACCTTTTAATCCCAGCGGATAACCACTGCCATCCCAATGCTCATGGTGTTGATGAGCGATGATGGCCGCCAACTTCAGTAGAGGCAGCTTTGCTCGGCTTAGCAGCTGATGACCAAACTGACAATGACCCTTTATCTGTATCCACTCTTCATCATTAAGTGGACCAGGTTTTTCAAGAATGTCAGATGATATGGCCAGTTTACCGATGTCATGCATGGCTGCAGCCAACTGCAATAGGTCACTCTCCTCTTTCTCCAGGCCCAACTTAATCGCCAATAGACCAGAGAGTTTACTGACACGCGCAACATGCCGGCTGGTTTCTCTGGATCTGCACTCGGCAAATTCACCCAGCGTATAAAGGACCTCCCGTTGCGTTAATTCAATCTCCTGATGGAGAAACAGATTGCCCAACGCAATGGTGGCATTGCTGACAAATATTTCTACAAGGTTCTGATCAACTTCATCCAACTTGGGCTTACATCCCTCGATATAGAGCAGACCATCGACGCCTTCAGCGTTACTCAGCTCTACTAAACATGCATCTGTATAAAAGACACTGCGTTTTTCAGCAACCGCTTTTTTTATACGCTGGAGTACCCGGTCATCCACCACATCTCCCAGACATTTATTGGTTAGATGTGCGTACTCTCCTGTCCCGGCAATAATACGCTGCTGCTCAATCGATTTACCGTCGTGTTCTTTTAGTACCCCAAAGGCTCGGCTGTAAAAACTCTCCTCCCCAATATTCAACAAAGCGCCCAACTGGGTCGAAACACCACTGATAAACTCCTCCAATGAATCGATGTTATACAAAGAGCCAGATGAACGAATGATCTTTTCCAGTCCGATTCTGTTCTTATCGATAATTGAGAGATCTCTATAGCTTCGTAACGCGGATATTACAGAAGAGAATAATTTGTGAGACGTGAGATCGACCTTCTCTTTATAGTCATTAATGTCATAGCGCAAAATGACTTCACGTTCAGGGGCATGACCAGGTTGACCTGTACGAAGAATGATGCGAATTAATCGGTTATCAAGTATGTTCCGAATAAAATCGACCAATTCCAATCCGGCATCATCACTCTCCATTACAACATCTAACAGTACTAATACTGTATCCGGGTGTTGCTCAAGGTATTTTCTGGCTTCGATTGCAGAATAGGTATGACCAAACTTTATACCTTTTCCTTCAAATTCCAATCCGTCCAACGCCAACTCAGTAACAGCATGAACATCTGACTCATCATCGACAATCAGCACTCGCCAGTACGGAAGGGCCTGCTTAGGCTCTTCACGCTCTTGTGCAAAATGTAGTGGCTCTGACTGACTACTCATCCATGGCCTCTTTTTAAGAACATTGCATAGGGAACACGATTTTAAATCTGGTTCCCTCACCTACCTTTGATTCAACCCGGATATTGCCACCAAGCTTACTGGTAATAATATTGTAGACCACGTTTAAACCTAAGCCGGTACTTCCACCCTCTCTGTTTGAGGTAAAAAAGGGTTCAAAAATATGCTTGATATCCGATTTTTCTATCCCTTTACCATTATCCGAATAGTTCAGCTCGATCTGATCTTTACCCAGTAGAACCACTTCTACCTTCATTACACCCCGACATTCATTATGTTCCCCGAAACCATGAATCAAGGAGTTCATTACCAGATTTGTCAAGACTTGTGACAAGGCACCAGGATAGCAATCAATCTCAAGAGGATGGTCACACTCGATGATTAACTGATGTGGTGTGCCTCTCATTCTCGGTTGCAGACTTATTCGAATCTCTTGTAAATATTCGCAAAGATTGAAATGGCGCTTTTGCAAACTGCTTTGATCAACTGCAACCATCTTAAAGCTTCTTACCAAATCACCTGCTCTGTTTAGGTTAGAGAGAATAATCGTGCATGTCTTATCTGCATTGTGAAAAAAATTATCAAGATCACTTCGGGTCATCTGAGTATTGTTGAACTGCTGACGTATATCATCGATCTTATCAACCAGATGAGAAGCCGCTGTCACACTGGTACCCACTGGTGTATTGATTTCATGAGCAACGCCTGCAACCAATCCACCCAGTGATGCCATTTTCTCCGATTCTATGAGTTGTGCCTGGGTCTTCTTAAGTTGTCCAATGGAGCTGGTTAATTCAGTATTCCGTTGTTCCAGCTTTTGATTGGCATGACTTAACCGTTGTGTCTGTTCAGCCACCTCCTGTTCAAGACGTCTGGTCACGCGACCTATCCCGATGTAAATGATGATTTCAAGTAAAACAAATACCACCACCGCAAAAAAGATATTATTTTTAACACCCGTTCTGAATGTCTCAACATCGCCAGAGGCATCTCGCCATACCAGGATTTGTCCAACACTGTCCAAATTCAACAGTTGTGTTCCCTTGTAGTCATACAATGGGAATGAAGCAATAGCAATCGGATGAGAAATATCTTCTATAAGCAGGTTAGTGCTATCAACTATCGACTGACGAACCCGCTCAAGACCCAGTAGGGTTCTTGTCATAGCCTCATCACTACTTGCCTCTATGTAAAACCCTGAGTGAGGCGGCCGATCATCATAGAGTTGACTAAGTGACTCCGGCCACACCCGGCTTTGTAGACTTTCATGCTTTAAAAGTACAGTGAATCTGATCTGAGTATGACGCTTGAGAAGATTGAATATCTGCGGGAATGAGGAGCCTACTTCCAGAGCACCTATATGATTCCCCTGGCTACCTATTGAAGTATCTTTTGCATAGACAGGGGTGACACCTCGAATACCGGCATAAGGCCTACCAATTTCGAATCCTTTAGTCGGTTTTTGCAGGACATTTGCGTCTACAACAGTGTGCCGTATCTCATCCAACCGATCTCCATATTTTTCGCGTCGGTGAACACGAAGAAATGAGAGTGCACCAGGACCCAGGTGAAAATGTAATTGCCGCACATCATAACGTTTTGTCAACGCTTTCCAGCCTGGCCCCACTAGCTCGAACAGCTGTTGACGTATACGCTCTGCTTGTTCACCCCCCGCTCCTCCACCCTCTGCCTCCACGGCACGACTTCCTGCCTGAAACAGCTCTTGTACACGCTTATCGCTTGCCAAAAAAATGGCAATTTGTTGTAACATCTCCATTGAACCGTCGAGTGCCAAATTAAATGCACCGTGAGCCTCTGCCAGCTCTTCCTTGAGACCCTCTTGCATCACACTTCGAGCTGAAGTGTAGTTAAGCCAAACAAAAAAGCTGTCTGTAAGAAGAATAAATAGAGTGATAAAAAGAAACAGACGATTCGATTTAGTCAACATGGGGCCAGTACTCCGTCAAGGTGATATTGATGGATTCAGGGGTCCCGTTTACCGGCTCTGATCTGACGATCCTAAAACCTCCTGAGAATACTAACCCGAATATAGGCTAGTAACTCACTGAAAATCATTTAATTCTTTGATTACTTCAATACCCACAAACTGAGTGGTGGTTCTCAAACTTTTAACAAGCCTAGTACATATACTCAAGCCTCAATAATGAATAATGTAGGGAGCAAACCCATGGAAATAGTGATTTTTATTTTTGCCTTTTTGCTGTTTGGACTGTTTCTGATTTTCAAGAGTACAGGAATCGGCACTGCAGCAAAGTGTAAAATCAACGTTGACTCATTCCAAGAACAGATAGATACCGCCCTGAATCTCCCCAGGGAGTCGGATGAAGCCTGGCAAAATGAACCCGCTACAGAGGCAATGCTACATGAACTTGGCGATAGAGGGATCTGGTTAAATCAGCCACTGACCAAGGGTCAGGCGATGAACGTTCTGGGCCTCTTCTCCCCACCTGATGGTCGTCAAGTCGATATACTTAAACATTTTAACATCCCCTACTCCTTCAAGATGAATCAGACCATGGCCTATTACCTGATTCGTGAGCTTTTTAACGACCCGAATAAGGTTGCAGAGTGGCATAATCGCCCACCCACTACCACGGTTCGACAAGGATTGCTTTTTTTGGAAGGCAGACTGATCAGTGGCATGAGCCATGTTGAAGCACAGACCAGACTTGACCAGCTATGTATGAAATATCCTCATCGGTACCAGGAATGGAAACAGATAGACAGACTCTTCCTTGAAACTAACAATCCAGAGGTACGGGCAAAATATCAAGTCCGAAAAATCACCTGGAAACGCTTTTTTGAGAGCTATGATGCACTAAAAAGCACCGGTATCAGCCCTCGTGCAATGAGTGGTGAACATATCATTGAGCACTCCCTGCGTCAGGATGATGCAATTGTTGCGCATGCAAAGATACGTGAGGCCATGCAGCCCGCAGCATCCTAGGGCCTACACTAGGCATAGACATCTATGCCTAGTACCTCACTGACATAGTCACGTTCCATATCGCCCTGAACAGACTGATATGAAGATACTGCCCGTTGCTTGTGTGGGTCATCGGCTATCTGGGTGAGGGCGTGTTTTGAATGCTGGCGATTCATTACTTGCTCTGCCTGCTTGATATCTTCCACACTGTGCAATACTCGCTCACCCTTCCCAACTTGAGAAGCAAGAGGCACAGTCTGAATCACATGCAAAGAGCGTTCTCGCTGTTGCTCCAGCGATACGGTCAGTGAGGGCAATGTCAATGAGTTGGAAATCTGCATTGTTTATTCAATCTGAAAACCAGAACGACGGACAAGGTCATTGGCTAACTCTCTGCCGACTCCACTGAATATCCAGCTTCAATAACGGCGTTGACCAGGTTTTCCTGCTCAACGGGTCCGGTCACCACGGCTTGACCATCGTCCAGTGTTACTTCAGCACTTTCCACACCAGGCAGGGCCTGAAGGGCCTTGGTAACATTCATCACACAGTGGGGGCAGGTCATACCGGTAACTTTCAGCGTTATACTCAACGAAGTCTCCCTGGTTAGTTGAAAAAAACGTAATCTGTTGGCATTGGTGACCACTGTCACCGATGACAGGGCCATCGCAGCACTGGCGAACATGGGCGGCAACAACCAACCTGTCAAGGGATAGAGAACCCCCGCCGCCAGTGGAATACCTATCACATTATAGATAAAGGCACCAAAAAGGTTCTGTTTAATATTCCGCAAAGTTGCACGGGATATTGCAATTGCAGTAGTGACATTGATCAGAGAATCACCCACCAGGGTGATGTCTGCGTTATCGAT
This sequence comes from Candidatus Thiodiazotropha sp., assembly GCA_023838465.1. Lineage (GTDB taxonomy): Bacteria > Pseudomonadota > Gammaproteobacteria > Chromatiales > Chromatiaceae > Thiodiazotropha. Next base: position 26,332 of record JAIVEQ010000036.1, read on the forward strand.
CGCTACATCGGTACCGCTGCCAATGGCAAAACCGGTATCCGCCTGTGCCAATGCAGGTGCATCATTCACACCGTCGCCCACCATACCAACGCGGTAGCCCTGCTGTTGCAACGCCTTTACCACTTCGAGTTTTTCCGCAGGCAGGAGTTCACTATGAACCTCCTCTACTCCGAGGGAGTCAGCAACTGCATGCGCTGTTGATTGGTTGTCACCTGTACAGATAACCAGCTTCACACCCTGCTCTCTGATTGCGTTGACTGCAGTTCGACTGTCATGGCGCAGTGGATCCTTCAGGACCAGCAGCCCACCAAACTTACCCTCGATCACCAACCAGACAGGTGTGCCGGCCTGCCTTGCCTCCCAGTCGGCTTTGGCCACGAATTCAGTTGGCGGTACGCAACCCAGTGTTGTCAGGTATTGATTACCCCCAAGCTGTACCAGTCGCCCAGCAACACGGCCCTCAACCCCTTGACCTTCGTGGGATTGGAACGCCTGGGCAGGTAAGATTTCAATCTCCTGTTGATTGGCATAGGCAACAATCGCATCCGCCAGGGGATGGGAAGAGAGTGACTCTACACTGGCCGCAAGGCTGATTAACTCGATCTCTTTCATCCCTGATACGGGGTAGAGCCCGGTAACCGTTGGCGTTCCTTGAGTTAATGTCCCTGTCTTATCAACAACCAGGTGGGTCAGGCGGCTGGCACTCTGCAGACCTTCGCTATTGCGTATCAATACATTCAACTGTGCCGCACGGCTGGTGCCAACCATGATGGCTATCGGTGTCGCCAAACCCAGGGCACAAGGGCAGGCAATGACCAATACAGCGATACTCGCTGTCAGGGCATAGGGTAACGACGGTTCGGGACCCAGCAGCTGCCAAACAAAAAAGGTAACCAGTGCGATCATCACTACCACAGGTACAAACACCGCCGAGACCTGATCAACCAGACGACCGATTGGGGGTTTACTCATCTGTGCCTTTCGCACCATGGCGATAATGTGCGCCAGCGTCGTCTCATCCCCTAAGCGGGTCACCTGATAACGTAAAGTACCATTACGATTGATCGTTCCCCCGGTCACACGGTCGCCTGTCCTTTTAACCACCGGCATCGACTCACCTGTCAGCATCGATTCATCAACACTGGATTGCCCATCAGTGACTTCACCATCGATGGCGATACACTCTCCCGGACGCACCCGTATCTGGTCACCGACCCGTAACAGAGAGACGGGAATAGCAACCTCTTTTTCATCGTGAATGACCTTTGCGGTCTTTGGCGCCAACCCCACCAGACTGCCAACAGCCTCACTGGTGGTCCGCTTGGCGCGGGTCTCCAATACATGACCGAATTGTAAAAATGCTAGAATCAGTACCGAGGCATCAAAATAGAGCTTGTCGGTGTGTAGAAGGAGTCCCTCTGGCTGGAGTACGATAACCAGGGATGAGAGCCAGGCCGCCCCAGTCCCCAATGCCACCAGACTATCCATATTGGCAGAGAGATGCCTCGCTTGCTTCCATGCACCCAGATAGTAGTGTCCGCCACTAAAGCGCATCACGAACAGGCACAGAATGGCAATACCCAGCCAAAAACTCTCTCCGCCTGGATCGCTTATTCCGGGTGTCTGACCAGCCATCTCAGCAGCCATTAACACAGCACCCACTGTGCCTGCCAACAATGCACGTTGCCAGGAGCGCTTAACCTCTGCTGATGCAGCCGCTGCTTCCTCGGCATAGGGATCGCTAAAGGGCTCAACCAGCCTGGCCTGGATGCCAGCATTTGCCAGCTCGCTCAGCAACTGTGCAGGATGAAGTGTTGAGTGAATTTTCCACAACAGCTCTTCGAATTCGAAATCAGCGGTTGGATCAAGTCTATTCAAGAGGTCGGATAGCTGCTGATGCTGCTCTGCTTCAGCCAGATCGACAAATTCAAGCCATAACTCATCATTTGCTAAGGGGCGAGCATTGAAGTGAGCGTTGTAACCCTGATCGATAACGGCATCGACAACCGCAGCAGGTTCACCGCCAACCACTTGAGCACGTTTCTCTACCAGATTAACAGCCGCTTCAGTGACGCCCTCTACAGAACGTATAGCCTTCTCAACCGCTGCTACACAGCTGGCACAGGTCATATCGTCGATAGAGATTGAGTAAACGTCAGTATGATTCAGCGGTTTTGCAATAACCGCTGCCAGGGGATCAGGATCAGGTAGGGGACAATCTACAGGTATTTCAGTAAAGGGTTGCGCTTCATAACCTGCTTCTTTGATTGCTGCAATCGCCTGACTGGGTCTCCCACCCATGATCTGAGCACTATTCGATTGCAAACTGACATTCACCTGCTCCACACCCGCTACAGCAGTGACAGCCTTCTCGACTGCTGCCACACAATGCTGGCAGGTCATACCGGAAACAGTTACTCGGTAGGGTGTTGCAGAGACTGTATTCCCCTTTTCAGATTGCTTGCTTTGTTGTGGCATCACAGTGAAGTGCGAATCCTAGGGCCTGTTACGTCACCCTGATCGATTCACTCAGTTTCTATACCCTATCCAGGAGGCCAACCCATCGGTCGACCACCCAGCAAGTGTAGATGGATATGAAATACCGATTGCCCTGCATCTTCATTGCAGTTAATCACGGTACGGTAGCCAGCAACATCGATACCTTCCGCCTGTGCCACCTTTTTTGCAGTCAAGGTGAGTTTTCCCACCAGTGATGCATCATCAGAGCTTAGATCGTTTAAGGTGGAAATGTGACGCTTAGGTATAATCAGAATATGTGTCGGCGCCTGTGGATTGATATCACGAAAGGCGAGCAGATCATCATCCTCAAACACTTTATTGGGTTGAATCTCTCCACTCACAAACTTGCAGAAAAGGCAGTCACTCATTGTCTCTCCTCAAAATTCAGATCGTCCTCGAAAGGCGTGCGCCAAGGTAGCTCCATCCACATATTCCAACTCCCCTCCCATGGGAACACCCTGGGCGATACGGGTTGTTCTTATGCCGTGTGTTTCAGCCATATCATGAATATACTGTGCAGTAGCCTCTCCCTCGATGGTCGGGTTGGTAGCAAGAATAATCTCTTTGACCACACCTTCGGCGAAACGCTCATCCAAATGGTCCAGACCGATCTCCTTGGGACCGATACCATCCAATGGTGAGAGATGTCCGCCGAGTACAAAATGACTACCCCGGTAGTCGATGGCCTGTTCGATCATGGCTTGATCTGACGGTGTCTCCACAATACAGAGCAGGGTTTGATCCCGGTCTGGATTGGCACACAGATAACACAGCTCAGTCTCACTCAGAGTCCGGCAGCGTGTACAGTGACCAATCCGCTCCATCGCCTCCAGCAAGACCCTCGACAGAGCCTTACCCCCTTCGCGATCACGTTCCAGTAGATGATAGGCCATCCTTTGCGCACTCTTAGCCCCCACCCCAGGCAGACATCTCAAGGCCGTAACCAATTGCTGCAACAATGAGGGACTACTCATGCGGTATCAATTCAAAATAAATCCTGCGCGAAGCGCACACATTCATTTCATAATTCACAATTCAAAACTCAAAATTCTTTAGAACGGAAGTTTCATCCCTGGCGGCAAGCCCATCCCAGCAGTCAGCCCGGACATACTCTCCTGCATTTTCTGACTAACCCGTTGTGAGGCATCATTCAGGGCAGCAGCCACCAAATCCTCAAGCATCTCTTTATCATCCGCCATCAAGCTATCATCGATCTCAACTCGACGCACTTCATGCTTACCGTTCATGATGACTTTGACCAGGCCGCCACCCGCCTCGCCGGTCACCTCTTCCTGCGCCAGACGCTCCTGCGCCTGCTGCATTTCGGCCTGCATCTTCTGGGCCTGCTTCATCATATTACCTAAACCACCTTTCATGGGTATAACCTCATCTCGATCTTGCATCGATACACCCTGAACAAGGGTCTCGACTGAATGAAAAAAAACTAAGAATTTACTTGAATACTCCAGATATATTAAATAATTACAATGTATTACGCGCGATATCTAACGCTCAATCATCATGATGCTCTATTTGAAAAAGCATTAGGTCATTTCGCCCTTCTCATCCACCGGCCTGATTGAATCGATCAGTAGACGCGCCGAGAACTGCTCTTCCATTTCGCGCACAAGAGGATCATTCACCAGGGTCGCTTCTGCCTGTTGCTGACGCTCTTGTTGCTGCCGTTTCTGACGCATGGCCGGTGTCTCGTCCACCGGCACCGCCTCTGAAATCTGTAGCTTGGTCTTTTCTCCCAGAAACCGACAGATACTCTCCAACAAGCGCTTCTCTGACTGCCCTACCCGAAGCTGTCTCCTTGATGCATCAAGGGTTAAACAGAGTGTCTCACCGTCCCAGCTATCAAAAGTACAGTTGTGTGCGAGCTGGCTGGTAATGCCACCTAACTTCATAGTGCCGACAAATGCTTCCCAATTCGAGGGATCTACATGATGACCTGCATCTGTTGGTATTACAGGCTGAGACTCAACCACATCTCTCAGATGGGTCGAAGAGATCTGTCCCTGTTTAGCTGATCGATGATGACTGCCCTTCCTCGCAGGCTGTCTGATCACCCGTTCAGACTCTGAACCACTGGTTGTTTTTGACTCCGAACCTGGCTCATCAGGTCTGAATGCCAACAGACGCAACAAGACCATTTCAAAACCGCTACGGGGGTCAGGTGCCAGACTGAGTTCCTTTTGTCCCAGCAGCACAATCTGGTAGTAGAGCTGAATATCCTCGGGTGAAAAGCTGTCTGCGAAGGCCTGCAGGCGTAGCGGATCAAATGCCTCGTCAGGCTCATAACCGGCCACTAGCTGTAATACTGCTATCTGATGCAGCATGGCAAGTAGTTCCTGCAGGGCATTGGAAAAATCGACTGATAACTCAGCCATCTCGACCACACGCGCCAAGAGTCCTGGACCATCCTTCTGGGCCAAGGCTTCCAGCAGCAGATAGATCTGATCGGCACCGATGGTGCCAATCATCGTCTGTACTTCAGGACCTTTCACCTCACCACCACCGAAGGCGATGGCTTGATCAAGCAGACTCAATCCATCACGCATACTGCCATCAGCTGCTCTGGCCAGCAGAGAGAGGGATGATTCGTCAAACAGGATCTTTTCCTGTTGCAGAATATGTTGCAGTTGGGATTCAATCTGTTCACGGCTGAGGCGTTTCAGGTTGAACTGCAGACAACGAGAGAGCACGGTGACCGGCACCTTCTGTGGATCAGTGGTGGCTAGGATAAATTTTACATGCGGAGGTGGTTCCTCAAGAGTCTTCAGTAACGCATTGAAACTGCTGGCTGAAAACATGTGGACTTCATCAATCAGATAAACTTTATAGCGCCCACGTACCGGTGCATAAGGCACGTTTTCCAGCAGCTCACGGGTCTGGTCTACCTTGGTCCTAGAGGCAGCATCCACCTCCAGCAGATCAACAAATCTTCCTTCATCGATCTCCCGGCAGGCATCGCACACACCACAAGGAGTTGCGCTCACACCCTTTTCGCAATTCAATGATTTGGCAAAAATCCTCGCCAGCGTGGTTTTGCCCACACCTCGGGTTCCAGTGAAGAGATAGGCATGATGCAATCGTTCATGCTCCAACGCATTGGTCAAAGCTTTTACCACATGTTGCTGACCCACCATTTGGCTGAACAGCTGGGGACGCCATTTACGGGCAAGTACCTGATAGGACATATAACCGGTTCGTCATCTACAGATCGAAGAGGGGCAGTTTAGCGCGAATCCATGATGGAATCACTGCCAGTGGGATAACACCAGGGTGGAGAAGAAATAACCCTATCACTAAGGGTGTTTACGGCACTATAGCAATATATGCGCATTAGAAATAAAACATCATAAGCGCAGTGAACACCACCGCTTAAAATTTTACTGAGCTCAAACTACACTGGTCGCCCGAATGGATGAGACCAATTCGGCAAACTCATCATCATCGGGCGACTCTCCCCCGATGCACCAGGCATGGATGATAGGATCAGGAAATTCGAGAAATTGAATAAAGTGGCGTTTCAATCGTGGAGAGAGCGCCTCATAATGCTGCTCCAAAAAGGCCTCCAACAACACATCCAACTCGAGCATGCCACGACGGCACTGCCAACGTAGCCTGTCTATATCCGCCAAATCGCTATCCTGAATAATCATATTATTCTCTACGATAAATAATCAGATCGCTTCCTTGAGCATGATTGCTTTGATATGGCCAATGGCTTTTGTGGGGTTGAGCCCTTTCGGACAGGCCTCCACGCAACTCATGATGGTATGGCAGCGAAACAGTTTATAGGGTCCCTCAAGCTTGTCGAGCCGCTCTTCACCGGCCTGATCACGACTGTCGGCTAAAAAGCGACAGGCGCTAAGCAGTGCTTGTGGACCAAGAAATTTATCAGGATTCCACCAGAAAGAAGGACAGGCTGTTGAACAGCACCCACACATAATGCACTCATAGAGTCCATCTAGCTGATCTCTCTCTTCGGGTGTCTGAAGAATCTCCTGCTCGGGTAGGGGTTCCTTACGCTGCAACCAGGGATCTACCTGTTTGTATTGTGCATAGAACTGACTCATATCCACCACAAGGTCTCGAATCACTGGACGACCAGGAAAAGGCCTTACTTCAACCGGTTCCTTGAGCTCAGTCAAAGGTGTAATACAGGCCAGTTTATTGCTGCCATTGACGTTGACACCGTCAGAACCACATACACCTTCACCACAAGAGTGCCTGAAGGTAAAAGACTCATCCTGCTCCTGAATCGCCAACAGTGCATCTCGCACCATCATTCCCTGACGGTGTTCGATCTCAAACGTCTGCATGTAGGGTTCGCTATCGGTCTCTGGATTGTAGCGGTATACGCTGAATTTCATCACCTAACCTCACTCAATTGAGTTGTAAGTTATGAGTTTTTAGTTGAGGTGTTCGCAAAGCTCACAAGCTTTTTAATAGCCGTGCACAAAGTGCACTCATCAACTCAAAACTTAAAACTTAAAACTTGTCTTAATAAACTCTTTCCTTCGGCGGAAAGCTCTCAACTGTCAATGGCTGCACACGTACACCTTTATAGTCCAGCTTGTCACTCTCTCTCCAATAGAGGGTATGTTTCATCCAATTCGCATCATCACGCTTTGGGTAATCAGGACGGGAGTGGGCGCCACGGCTCTCTTTGCGATGTAACGCCGAAACCGCAATGGCAAGTCCAACATCGATCAAATTCTCCAGTTCCAGTGCCTCTGTTCGATTGGTATTGAAGGTACGGGTATGATCGCTTAAACGGACATCATTCAGCTTTTCCCGTATCTTTTTAACCTTCTCGACACCCTCGGCCATCATATCCTCGACCCGGAATACGCCTGCATGATCCTCCATGGTCTTGCGGAATTCATTGCGCAGTTGACTCACCGTCATACCTTCGCCCTTGGCATCCCATCGATCCAGTCGCGCCATGGATGCCTCGACACTTGCTTCGTTGAGAGGCCGGTGAGCTTTATTCTCTTTTACATAATCGATGATGTTGTGTCCTGCCAGACGTCCAAATACCAGGATATCGAGCAGCGAGTTACCACCGAGCCTGTTAGCACCATGTACTGAAGCACAGGCACACTCACCTGCTGCATAGAGACCGGGCAGAGATTCACCATCATCATCGGCTGTTGGCATAACTCGGCCGAAACGGTCGGTGGGAATACCACCCATGACATAGTGGGCAGTCGGAAAGACAGGGATTGGATCTTTGACTGGGTCGACACCGGCAAAAATCTTGGCGCTTTCTCGAATACCTGGCAGCCGCTTGGCAATCACATCCTCATTGAGATGGTTCACCTTTAACATCACGTGGTCAGCCTCAGGTCCACAACCATGGCCATCACGTACCTCGGTAACAATAGATCTGGCCACCACATCTCGGCTGGCAAGATCTTTGGCATTGGGTGCGTATTTCTCCATGAAACGGTCGCCATCCTTGTTGATCAGATAGCCACCCTCACCTCTTACACCCTCAGTGATCAGCATCCCTTTACCGGCAATACCGGTGGGATGAAATTGGAAGAACTCCATGTCCATCAATGGTAAATCTGCACGCAACACCATCGCCATACCATCACCGGTATTGATGTGGGCATTGCTGGTGGTCCTGAATACCTGGCCACAACCACCTGTTGCAAGCAGGGTTGTTTTGGATTCGATCAGCAAGGGCTCACCGGTGGCGATATTCAGCACCAGTGCACCCAGAATGATCCCCTCGTCATCCTTGATCAGATCAACTGCAAAAAACTCGTCATAGAAATGGGTCTTGGCGCGAATATTCTGCTGATAGAGGGTATGCAGGATCGCATGACCGGTTCGGTCTGCAGCAGCACAGGTTCGAGCAGCCTGTTCGCCGCCGAAATCCTGACTCTGACCCCCAAATGCACGTTGGTAGATCTTGCCGTTAGCCAACCTGGAAAACGGTACCCCGTTGTGCTCTAACTCATAAACAGTCGGTATCGCCTCGCGGCACATATATTCGATGGCGTCCTGATCACCCAGATAGTCAGAGCCCTTGACTGTATCGAACATATGCCAGTGCCAGTTATCGGGCAGCACATTGGCCAAGGCGGCATTCACACCCCCTTGTGCCGCGACTGTATGGGAACGGGTGGGAAAGACCTTGGAGACCACTGCCACCTTCAGATTGGCGTTAGCCAATTGCAGAGCGGCGTTCAGTCCGGCACCACCGGCGCCCAGGATCAATGTATCGAAACGTTGCTTTTCCAGTGCCATGAATTAATAACCCTTTGTGCTCAGGCGACAGTCGCCAGAAAGATAGTCTGCATGACCCAGAGTGCACATCCGATCAGTGCGAAGCCAAACAGTGTCAGTATCGAGACGCGGATGGCCGTCGGATGGACATAGTCAATCAGTACATCACGAAAACCCACCCAGGCATGCAGCAGGAGTGAAGCAAAGAAGAGCAACAGGCCAAGTCCAACCAGTGGCTGGGCTACCCATCCCTGCCAAGCAGCAAAACCATCAGGTGGATTGAATATCAGGTGCTGCAGCAGATAGAGAATAAACAGCATCAGGTAGATTGCAGTAGCTCTCTGTAGAAACCAGGCCCTCAGACCGCTTGCACGACGACTCATGAGAGACCTCCCATCAGGATCAGGGCCAACAGCGGAGCCACCAGGGTCACCGCCCAGGCTGTCTGGCGAAACAGGGGTTTTTCGACACCCACATCGATATCAATCAACAGGTATCGGATACCTGCCAATAGATGGTGCATCAGCCCCCACAAAAATAAAAACAGAAGCAGTTTGATAAAACCATTGGCAAACATCGCCTTGGCATCGGCAAACCCTTCAGCACTGCTGAGAGATAGATCCAGCAGGTAGATGAGAAGTGGAATGGCTAATACCATCACCACGCCGGTTGCACGATGGATAATCGACATAATACCGGCCATGGGCAAGCGTATCTTGGTAAGATTGAGAAAGACCGGTCTCGGTTTAGTGTCTTGCATGTTGCTCTTTTCCAATGCTAATCAATAAAAAACGGGATCAGAGTTGAACTGCTTTTAGCTCTGAGTATTACTTATCCTATATTCGTGTCACTAACAAGTGTTAGGGCCTTAATCCTTCATCATCATACAACTGGCACGGACAGAAGCCAGTGCAGTCATATTGAGTAACCCACGTACGCTGATGCTTGGTGTTACTACATGTGCCGATTTGGCACAACCTATCAGTATCGGTCCAATGGCAATCCCGTCACCCAATACCTTCAACAGATTGAACGCCACATTCGCAGCATCCTGATTGGGCATAATGAGTAAATTGGCCCGGTCATGCAGACGGGAGTTGGGAAAGCGGCCGGTACGAAGCGGTTCTGACAGTGCCAGATCGGCGTGCATCTCCCCTTCAACCTCCAGGTCTGGTATTCGCGCCTGCACCAAGGCAAGCGCCTCACGCATCTTTACCGCTGATGGAGAGTCGTGACTACCGAAGTTTGAGTGTGAAAGCAGTGCCACTTTAGGTTCAATCCCGAACCACAATACCTCTTCGGCACATAAAGAGATAATTTCAGCAAGATCGTCTGCTGTGGGTTCTTCCTGTACATAGGTATCCGCAATGAACAGGGTGCCGGACTGTAATACAAGCGCATTCATTGAGGTAAGTTTATTGACGCCGTTTTCAGTGCCGACAATTTCACTCACATACTCCAGATGGGTGCAGTAGCGACCCACCGTACCGCATATCATGGCATCGGCTTCTCCCACTGCCAGCATCACCGAGGCTAATACAGTATGATTCTGCCGCAGTGATTCACGTGCTTCCTTGAAAGAGTAACCACGCCGTTGCACCCGCTTGAATAAGGCTTCAGCATAGCGTTCAAAATTTGGGTTATCGAAGGGATCGAGCAGCTCAAAGTCGACACCCTCACGCATCCTCAACGCAAGCGATTTGATCCGTTGGAGAATAATCTCACGGCGCCCGATCAATATGGGTATGGCGATACCCTGATCTATCGCTTGCTGCACCACTTCGAGGATTTTCTCCTCATGGCCTTCAGCATAGACTACCCGTCGTAACTCCTCACGAGCCCTATCAAAGACTGGGCGCATGGTAAGACTGGTGCGGAACACCCGGTATTGTAGCCGGTTACGATAAGCCACCAAATCGGTCAATGGACGTTTGGCGACCCCTGACTCCATAGCCGCCACTGCAACTGCATAGGGGACGGTTTCCATTAAACGGGGATCAAATGGCTTTGGGATCAGATACTCCGGTCCAAACTGCAACTGCTGGCCGCCATAGGCAGAGCGCACCACATCAGAAGACTCAGCTTGGGCCATCTCAGCAATAGCGCGCACGCAAGCCAGTTTCATCTCCCGATTGATCTCAGTTGCACCCACATCGAGTGCACCCCGAAACAGGAACGGGAAACAGAGCACATTGTTGACCTGATTCGGATAGTCTGTGCGCCCCGTCGCCAGAATGGCGTCTGGTCTCACTGCCTTGGCCTCTTCCGGCAAGACCTCCGGGGTAGGATTGGCCAACGCCAGAATAAGTGGATTGGGGGCCATACTGGGCAGCCATTCAGCCTTCAAAACACCTGCAGCAGAGAGGCCTAAAAACACATCAGCCCCGTCCAGGGCCTGTTGCAGCGTACGATGCGGGGTATTGATGGCATAAATCCCTTTGTATGGATCCATTTCCCCTGCACGCCCTGTATAGACCACACCCGCGATATCAGTAACGATGATATTCTCTCGCTTCAAGCCCATATCAACCAGCAAGCCAAGACAAGCCAAAGCAGCAGCACCAGCACCAGCCGTTACCAACTTGACCTCAGCGATATCCTTACCCACCACCTTGAGACCATTCAAAATCGCAGCACAGACAACAATTGCGGTGCCGTGTTGATCATCATGGAACACCGGTATATTCATCCGCTCCTTCAGTGCTTTCTCTATTATGAAGCACTCAGGCGCCTTGATATCTTCCAGATTGATCCCACCGAAACTGGGTTCAAGCCTGGCTACAGTCTCAATGAACAGTTGTGGATCACGCTCCTCGATCTCGATGTCGAACACATCGATATCAGCAAATTGCTTGAACAGTACCGCCTTGCCCTCCATCACCGGTTTTGAGGCAAGACTGCCTATCGTCCCCAATCCGAGTACAGCCGTACCATTGGTGACCACGGCTACCAGATTACCTCGTGCGGTATAATCGGCAGCTTTATTGGGGTCCTCTTCGATCTCCTGACAAGCAGCCGCCACTCCAGGTGAATAGGCGAGTGCCAAATCATGCTGGTTAGCCATTGGCTTGGTGGCTTTGATCTCGAGCTTGCCCGGCCTGGGCGAACGATGATATTCGAGAGCTGCTCGTCTCAAATCTTCAGGCATTTGGAGCTTGTCCTCGATTTGCGGTGGATAATTGTTCTGTAGAGTGTAGCCGAGGCTTAGAGGTTGTTGGAGCTATACACTGTATTTAATATATCCTTGCCATTGGTCACCCACAAGCGGGTGCGGCTCAGTGTGCACCCCAGGGCCTATACGACAAGGATCGCTATTCATGATATCTGCCTTCATCAGAAGAGTGAGCATTCATCATCTATCAGAGCGTAAATACTGAATTTCCGGCAGGCAAAACTATCAGAAATCACAAAGATTGGGTAGTAATGCAGGCTCACAGTTATCTGGCAGGCGAGAATATGCTCAGACGCCATTCAATACTGCAGTGATTCGAAAAGATGGGAGTGCTGATTAGCTACAAATTTATTCTTAACTAATCAACGGAATTCAGTAATTATTACAAACTGGACAGCCTAACTATCCATATTAGTGCTTTTTTTCGCCTGCCACATCGTTCCAGGAAACATCCCAGGGACTATTCAGCCAGCGGCTGGCTGCGTCAGAAAAACTTCTATCCTGGTTTTCCTCGGCGACTGATCCTATCTCGATAACCTCGATATCGGGTTGTACATCCTCGACATTGATAATCTCTTCTGACTCCGCAACAAAACTGAGCCTGCACAGTGAAGCACCACTCGCCAGTAGCTTTGTGTCCTGTTCCAGGTTGGCAATCACACCTTGAAGGATCTGTTTCATTCCATCGGGATAGCTCGGATTTTCAAGCATAGTTTCCACATCTGCCTTCATCTCCTGAATCTTCTCCCTCACCTTGCTCCGCTGTTGCTGCTCCTGATCTTCCAAGTGAGAGAGCTGTTGCTTGATGATTGCCGGTGAGACTGGGATGGGGGAGCCCGGTGTAGCAACCCCACGCTTTCGTAATAGAACCCTTAGTGAAACTGCGGTTTGTGCTGTGCGCTTAAACTCGTCGAGAAGATCCAGTGGATTGTCACCACCCTCATCACTTGAAAGCGAAATGAACTCGATATCATCGCTGCTTGAATAGTCTAAGCCGGAATAGTGCAGGATTTTTTCCAGCTGACTCTTAATGATCAATTCAAGATTATTGAAGTAGACCTTGATTTTATTGACAGGAAGATTCCGCAGGCTATCGCTCAGCGAGCTATAGAGATTGAGTGCATCTTCAGGCATATCCTTGGATGCTACCCCCAATACCAACACGGCATTGAGGCTATCCTGCATGCTCTCCATTGCCTTGGTGATATCGACAATCTGCTGAAGGATCAGTCGCTTGCTTTCCAGGGCGGAAATATCAGCCTGCATGGTATCGTTATCACTCTTTGATGACATCACCGTTAAATACCTCGGGAACTAAAATTGTCTCTATCCACCCTACCCAGGAAATTCTATTTTTCAAGAAAACAGCTTGTTGGATTAGTTTATAGCCTAGCGGCAAAAAAGAGCGCTACTTAAGGAATCCAGGGGTTGGATTCCCAAACTGGCCAACTATCTTTGATTTATTGAGCCAGCGTCATATCAACCCCAGGCAGGAATCTCAAATCTCTTTGCTATCAATACATTGGGTGACAGGTTTTTTACTCTGGCACAGAAGAGCGACCGCGTATAATTTGTGCCAGTTCCTGTACGAAAGTTGATGCAACCTGAGCACTGCCTATCTCGTTTAAGTGGCCACCATCGTTGGTATAGTCGCCGATTAATGAATAGTACGTTTGGCCATCCATTTTGAAGGATTCTCTTTTACCATCGGGATAAGTCGATTCACTTGCTGCGACATCGATAATGGGTGACGACCCATAGGTTGAATAGAGCAACTGATTAAACTGGTTACGCTTAATATTGTCCAGCTTACTGTTATTCGGTCTTCCTAAAACCTCTCTTAACCAGATTGATGGTCCACCAGGTGAGTGTCTAAGCGGTATCGTCGCGTGAACAAAGGTGATCTCAGGATGCCTGCCGATGAGATCATCCATGGTTTGTTGATAGTCATTAAACATTTTCGCAACATCCGAGTCTCTGTTGATATCGATATAACAGAACTTAAGCATGGCGTAGTCGATCTTCCCAGACAGTTCCTGATCGATAATTCGACCGAAATCCACACATTTCGAGAGTGGCTCCGTGTTCTTCCCCACTCGTGAATGCACAAGGCATCCTCCTGCACTCTCGGAAAAAGAGTTAAAATCCATGATCGAAAGGTCTACATCCTGAACTTCCTGCGCAATGGACTCCAAACCGTCTACGATATTGTTTCCTACAGACTGGTGCCCGAAAAAAATCCTTGCTGATGCAAACGTCTCTAAATCCTTTGCGAGATTCTGTGGCATTATGAATGAACCCTCTTCATTACTGGACTGACAACCAGAGAGTAATACTATAAAAAAGGCCAGTACAGGGCCAAATGATGCTTTCATATTCTTCTTTAAAAAAAATAAAAATTACCTATTTGTTTCTGCCGTGGGCTCACAATGACATAGCATCCTATCAACGAGCAATATGTACGAATCTTCAAAGACAAAATAGAAAATCGCCCACCCGATAAGAATTAGCAATATGACGCTTTAACATCACCCTAATGCTTCAAAACCTTCTAGCAATAGCTTTTCCGTTGTCTTCCAATCAATGCATGCATCGGTAACCGACACGCCGTATTCCAATTCTGCCGACTCAGCAACGATATCCTGGCGTCCAGCATTCAAATGGCTTTCCAACATAGCACCTAAGATAAGCGGTTGATTTTCTTTGGCATTTCTAGCATGACGAATCTGATCTATCAAATTGCCCCAAACGATAACCTGACGGGAGTAATTTTTTCCACTATTGGCATGTGAACAATCAACCATCAATCTTGGATTGAGGCCCTTTGAACGGAGCATATCAGCTGCCTTTAGCACCTCCGTTTCATCATAATTCGCGCCATGGCTGCCACCACGTAGAATCAGGTGGGTATCGGTATTGCCCGCAGTCGCAACAATGGATGTCTCACCCAGCTCATTGATACCAAGAAAAGTATGTGGATTATTGGCCGACAACATCGCATCAACGGCGACTTTGGTATTGCCATCCGTGGAATTCTTGAATCCAACCGGTGCAGAGAGACCTGACGCCATTTGGCGATGGGTCTGACTCTCGGTTGTGCGTGCACCTATCGCCACCCAACCGAGCAGATCACCTATGTATTGTGGTGTGAAGGGCTCGAGTATCTCGGTGGCCGTCGGCAGGCCAAGACCGTTGATATCAAGTAGTAGTTGCCTCGCCAAGCGAAGTCCTTTGTCCATGTCGAACGATCCATTCATCTCAGGATCATTGATCAACCCCTTCCAACCGATCGTTGTACGAGGTTTTTCGAAGTAGACCCGCATGACAACATAAAGCCGGTCACTGACAGCATCCGCCAACGGCTTGAGGCGTTGTGCATACTCAATGGCTGCTATTGGATCATGGATCGAGCAGGGTCCGACAATCACTAATGGTCGGTTGTCCACGCCAGCAATAATATTATGGATGCTATTCCTGACCTTGATGACATGATCATAGATCTTGTCACTCACGGGCATCTCTTTTAGCAGCTCAATGGGGCGAATCAATCTGTGGGTGCTGGATACCCGTGTATTCGAAACCCGCCCATCCACAATCTGCTGTTCTGTATTCATCTTTGATCACCACCCATTTCAATTGTGGCACAATTTACCGTCCTCCAGCCTCTGATTTAGGAATAGAGCATGTTGTCGGTGATATCGAATGTGCATCTTCTTACTTTGCAATATCCCCCATCGAAGCATCCAGCACCCTCAGAAGATCCTCAGCAGCCAGCTCAATCTCCAGACCACGCCGTCCTGCACTGACACAGATAGTCGGGAAAAGGCTCGCTGAACGATCAACCAGTGTCACTAACTGCCGTTTTTGTCCCAGCGGGCTGACACCACCCAGTACATAACCGGTACTCCTTTCCACGATATTTGCTTCGGCCATAGCAACCTTTTTCACCTTCAGCTCTTTAGCGAATGCCTTCAAATCTAGCTGTGAGGAGACGGGCACGACGGCAACAGCCAGTCCCTTTCCAACCTGTTCAACAACCAGTGTCTTGAAAACCCGTTCAGGTGCTATACCCAATTTTTCTGCAGCTTCTAAACCATATGACGGATGACTGGAATCGTGTTCATAGCTGTGCGTCTTGAATGGGATACCCGCCTTTTTTGCAGCGATGACTGCAGGTGTCATGGTATCTGTGTATAACGAACTACCCGGTGAGTTATGTACATAATCAGTAACACAGCAGCACCAAATAGATAAAGACCAGTGTGGATTTCAATCTCAGCGATCACACCCAATTTCACAGTAACAATCATTACCGCAACCACCATCACATCCAACATCGCCCAACGACCGTAATCATGCATCATTTTCAGCAGATGACCGAATTGCACAGATCTGATTTCCCGATAATGTAATAGTAGAAACAGAAGTACGATTTTGAATACGGGTAAGATAACACTGAATAATCCCACCACCAGAAATAGAAACCATTGCTCTCTGTTAAACAGTTCCTGAACACCGGAAAGCACAGAAAAGGAGTTGGCGATGAACAGAAACTTAGTCAGTGTCACCATCGGCATATAGAGACCAGCCATCAACAGACAACTGGTCAACAACAGTAACCAGCGAAGTCGCCTGGCTGTGAATTCCGGAATTTCCAAGCACTCTGCCTCATTCCTCTCAATCATGCTACCTCTGGGAGAGACTCAGATCGACTACAAAGATATTATCAGGATCATGGGGGTAGTGTCCTAGTACTCCATCAAGGTGATATTGATGGAGTACTGGCTTACAGATACTGCGCTTGGGTGGTTTGAGTATCATATCTGTTTGCATCGATAGAAAGTACAACCATTTTCGAAAAAGAGCCGTCGTACGCCTTGTTCACTTAGCGCCTCTCTCACCAGCGTGATATCACTCTCCTTATAGGGTCTGGGTGCCCGGGTAGAGGGTAAGTCTGTACCAAACATCAGACAATTCGGATTGGCTGCATAGAGATCGCGCAATACGGGGATCACATTGAAATCGACGCGCCCGAACCCTGAAGCTTTGACCTTCACCCCTTTCTCAACCAGCCTCAGCAAGGACTGTTGTCCACCTTTCGAAAGACCCAGGTGGTCGATGCAGACTGCGGGTAATTTGACCAGCCTGGATTCAAGATCTTCGATAGCCCGAGCATCCAGGTAGAGCTCCACATGCCAACCCAGACGTTCATGAACACGATGCACAAAATCGTCTAGCTGGTCTAATCCCTCCGAACCACCCCGAAAAAG
>JAIVEQ010000037.1 GCA_023838465.1 Candidatus Thiodiazotropha sp.
AAGAAATTAAGGTATTGATCGGCCACAGATTCTTCTCTATTTTTGATGTTGAAAAGGCATCAAAAAACAGAGGGGATAGAATCTATGGCCGATCAATACCTTAATTTCTTTGCGAAACCCGGATAGACCCCCTTAAATTTATAGGCATACTATCCTCACTATCTTGGCTGAGCTGAAGTTCATCTGGTGTGATCAATTGATCATCCGCCATAATGACTGATCGCTTCATTATGTTTTCAAGCTCTCTAACATTACCTGGCCAGGAATACCCTTCTATCGCCTTCAAGGCCTCCTTTGTAAAGCCTGTCACTTTCGATGAGTTCTGCTTCGCATATTTTGTCAGAAATGACCAAGCCAATAGAACAGCATCCCCAGCACGATCCCTAAGAGGAGGAATATTGATCGTTATTTCGCTTATTCTATAATAGAGATCTTCACGAAATTCACCTCGTTCAATCTTCTCTTCTAAATCTTGATTAGTGGCACAGATCACTCTCACATTAACGGGTATCTCATCTCTGCCACCAATTCTTTCTATTACTCTCTCTTGTAGAAAACGAAGCATTTTAGCTTGCAATCCAATGGGCATATCGCCAATTTCGTCAAGAAAAATGGTCCCTCCATTCGCACTTTCTATTTTCCCTATTGTCCGTTTTCCAGCACCAGTAAATGCACCCTTCTCATATCCATATAGCTCACTTTCAAGGAGGTTTTCTGGAATAGAAGCACAATTAATAGCTGCAAATCTTTCATCACTTCTATCACTTAAACCATGAATTGCTCGTGCCAGCACCTCTTTCCCTGTTCCACTCTCACCCAACAACAGGGCAGTTATATTAGTCGGACTGACTTTTTCGATAATTCTGCAAATGTCCAACATCTCAGGGCTATTCGCAATCACACCATCTAATGGTGAATTACGCTGCATTTTATTCAAGCCCCGGTTTTCCTCCTCCAGGCCGTGCACATGAAAAGCACGTTCAATGATCACTCGCAGCACATCAGGATCAATCGGCTTTTGATAAAAGTCATAAGCACCTAACTCAATCGATTTCAGGGCATTCACCCGGTCATCATTTCCGGTAACCACAATAACTTTTGTCTGAGGAATTAAATTCAGTATTTCTTGTAGTGTTGCAAATCCTTCACTGACATTTGTTGGATCGGGTGGCAGTCCAAGATCTAAGGTTACAACAGGGGCCGATGTCTTTCTGAGAAGACTGATTGCACTCGTTCTATCTCCGACAATATGAACATCATATCCATCAAAACTCCACTTTAACTGACTCTGAAGACCTGGATCGTCTTCAACAATAATCAGTGGTTTTAATTTGTTATTTCCTTTACTCACATTTATGCCTCGGCAGTTGCAGCTGAGTGATAGCCTGACGTTTCATCTGAAAGATCCAACGGTATTGAAATGGTAAATTTTGTCCCAATACCCTTCTCACTCTCCACTTTCAGACTTCCATTTAACGAAGTCACGTACTCCCTGGTCTCATAGACTCCAATTCCCATACCGGCATTCCCTTTTGTTGTTTGAAATGGAAGAAACAGTTTTTCCTTTATAAACAGCTTGTCCATTCCAATACCATTATCCTCTATTTGGATGACAGCATTGTCATCCACTCTATCTACCGACACTTTGACTTGGCCATCTTCCTGTGATGCTTCCTGGGCATTTTTTATCATATGCACCATTACTGCAGTAAACCTGTCTTTATCAGCAATAATTTTTAAAAAGTTACCATTTACAGTTAGGATTGGTTTAGGCATGTAGGCATAAAGTTCCTTTACAGCTTGTGCAACAGACTCTTCAATGAAAAACTGCTTAGTCATTGTTGACTCAAACCTTCCCTGCCTCAACTGCGCCAACAATCGTCCCATTTTGTTCACAGCATTGCCAATAGTATTGACTGCATCATCCATAAAAGCGGGATTATTCTTATGTCGCTCAGCATTTTTCACAACCAATTCAAGTTGTGCAATCAGATTTTTAAGGTCATGCACCACAAATGCAGAAAGCCGGTTAAAAGCTTCAAACTGATTGGCTTGACTCAATGCCTCAGAGGTTTGAAGTAGCGCTAAATAACTTCCCGCCTGTTTAGCTGCCGCCTTTATAAGATCCCTGTCCTCCCAATTGATTGATCTGAAAGACTGAGGGCGTATCAGTAGTACAAAACCGATAAGGCTCCCATGGTGCTTGATGGGTACAATCAACCAGGCATCCTCGGCTTTGATAAGTGCTTCTCTTATGGTCAGGTTGTCATACCGTCCTGGAAATGAAACCAACTCATCGATATCTATGATCCAATCGCTTCCAGAAAAATAGGTAACCAGATTACCTTTTGCCTCGAATGATAGATTCACTTCTTTCGCATTCCAGTCACTGACACATTGATAACTGCCACTATTATCCTGCATCCACAAGTGTCCACCCCCGGCATTGACAGTGTCAGATATTGCCTGAATAACTCTGGTACGGATCTCTCTACTTCCTCGTCCATCTGAGAGTGTCTGAACAACCCTTAACCACTCATCACGCCAATCATACTTATAGCTAAAAAAGTGTTTATTAACAAAGACTTTGACCTTTGACCTCAAACTATTAGAAAACAGCACTACGATGAGAAAGATTATTCCTGCGAATACAAAGGCAATCTGTGTCGCCTTCCCCCAGCTGCCACCGTAAATCCGAATGTAGTAACCTACACCTGCCATTGTCACCAGATAGACACCAGCAGCAATCAGTGTGGTGGCATGGAACACAACCTGTTTCGAGACGAAGACTCGCACAGACCAGTTGGGATTCCTTGTTGCGGCAATCGCCACAAACGGTACAACAAGTGAACTGGTCAACCCCCTTGCTTGCCAGAGCGTTTCGTCCACCCGCCTGAACATGAGAGCATCTGCATAGAGAAGAAAGTCGTAAACGAAAAGCACACCCATGCCCAGGTAGAGGTATTTTACAGCCCAGCGCATATCAGGTCGCGTACTTCGATAGAGCTGCTCAATCAATGTTAAACCGGTTATCGCAAATCCAAGATGTCCTACCAATTGTAAACTTAATACCCCCCCCCAGCCTCTGATAGTCGGAAATACCTGAGCCAAGAGTTCCATTCCCACAAGAGATGCAGATACCGTGAAGACAAACGCTGGTGCATATCCCAGCAGACTGCTATCAGTCCCGGCAGCCGCCTTTAGGGTCTTCAGAAGATGAAACAGGAATCCAAACCAAGCAAGATTTTTCGCTATCTCAAAAATCTGGTAGGTAGCTATTGTGAGCGCAGATTCCTGTAGCTGAAACGCAACAGCAGACAGCGCCCAACAAGCTGATGTTACCGAGGCTACAAGTAGGTACGTTCCCTCGATGCGTCCCCGCCAGCTAGTCAGGAGCAGTACACAGAAGAGCAGGAAGAGGGAGGCGGAAATGGCATAACCGACGATTCCAATACTCAAGCAGTTAATCCTCTATACAGGTTTTGATGGGGTAAAACAGAATGAACTTTTTGCGTGCATTGATTGACGTACTATTTTAAACCCCACAAGCCCATGCTCTGCATGCCAGTTAGCATGACCGAATATATTTCTTACTATTCAATAAGTTAACGGACGACGATCAATATTCTGATAATTATCTATAGAATATATTATAAGGAATGGTGAACTGATTCACCCCATCAAGTCGTATTTACCAGGGAACCTAGATTCTGATACTGATTCCCTCGATAATAGCCGACATATAGACGGATTCAATTTTAACGGGTTTTAAACCATGACAAAAAATGCAGCAACAGACCTCACTCCTACCAACCCTCTCATAGCTTACCCTAGGAATAAAAAAAGAATAGTTCGAAAAATCAATGGCTTTACCCTTATTGAAGTCATGGTTGTCGTGGTTATCCTCAGCATATTGGCTGCAATCGTGGTACCGAAAATCATGGATAGACCCGAGCAAGCCCGCATTACCAAGGCAAAAAGCGATATTCGTGCACTCGAGGCCTCATTAAATCTCTACCGCCTGGACAATATGATCTACCCCACCACTGACCAAGGTCTTGAGGCACTGGTTTCTGAACCAACCGATTCTCCTGAACCACGTAACTGGAAAGAGGGTGGCTATCTGGATAGGCTACCTGTTGACCCATGGGGTAATCCCTATCTCTTTCTCAATCCCGGCACACATGGCTCAATTGATATCTATTCAGCTGGCCTCGATCTGCAATCGATCGAAGACGATCTTGGGAACTGGAATTTGGAGTGAGCACTCGTGTACCTCGCCACCTACTTGATAATCCTCAACCAAGACTGAAGGGGTTCACCCTTGTCGAGGTGATGGTGGTTGTCATTATCATT
Organism: Candidatus Thiodiazotropha sp.; assembly: GCA_023838465.1. GTDB lineage: Bacteria > Pseudomonadota > Gammaproteobacteria > Chromatiales > Chromatiaceae > Thiodiazotropha. The sequence goes on from JAIVEQ010000037.1 coordinate 4,357, forward strand.
GGCATTTTAATCAACTTTGTTGCTCTCTCATTTGGACGCAGTTCACCATCTGATCTGCTTAAATCCGAAGCGCAGCGCCTCTCCAGCCTGATCGGATTAGCGAGTGAAGAGGCGCTCCTGAGATCCATACTCATTGGTGTCGATATTGATGAGGAGAGCTATAGCTTTCTAACCCTTGATGAGGGTAACTGGCAACCTATGACCGACAATCTGTTTCGAGGTCGTAAACTACCTGAAGGGGTTGAGTTAAGTATCACTTCCAACCAACCATCCGACGAAAATGAAGAAGAGCTAACCCCTGAAGTCATACTGATGAACAGTGGTGAAATGACTCCCTTCGAATTGAAAATCAGTTCTGACCTGAGTGAGAGCTACTACAGACTGACAGGAAATGAAATTGGAGAACGTGCTCTCGACCATGTCTCACCCTATTGATGCCCCTCAAACCAGCGTTACCTCAACCGGTGCATCTAATTGCCGGGGCTTTACCCTACTCGAAATCCTGATAGCTCTGGCCATCCTTACCATTGCTTTTGCTTCAATCATCACCGTTTCTGCAAATCAGTCTGTCAATGTAGCCTACCTAAGAGATAAAACCCTTGCGCACTGGGTGGCGATGAATCAAATGACTGAATTACAAATAAGCAAAAAGTGGCTGTCTGCGGGTAAGCAACAGGGTGACGAAGAGATGGGGCTGCACAAATGGCACTGGGTCAGAACTATCACTAACACACCCGATGACCGAGTCAGGCAGGTTGAATTCACCATCTTCCGTGCAAGAGGGGACGAACATCCGGTCACAAGACTTGTGAGTTTTCTATCTCAACCTAGTACTTCATCAAAGTGACATTGATGGAGTACTAATATGACATCCCCGTCGCCCATTTGTAATAGAGTCCGAGTAGCATCATCCGAGTGTGTGAGATGCAAGCAATCCCAGGGGTTTACGCTGCTGGAATTACTGATTGCCATCACGATCTTCGCGATCCTGGCTACATTTGTCTATGCCGGTCTCAAGGTTGTGCTCGATACCGGGCATCACACCAGTCTCTACAATCAACGGATGTCAAAACTTCAATTGGGACTCAACCTTATTCAGAGAGACATCGAACAACTGGTAAATCGACCAATTCGCGACGAGCATGGTGACCAACAGCCTGCTCTATTGAGTGGTGGTTTTTCAGGAGTGATGATGGAACTCACCCGCGGTGGTTACTCCAACCCCATGAAACTGCCCCGCAGTAATTTGCAGCGCGTCGGTTATCAGTATGAGGAAGAAACGCTCTATAGGCTCTCCTGGCCGATGGTTGATAGGCCACAGAACAGCAAACCTTACCGACAGAAACTGATCGATGAGATAGCCTCATTGGAGTTGTTCTATTACGATAAAGAACTGAAGAAAAAGAGTGAATGGCCCCCCCGGTCGGGAAATACCAACACTGATGATTCACCTGAACTACCCGTTGCAATCGAGTTGATTCTGGAACTCAAGGATTGGGGCCGGGTTCGCCGTCTGTTTCGTTCAACTCAATCAATCCCTGTTGAGAAGGAATAGGAATCGATGCTGGAAAAAAGGGCAAATTGCTTTGACCGTGAAAGGGGTGTGGCTCTTATCACTGCCATTATTGTTGTCTCCATGGCCTCCATCGCCGCTGTAGCCATGACCCATGACCTGCAGTTGAGCATACGCAGAACCGGAAACATCATCACCGCCGATCAGGGTTATCTCTACACCTTGGGTAGTGAAGCCTGGTCACGGGGCATGCTCATCCGTGACTTGAACGATAGCAAGAAAAAGAACCGCTATGACAGTCTGGATGAAGATTGGGCCCAGGAACTACCCGCCACACCGGTCGAGGGTGGCCAAGTGCAGGCTATCACTACCGATTTACAGGCCAGATTCAACCTCAATAATCTCTATTTAGAAGCAAAAGCCGATGAGCAAGCGAAGCTGAAGTTCAATGCCCAGCTTGCTCTATTCCAACGTCTACTGGCACGCCTAGAACTACCGGAGTCGATTGCCCAGGCTACCGCTGATTGGCTGGACGATGATATAAATGTCCTCTACCCAGACGGCGCCGAAGACTTAGAGTATCTCAATCTGGAACTACCCTATCGAACTGCAAACGGCCTCATGGCGACTCCCACCGAGCTCAGACTGGTCAAGGGCGTGGATAAGAAGATCTATGAGAAACTCTCACCATACATCACCACGCTACCGGAGCGGACCACTATCAACGTCAACACCGCTGACAAACTGCTCATTCAAGCGCTGTCTGATACCTCGGATGAAGCGAGCGCTGAACAGCTGGTCAATGAGCGGGAAGAGAACCCGTTCAAAGAGACAAATTCATTTATCAATAGACTAAAAGCACTTTTAGATGAAAATAAAGTAAAATCTGATCAGATAACACCATTAATCTCAGTCGATAGTCATTATTATCAAATGGAGACGGTTGTCCAAATGGAAAGCAGCAGTCAAAGATTAGTTAGCCTCTTATATAAGGGAGAAAAGGATGTCGTTGTCATTTCTCGCACGCTCGGGGTTTACTGATGGCTGAGATTCTGATTATCCAGTGCCACGACCAAAGCTGTCATAAGGCCAATTGGCTAATCAAGGGCGGTGACGACTCGGAAACCTCGGAGGGCACCCTGTCCGAGGCGGCAAAACAGGCCAAAGGCAGGCGCACTCTGGTTCTTATTCCGGCAACGGAAGTACTCATCACCGAAGTTAGACTTCCAACCAGAAACCGCCAACGTTTAATCCAGGCGATTCCATTCTCTCTTGAGAACGAGCTTACAGAAGATATCGACCAACTCCACTTCGCTGCCGGTAATATCGACAGTGAGAATCTAACGCCTGTTATTGTCATCGCCAAACAGAAGCTTGAGCACTGGTTACACAAGCTGGATTCAGTTGGAATCGATCCCATCGGAATCTACCCAGATCTGCTCTGCCTACCCATCTCCCAAGACAGCTGGTCGCTTTATCAGGACAGACAGATGCTGTATGCCCGAACAAACACCAACAGCGGCTTCAGTGTAGATGCCATCAATGGTACAGCGACGGTTAATCTCGCACTTCAGCAGGCGACTGAACAGGCTCCCAAGCAGATTAACCTTTACCGCCTGGCCGGTTCTCCTGAGTTGGTTGATCTTGCACAGCTTGATGGTGATTATGAAATCAATACCTTGGACATCGACTCCCATAGTCAGTTGACTGCCCTGCTAGCCAATCATCTGGTCGATAAACAGCAAGTCAATCTCCTCCAAGGTGATTATCTACGGGTCGACAAATTGACGCTACAGTGGAAACGTTGGCTTCCCGCTGCAGTATTGGCCCCCATTCTTATCATCCTGTCGATACTACTCGCGGTACAGGAGTACCGCCATTTTGATCGTCAGAGTATTGAGTTAAACAGTCAAATCAGACAGACATTTCAACAAGCCTTTCCCAATGTAAAAAGAGTTGTCGACCCCAAGGTCCAGATGGAACAACAATTAAAAGCCATGCAGAGTGGTCAATCCGGTAGTTTTGCACAGTTTGCCAGCCTGTTCGTTCCTGCTGCCTCTGTGGTCAAGAACAGTCCCAACACCACACTGGACAGTATCAGCTTCAGGGATGGCCAACTCAATCTGCAATTAACCATCAAAGAGTTACAAGCACTGGAGATCCTGAAAAAAACCATTGAGAAAAAGCGACTCACCGTTGAGATCCGATCCGCCAATGCTTCGGGTAACCAAGTCACTTCACACCTCCGAATCAGTGGAGCGAAGCCATGAAACAGTGGTGGCAATCAAAAACGCCTCAAGAACACCTGGCATTGATCCTGGCTACTACAGCGGTTTTAATACTGCTGCTCTATCTCATCATCTGGCGCCCGTTCAGTCTTGCCTTGGAAAAGAAGGAGCTTTTAGTCAAGAGTCAACTGACCACTCTGAACTGGATGCAGAGTAATCTCGAGCTGGTAAAGGGTCTGCGTAGCCAGCAGAAAACCAGTCCCGGCAACTCCAATGAAGCGCTGCTTACCCTGGTCGACAGAACAGCTAGCAAGATACAACTACGTCAACAGATTCAGCGTATCAAACCTCAGGGAGACAAGGCTGTACAGTTGTGGGTTGAGCAGGCACCTTTTGATACTGTCATTAACTGGCTGGGGCAACTGACCCAACAACATGGGATAGAGATAGAGTCACTCAATATCGACAGACAGGAGAAAACAGGGCTTATCAATGCCCGACTGGTTCTGCAGCGCGGGGGGAAAAGCTGATGCGTTGGTGGAGTTATCTGTTAATTGGATTGGGTGCTTATCTGCTATTTATGCTGATCGAGCTACCTGCGCAGCACGTCCTGGGCTGGATATCGAGCGAAACCAATAAGCTCCCTTTTTCGTTCTCGACAGTTACAGGCACCCTCAGAAAGGGAAAGGCGGAAGATGTCTCCTACCAGGGGATCCCATTGGGTGGCCTAAGATGGCGTTTCAAACCCAGTGATCTGCTCACAGGCAGTATCAGCTTCGACATAAAAATCCGCGATGAAGAGCAAAGCATCGATGGCCGCATTGCAAGGACTTTAGGTGGTGGCTATCAATTGGAGGCTATTAAAGGGCAGATTCTCGCGACTATCATTCCCAAAATACTGGACTTAAGTCAGGTTGGAATTAATGGAAAAATAGATTTAGATCTCAACCATCTCACTATCGAAAATCAACGAATCATCTCAGCAGATGGGCAGATCAAATGGTTGAACCCGGCACTGGTTCAACCTTTTAAACTCAAACTGGGTAACCTTAATGCGGATTTAACAATGGATGAGCAAGACAATGTCAAGGTGAAAATCAAAGACCTGGGAGGAGCAACTTCTGTGGATGGCGAACTCAGTCTCACAAGGGAAGGAAACTTCAACCTCAATGGCACCATCAAACCTGGTGCAGATGCTGATCCTGGTTTAAGCAGCGCACTAAAAGCGATTGCTAAGCCTCAAAAAGATGGTAGCTTTCTGCTCAGCTTTAGCGGAAACCTATAGGGAAGACAGGGGGATTTAGGACAACCATTAGCGTTAAGCCTAACCTGTATGCCAATGCCTTATCATCTGCTAATATATAATGCATTATATATTCAACATAAACCCATGATGAATAAAGATTTTCACCATCAACTGCTTATCCAGCCTCAAATAATTCGCCACAGGGCACCCCAGATGCTGGAGAAGGCCTCGATGGAACCGATTTAAAAATGAGCAACCTGGCAACCTTATTCATGGAAAGACAGCGCATACGCCTACGATATATTTCACGCCTGGCCATCATGCTGTGCACCGCCATTCTGCTAAACCTCACATGGATGCAGCAGAGTTATGCGGAACAGATTACCCTCAACTTGAACAATGCCGATATCGAGGCCTTGATCAAGACGGTGTCGGAACACACGGGTAAGAATTTTGTGATCGATCCTCGGGTGAAGGGGAAGGTAACTGTCATTTCCGCCCACCCAATGGAGAGTGACGAGTTCTATCAAGTATTCCTTTCCATTCTGGAGGTACACGGCTTTTCAACCATTCCCAGCGGGGATGTCATCAAGGTGGTACCTGATGTTAAAGCCAAACAAGGTGGTATTCCTACCATTGATGCCATCGGTCAGCTGCTAGGGGATCAAATCGTCACTCGTATCATTCAGGTCAAGAATGTCACCTCCGCACAGCTAGTGCCGATTCTACGACCCTTGATTCCACAGGAGGGTCACCTCGCCGCTTACCCGGACACCAATGTCCTGATCATCTCTGATCGCCGCCAGAATGTAGATCGACTGATGAAGATCATCAAACAGATCGATCAGGTCAGTAACAGTTCCATAGAGGTGATCACCCTACAACACGCCTCAGCTGCTGAGGTGGTGCGAATCCTTAACGGCTTACAGGCTCCCGCTGTGAAGGGGAGAAAAACCGCAACCAAACTGGTTGCTGACGAACGCACCAATAGCATTCTGATCAGTGGCGATCCCACCGCACGGTTGCGCTCACGGGTGGTGATACAACACCTGGATACCCCCTTTGACAACGAAGGAAACGCACAAGTCATCTACTTGAAATACGCCAATGCTGCGGACTTGGTAACGGTTCTGACCGGTGTTGGCGATAATTTGGATGAAACCAAGCAGGCTGCAGGCACTGCGGCCAAAGGGAAACCCAAACTGCCGATCAATATCCAGGCTGATGAGGCCTCCAATGCGTTGATCATCACCGCTCCGCCAGATATTTTCCGCTCTCTGCAGGCGATTATCCGCAAGCTCGACATTCGTCGGGCACAAGTCCTGGTCGAGGCAGTCATTGCCGAGGTCTCCTATGACAAAGCGAAAAAGCTTGGTGTTCAATGGATCATCGATGGAACGCCGGATGGCAGAGGCCCGGTGGGTATAATCAACCTGGGATCCCCTGCTATTAGTGAAGTAGCCACTGCCGCTGCAAGCGCTGCTAGCGGCCAAGGCAGCATTCCACTTGGGCCAGGCACATCTGTTGGGTTTGGCCGATTCAATAGCAATCGGATCAATTTCGCCGCACTCATACAGGCCCTGGAAAGCGATACCACAACCAATATTCTCTCCACGCCCAGCATCACCACACTTGACAACCAGGAAGCCGAGATCGTCATCGGTCAGAATGTACCCTTTATTACCGGTTCATACAGCTCGACGGGGGGTACCAGCAATTCAGTGAATCCCTTCCAGACGGTACAACGGGAAGATGTCGGCCTGACCCTCAAGGTGAAGCCCCAAATCAACGAGGGCAACTCCATTAAACTGGAGATCGAGCAGGAGATCTCCAGTATCAACCAGACTGCCAGCACAGGCACCAGTGACATCGTCACCAATAAGCGCTCGATCAAGACCGTTGTCATGGTGGATGATGGCAATACTATCGTCCTTGGCGGCCTGATACAGGAGGACCTCCAACAGACCGAGGAAAAAGTGCCTTTATTAGGTGATATCCCCCTCCTGGGTGCCCTGTTTCGCGCCAATAGCACGACCAAAGTAAAACGCACGCTGATGCTCTTCCTGCGCCCGATTGTGATCAGGGATGCTGCTGTCAATACGCAGATTGCCGGCGACAAGTACAACTATTTCCGTGCTCAGCAACTCAAAATGAAACAGGAAGGGATCGACTTGATGTCTGACGAGGAAACACCGCTACTCCCACCTCGCTTTGGCACTCTCGCCCCACCCTTTGACGATATCGAGCTGGAACCTGGACAGTAACCGGAAGCGGGTACATGACTGAGAACTCCATTCACTCTTCACTAGCCACTGATGACACCTCAGCCACTGATGACACCTCATCGGAACGCTCCATACTGACTGATCAGGATAAGCTTCCTGATCAGCTACCCTATGCCTATGCCCGTCGTCATGGGGTTGTCATCATCAAGGATGAAACCGAGCAAACGTTCCGATTATTGCACAAACCCAGTGTCTCTCTCGCTGTACTGAGCGAGGTGCGCCGCCTGTTTGCTCAACCCCTGATCTACTCCCAGGTCGATCAGGAGACCCTGGAAAAACAGCTCACATTGATCTACGAGACAGGCTCAAAACAGTCCAGTCAGATCATGGAGACCATGGGTGACGATATCGATCTCGATCATGCCGCCCGCGCCCTGAATCAACCTGAGGACCTGCTCGAAAGTGATGATGACGCTCCCATCATTCGACTGATCAATGCGCTGTTCACCGAAGCAATCAAGGAGCAGGCATCTGACATCCATATCGAGCCTTATGAAAAGCGGCTGGTGGTGCGTTTTCGTGTGGATGGCCTGTTGCGCGAAGTCCTTGCTCCTCCACGTACCGTGGCGCCATTTCTGGCCTCACGTATCAAGGTCATGGCCCATATGGATATCGCTGAAAAACGCGTCCCCCAGGATGGCCGTATCTCACTGAAAGTAGGTAACCGTCCGGTGGATGTGCGGGTCTCCACCCTACCCTCGAGTTATGGTGAACGGGTCGTATTGCGGTTGCTCGACAAGCAGGCAGGTCGACTTGATCTGGAGCAGCTTGGCATGTCCAAGGAGCTGCTTGTACAGGTCGATCCGGGTGTCATCAAACGCCCCCACGGCCTCTTTCTGGTCACCGGTCCAACCGGTTCCGGTAAAACAACAACCTTATACGCAGCACTGAGCCGACTGAATACCCAGAGCCGGAATATCGTTACCGTTGAAGACCCTATTGAGTACTACCTTGACGGTATCGGCCAGACCCAGGTCAACAACAAGGTTGATCTGACATTTGCCCGTGGCTTGCGGGCCATTCTGCGCCAAGACCCGGATGTGGTGATGGTGGGTGAGATCCGTGACCTTGAAACGGCACAGATTGCGGTACAAGCCAGTTTGACCGGCCATCTGGTTATGTCGAGCCTGCATACCAATACCGCCATCGGCAGCATTACGCGTCTTCGCGATATGGGCGTAGAGTCGTTCCTGCTTTCGTCGAGTCTGATCGGTGTACTTGCACAACGCCTGGTACGTACACTTTGCCCCCATTGTAAGGCCCCCTATACAGCCAGTGAGGAGGAGAAAGCACTGCTGGAACTCCCTTCTTCAGGTGAGGTGACACTCTATTCATCCGTTGGTTGTGAAAAATGCCATACCCACGGCTACCAGGGCCGAACAGGTATCTACGAGTTAATCGCCATCGATGAGACCTTACGCAATCTTATTCACAAAGGTAGTGGTGAGATCGAAATGCTGGAACATGCCAGACATTACAGTGACAGCATTCGCCAGGACGGTATGAGACGGGTTCTCAAAGGCGATACAACCATCGACGAAATCATTCGTGTGACCCAAGAGGATTAATCAGTCTTGGACGCCTTTGAATACGTAGCACTTGATCCTACGGGAAAAGAGCGACGCGGTGTGCTTGAGGGTGACAGTCCCAGACAGGTCCGCCAGCAACTGAGGGAATCAGGGCTCACTCCGCTGACGATAGACGCTGCCAGCGGGGCGACGATAGAGAGAAAAAGCGCCCTGTTTCAACGTCGCATCAACGCCATGGAGTTGGCATTGATTACCCGCCAGATGGCAACCCTGTTGCGTGCCGGTTTACCCCTGGAACATGTCCTCAAGACGACGGCGCAACAGTCTGACAAGCGCCATGTAGAGCGTACCCTGCTGGCTGTCCGGGCAAAGGTCCTGGAGGGTCGCACCCTGGCTGACGGACTGAGTGAATTTCCAAAGACCTTTCCGGAGCTCTATATACAAACCGTCTCCTCAGGTGAGGAATCGGGTCACCTAGAGATTGTACTCGAGCGTTTGGCAGACTACACAGAACAGCGCCAGCAGATGCGCCAGAAGACCATCTTTGCCCTCTTCTACCCTGCATTACTGACGATTGTCTCCCTGCTCATCGTCGGTGGGCTATTGACCTACATCGTACCTCAGGTCACCCGGGTGTTTGAGAACATGTCAGCAGAACTACCCTGGATCACACGAGCACTGATGGCGACCAGTGACACCTTTCGTGCTTACGGCATTCCCATCTTTTTCATTCTGCTGCTGGGCGGACTGTACTTTAGCTATCTGTTGAGAAAACCCGGACCGAAACGCTGGTGGCATCGAACCTTGTTGCGTATTCCTCTGGTTGGCCGCCTGGTACGTACATCCAATGCAGCCCGCTTTTCCAGAACCCTTAGTATCATGGCCGCCAGCAGCGTACCGATTCTTGACTCGATGCGCATTGCTTCCCAGGTATTGACCAACCTGCCCATGCGCAGTGCCGTAGAAGAGGCCGCCTTGCGGGTTCGTGAAGGCACCAGCCTGTATCGGGCCCTGGAAAAGACCGGTTATTTCCCTCCCATGACCCTCAGCCTGCTTGCCAGTGGTGAAGCGAGTGGTAATCTGGAGGGTATGCTAGAGCGTTCAGCAGATATCCAGGAACGGGAAATTGAAACCCTGGTCTCTACAATTCAAGGACTGTTTGAACCGATCCTGATCCTAATTATGGGCGGCATCGTGCTAGTGATTGTGCTAGCCATACTGCTACCTATCTTCGATCTAAATCAACTGGTAGGCTGACCTTATGCAAACCATCTCCCACCTGAAACCACTCTTTTTACTACTCAGCCTGCTATCAGGCCTTGTTGTATTGAGTGGCTGCTCTACCACACCTGACGATAAGGGGGAAAAAGACTCAGCCACCATACTCCAGGAGGCACACAGAGCTTACAACATAAAGGCCTATAAAAAAGTCTTTGAACTGATCTTTCCACTCGCCTCCGCTGGCAATGACAGAGCAGAATATGCCTTGGGTTACCTTTACTATTACGGCCTGGGCATAGAGAAAAATGATCGCCAGGCCATGCATTGGATACAGCGTGCTGCCGCGCAGGGAAACAGAAAAGCACAGAAGGCATTGATCCCTAACAACTAACTATTTCACTCTCACGCTGTAGCGTTGAGAACGGTGCAATGATCGGCAGCTTAGTACTCCGTCAACGTGATATTGATGGAGTACTCGCCTCTCTCTATCAACCGCTTGATCAGAGAAGAATCCACTAAATCACCTTCGAAAAACTACCTTGTGAGGCCTTGCTGTTCAGGTAGGCGTCAAATTGCATACAGATATTCCTGATCAACAGACGTCCTCTTGGCAATACCTTAATCTCACTATCGCTTATTGATATCAGTCCATCTGACGCCATCTCATACAGGCGTTGAAGCTCAACGGAAAAGTAATCCTTAAACACCACTCCCCAGCTTTTTTCCACATCGGGGATGGCGAGAGAGAAGTTACAAATCAGCCGGGTGATCACATCACGACGTATCAAATCATCACGGGTGAGTTCAACACCTCTGAAAACGGCCAATCTGCCACTGTCAATGCGTTTGTAATATTCATTAAGACTACGCATATTTTGCGCATAGCTCGGTCCGACCATACCGATCGAAGTCGCGCCTAGACCGATCAAATCGCAATCAGCATGTGTTGAATACCCCTGAAAGTTGCGATAGAGCGTGCCATTTTCCTGAGCCAGTACCAGCTCATCATTCGGCTTGGCAAAATGATCCATACCGACATAGACATAACCAGCGGCCGATAGCTTCTCTATGGTCATCTGCAGGATATCCAGTTTCTCCTGAGGTGGAGGCAACTCCTCTTCATTGATACGCCGCTGTGGCTTGAATCGCTCCGGCAGGTGAGCATAGTTGAACACCGAGAGTCGGTCTGGATCGACTTCCAGGATCTGATCCAAAGTATTTGAGAAGCTTTCCATGCTCTGGAAGGGCAGCCCGTAGATGAGATCGATGCTGATTGAGCGAAAACCTTCATCCCTGGCGGACTGCAATACAGTCAGGGTTTCATCCTTGCTTTGGATGCGGTTGACCGCTTTCTGAACCTTTGCTTCAAAATCCTGCACACCCAGGCTCATGCGATTGAAACCCAACTCCCTGAGTAGTTTGATGGTATCGCCTTTCGCCTCTCTGGGATCAATCTCTATGGAGTACTCACCGCTATCATCGTCCAGCAAGGTGAACATTTTGCGTGTCTGGGAAACCAGTTCACGCATTTCGTCATGACTGATAAAGGTCGGCGTACCACCGCCCCAATGGAGCTGGGTAACAACTCTTGAAGAATCAAAGAGTTCAGACTGCATGCGGAGTTCTTCATAAACGCGTGCAAGGTAACCTGCTGCCATGCTGCGATCTTTGGTCGCCACCTTATTGCACGCACAGTAGAAACAAACCGTGTCGCAAAACGGGATATGAAAATAGAGGGAGAGTGGCTGGCCAGTTTCGTTACTCTGGGTAGCGACTCGCCGGTATTCAGCTTCATCAAAACCGTCATGAAACTGAACAGCCGTAGGATAGGATGTATAACGCGGGCCACTCTGATCATATTTGGCTATCAGCGCTAGGTCGAATTGTGTCGAATGATCCATTTGTCAGTCTCTCTTAAATTCTTTCATTTACAAAAGGTTACTAACAAGATTACTGGTTAGTCCACATCTACATCTATACCCTTACGATGCGTCTCGTTGATCTGACGAAGCAGGATGGCAAAGGGTATCTCATCATCATGGCGATTCACCAGCCCCATGAATGAGAGGTCTTCGCGATCGAAATGGTACTCACCCTCTACCATCGATTGATAGAGTGACTTTATGCCCTGCTCTAACGGTTCAAGAAACCCAGGATAACGACCCAGCTCATCCATCTGAAAATCGTAGCAGTCTCTTAGATCATCTACCTCAAAGGCGGCCTGTTTAACCCACTCGACATACTCTTCTGCACTGCGTGCACGTTGTAAACTCATCGGATCTCTCTAGTCTCTCTCGAACTGACATCTGAACTCGTGGGTTCAGGTGTCAGATTAGTGAATGATATTTGTGTATTTTGCCAGATCTTGGGCAGTTAGCAGAAATACCCCCTCACCCCCACGCTCAAAGTCAAGCCAGATAAAGGGTATATCGGGATATCGTTCCGCCAACATCTCTGCACTATTTCCGACCTCGACAATCAATACGCCCTGTGGAGTTAGATAGTCTTTAGCCTGCTTCAATATTCTTTGGACAATTTCCAGCCCATCATCATTCGCTTTCAGCGCTAAAACAGGTTCATGTTTGTATTCTTCGGGTAATCCTGCCATCTCGGCACTACCGACATAGGGAGGATTAGAAAGAATCAACTCATATTTTTTGGTTGGCATGCCATCAAACAGGTCGGATTGGCAAACAGTCACCCTCTCCTCCAAACCATGCTCAGACACATTCTTCCGAGCAACTTGTAACGCATCAGAGGAGATATCGACTAAATCGACCTGACTCTCTGGAAGATAGGCTGCTGCTGCGATGCCAATACAGCCGCTACCGCAACAGAGATCGAGAACATGAGTGACTCCCAGTGGGTCTACCCAGGGCGAAAACTCCTTTTCAATCAATTCCGCAATGGGTGAGCGAGGAATCAACACTTGCTCATTAACATGAAAGCGCATACCCGCAAACCAGGCTTCACCCATTAGATACGCTAGCGGTATACGTTTCTCAATACGGCGCTGAATCAGATCAAAGACCCGATTTCGCTCTTCAGTAGTGAGTCGCGTGCTAAACCAACTTGACGGTAGATCGGGTGGGAGATAGAGCGCTTGCAGCACCAAAGCTGCAGCCTCATCCAGCGCATTATCTGTTCCGTGGCCAAAAAACAACTTCGCCTCGGTGAATCGACTGGCGCCCCAACGGATAAAATCTTGAATGGATTTAAGTGACTGCACAAGAATGACTGGCTGATCAAACGGTCAATGATAGCCGATTTACCAATCCAGTCATAATTAGAGCGCAAACAGGACGGGGTGGTGGCGCATAGGCCATCACCCCGTCATTGAATATAGTGTTGGCAAAGATCAAGCAGCTTGAGAATCGGCGTTAGCGACAACACTCAGTGAGCTCTCCTCATCCTCTTTCTTATTCAGATTTCTTCTTACCAAATCACCTAAAGAGATATTGGCAAGAAAGTTGAATATTTCACTGCTTAAGTCATCCCACAGGGTATGGGTCAGGCAACGAGCACCTCCGCTGCAGTTTTGTCTGCCGCCACAACGGGTGAATTCCACCCACTCATCCACAGCACAAATGATGTTAGCAATGGAGATATCGTCAGCGCTCTTACCAAGATAGTAACCGCCACCTGGGCCCCTGACACCGCGTACCAACTCCTTGTTTCTCAAAGCGGCAAACAGTTGCTCGAGGTACGAGAGCGAGATACCTTGGTTCTCTGATATCTCTGCCAGCGTAACCGGACCATTCTTGCCATTCAGTGCAAGATCCAACATTGCTGTAACAGCATAGCGACCTTTCGTTGACAATCTCATTTCATTTCTCCAGGGGTATGGAATCTATTTACCCAGTAAATCACTTGGTAATTAGACTAGAGTAACTAAGTAATTTAGTCAACAATTAAGATGAAAAAATTTCAATTTTGTTACAAATAATTTTTATTACTACTTTTCAAGGTATTACAAGTTATTTTTCAGGCGTTGTTTGTTTAAATGGAGAGCTGGCCAGAAGATCGTTATGGTATGCCACTATTGCCGGAGACTCTCGGGTAAGAAAATCCTTAATGCTATGGCTGAATTGTGGGTTATTTATCCAATGATAAGAGCGGGTGCGTGTTGGAAGGAATCCTCGCCATATTTTATGCTCCCCCTGGGCACCAGGCTCGAAGCGTTGCAATTTGTGGATAATGGCGTACTCAATCCCCTGGTAGTAGCAGGTCTCAAAGTGAAGACTGTCGTAGTGTTGTAAAGCCCCCCAGTGTCGTCCGTACAGTACCGAACGGCTTCGATAGAGTAGTGCTCCAGCTACACAGGTATCATCATCATAGGCAAATACCAATATGACCTGATCCCCCATCCGTTCGCCTATTTCCATAAAGAAGCCGACATTCAAGGTTGGCAGGCTATAACGCTCTTCAAAGGTCTTGGTATAGAAATTGGCGAACAGATGCCACTCTTCCCCAGACACGTCGCAACCCTGTAACACTTTGAAGCGTATACCGGCGTTTGAGACTTTTCGCCGCTCCTGCCTTATGTTTTTTCTGCGTTTGGCTGTCAACTGGGATAGAAAATGTTCAAAATCCACATATCCCGGATTTTGCCAATGGAACTGAACGCCAAGCCGCTCCAGCATCCCCATTGACCTCAATAGTTTGCCCTCCTCCGCCGTTGTGAATAGCCAGTGCATGGATGAAAATGTTGAATCAACAGCCATCTGCAGGGTAGCTTCGACTAATAGCTTACGTATTTGCGTAACATTCGATTCAAGATCAACCAGGAGGCGTTCGCCGAAAGCGGGCGTGTAGGGAGCTGCACTGATCACTTTAGGGTAGTATTTCAAGCCACTGCGCTGATAAGCATCTGCCCAGGCATGATCAAAAACGAACTCCCCATACGAGTTGGACTTAATATACAACGGAGATAGACCAACAATCCTGCCTGCCTCTCGAATCACCAGATGGCTGGGGATCCACCCAAAACGTCGACCAACACAATCATGATGTTCCATCGCCGCATGAAACGCATACTTAAGAAAAGGGTTATCGTCTATAACAAGCCGATCCCATTCTTCTTCATTCAGTTCATCAATGCTGCTGTGGAATTCAACTTGCATTGTCCCATCCATTCGAGTTGTAACTACCCACAACGGTGCCTCATAAAACAATTCGAACTGTCTGAAACCAGTCTCAGTTTTTTCAAACCTTGGTTTTCACGGTAAGTGTGGTACATATTACTAATGGGTTTTAATCATAGTAAGAATTGGTGAGACCTTAGTGTCAACCTGCTAATTAATTTGGAGCGATATGGCTAATCGAATCAGTAAACAGGATATCGAACAGTTCCCCTTGAAACCCTATGCCGATATGCGCAAAGATTTACAGACGGGAGACCTTGTTTTCTGTTCTGGCTCATATTTTTTTTCACAAGCCATTCAGAAATTCACCCACTCCGTCTGGAGCCATGTGGGAATAATATATCGGGATCCCACGCTGGAGCGGATTTTTATCCTGGAGAGCGAGACGATGATCGGGGTACGTCTGGCACCGCTGTCCAAGTATCTTCGCGACTATCACGGTAAGAACCGTCCCTACAGAGGGAACATCGTTATCGCGCGTGTGGATGCGCCAGTAGATCAGGTAAAGCTGAACCACGCCATCAGCTTTGGCATGGACGAGCTGACCAAGCCCTATGACAACTTCGAGATCGTTCGTATCGGCTTTCGTATTCTATTCAACATCAGCCGTCGCACAAAGGACCGGAAATATATCTGCTCAGAACTCGTTTATGAGTGTTTCGACCATATCGGTGTTCCCTTTCAACTGAATGATGAGTATGTAAGCCCGGACGATATCTGGCTAGACGAGCAAGTTAGGCCGCAGTATCGGATCATGTAGGCTGTATACAGTCACAATCCTCTAAACAACAGGGTACAGGCGAGTAGTTTATCTAGGCATAACTGTATTTTATAGGTATCCTAATACGCCTGTCTTAAGGCTCGGAGAATGCATCCCGAGGCTGACTTATCGTCGATCCGCCTGAATGCCTGTATTTTCCATAGGCTGGATTCGGCACGCCAGATCGTTACAAGGAACCATTATGGCCACAAAGCATTCAAAGATTATCTACACCCTTACCGACGAAGCACCCTTGTTGGCGACGTGCTCCCTGCTCCCTGTCATTCGCACATTCACATCTGCCGCCGATATCGATATCGTAACAAGCGACATCTCCGTAGCGGCGAGAATTCTAGCCGAGTTTGCCGATTATCTTACAAAAGATCAGCAAGTCCCCGACAACCTGAGTGAGTTAGGTCGCCTGACCCAGGAGCCCGATACCAATATTATCAAGCTCCCCAATATCAGTGCCTCAGTCCCACAATTGATGACGGCGATCAGTGAGCTCCAGGCTCGTGGCTACAACATCCCTGACTTTCCTGAAGACCCTCAGACAGAGGACCAGAAGGCGATCAGGAGTCGTTACTCAAAGGTGCTGGGCAGTGCCGTCAACCCAGTACTGCGTGAAGGCAATTCCGATCGGCGCGCTCCCGCAGCAGTAAAGCGCTATGCACGCAAGAACCCACATTCGATGGTGAAATGGAGCCCGGCCTCACGCACCCATGTTGCTCATATGCGCAGTGGCGATTTTTACTCCAGCGAAAAATGCATGACGATGGAAAAGGCTTGTGATGTTAAAATGGATCTCGTAACCGCAGATGGTGATGTGATCATATTGAAGGAAAAGACATCGTTACTCGAAGGTGAAATCATCGATAGCATGTTTATGAGCTGCAAAGCGCTATGTCAGTTCTTCGAAGACCAGCTTGAAGATGCAAAACAGACGGGGGTGATGTTCTCCCTGCACGTCAAAGCCACCATGATGAAGGTCTCCCACCCCATCGTGTTTGGTCACGCGGTCAAGGTTTTCTACAAGGAATTGTTTGAAAAACACGATGAACTATTCAAGAAACTGGGCGTAAACGCAAACAACGGCATCAGCAGCGTATATGAAAAGATTCAAAACCTGCCAGGCTCCGTACGCGAAGAGATCGAAGAAGATATCCATGCTTGTTACGAGAACCGCCCAGAGCTGGCTATGGTTGATTCAGCAAAAGGCATCTCCAACCTGCATGCACCCAACGACGTGATCGTGGATGCCTCAATGCCGGCAATGATCCGTAACGGGGGAAAGATGTGGGGCCCTGACGGCAAGCCGAAAGATACCAAAGCCGTTATGCCGGAAAGTACCTATGCCAGAATTTATCAGGAGATGCTCAATTTCTGTAAGACCAATGGTGCGTTTGATCCTACTACCATGGGTACGGTACCAAACGTTGGTTTAATGGCCCAAAAAGCCGAGGAGTACGGCTCGCACGACAAGACATTCGAAATTCCCACAGACGGAGTGGCTCGAATCGTCGATGATCAAGGGGAGGTGCTGATCGAGCAAAACGTAGAGTCCGGCGACATCTGGAGGATGTGTCAGACCAAAGACGCACCCATTCGCGACTGGGTGAAATTGGCCGTTACCCGCGCACGCCAATCGGACACACCTGCCGTGTTCTGGTTGGATGAGTACCGACCGCATGACGCGGAATTGATCAAAAAGGTCAACCTATATCTGCAGGATCACGATCTGCGAGGGCTGGACATCCAGACCATGTCACCCTTGCGCTCAATGCGATATTCGCTGGAACGCATCATTCGCGGCAAGGACACCATTTCAGTCACTGGGAATATACTGCGTGACTACCTGACCGACCTATTCCCTATTATGGAACTGGGCACCAGCGCAAAGATGCTCTCTATCGTCCCACTAATGGCAGGAGGCGGCCTGTTTGAAACAGGTGCCGGCGGCTCGGCACCCAAACACGTCAAACAACTTATTGAGGAGAATCACCTGCGCTGGGACTCCCTTGGGGAGTTTCTGGCCCTTGCGGTATCCCTTGAAGATATCAGTAACAAGACCGGCAACAGTAAAGCCAAACTACTGGCAGCTACGCTGGATGAGGCCACCGGCCAATTGTTGGACAACAACAAATCGCCATCACGTAGAACAGGGGAATTGGATAACCGTGGCAGTCATTTCTACCTGGCGATGTACTGGGCACAGGCACTTGCGGAGCAGACGGAAGACACGGATATGCAGGCCCGGTTTATCCCCCTTGCAAAAACCCTTGCCGAAAAAGAACAAAATATCATTGAAGAACTGAGCAGGGTGCAGGGTAAAGCGGTTGATATCGGTGGCTATTTCAACGCAGACCCTGAAAAAACTAGTGCTGTGATGTGCCCCAGTGCTACGTTCAATGCTGTGTTAGCCACAGCTCACGCATGACTCTTGAGACCGTTCAACTGTTGAAGGATAGATAAAGTATAGAGACCAAAGCTATGTAGAGTGTTTAAATGGTGCCGGGGCCGGAATCGCATTGATTGTCTATTTACTTGTTTTTAATAACTATTAAGTAGATAGTGATTTCTATATACTCCCTATTCTATTTTCTACCCATTAAAGCAAAGGCATCTTCCTCATTGCCTGATGGATAGGCCAGGTTGTGACAGGGGCAAGATTTCTCCGGATCGCTAGTGTAGGGGGAGCGCAAGAACGACCCCAAGTTCAATATGGAAACTGGTGCAATAAAGCAGCCATGGCTCATGTTGTCATAGCTAGGAGCCGTAAAACCTTGTATCGTGTCAGGTTAAACCTGAATTGTTGTCTGCTGTATTAATTTCAACTTCCATCCGGGGAGAAGAGACAGATGGACTGGATACTGATAAGCAAGCTATTCCTGATCATGCTACTGATCGTCGGCAATGCTTTTTTCGTGGGATCTGAGATCGCCCTGACTTCCGCCCGACGTAGTCGCATTAAACAGCTGGCTAGTACAGGCAACAAGTCCGCCAAGATCGTCCAAGTGCTCCACAACGAACCTGAGAGGTTCTATTCGGTCACCCAGATCGGTATCACCCTTGTGTCGCTGGCCCTGGGTGCCATTGGTATGGTCACCCTAACCCAGGTCATGGACCCGAGCATCGAGGTGGCTTTCGGATGGTTTGGTCAAAGCGAAGAGATATTGAGCTGGGCACACACATTCTCTTATATCATTGCCTTTGTCATCATCTCTTTCTTGCACGTGGTGGCGGGCGAACTGGCGCCCAAGGTGCTGGCTTTCCACAAAGCAGAGGCCATGAGCCTATCAGTGGCGTGGATCATCAACGGTCTCCACACCATAATGCGCCCCCTTATTTGGGTCATGAACCATTCTTCCAATGGACTGCTCTGGTTGTTCGGTCAACATGACCTTGCCGCCCATGGTGAGGGACACTTTTCCATGACCGGTGATGAAATCCGAACCATTCTCAGTGCCAGTGAACAGGAGGGGGCACTCGACCCCCAGCTGACTATGATGCTGAGAGGGGTGTTCGACCTGGATGAGCACACTGCACGGGATGCCATGATACCTCGAACGGAAGTAGAAGGAGTACCGAATACTGCTACCGTGGCCGATGTGCTTGACCTCTTCAAGGAGGAGCTACGCGAGCGCTATCCGGTCTATGAAACGTCTCTCGACAATATCATCGGCATCGTATCCATGAAGGAGCTGCTCAATAGACTGGCCACAGCGGAGAACCCGGAATCATCCACTAACATCATTAAACTTCCAGTAAGTGAAGTGATGATGTCAGCCTATTTCGTCCCTGATACCATGCGCCTGAGCTTGCTGCTCAAGGACTTCACCAGCAACCGTCGGCAGATTGCCATCGTGCTGGACGAGTATGGCGGTACCGAAGGGCTGATCACCCTGGAGGATATCCTCGAAGAGATTGTGGGTGACTACGAGGACGAATTTACACCCAGGCACCGCCACATAAAAATGGAGGACAAGCAGCACTTCATCATCAATGGCGGAGTCCGGGTAACGGAACTGGAACCGAAGTTGAACTTCCCCTTTCCCACCGGCGATTATGTGACCATGGGAGGACTCATTCACCACAGTCTTGGCCGGATCGCAGAGGTCGGCGACCTTGTCCAGCTTGAGGGGGCATTTTTAGAAGTCCTGGAGATGGACAACCATCGGATCACCAAGGTGTTATTCCAACACCAGATAACGGAAGAGATGGAAGAAGCGGAGCCTGAGATCGAAGAAAAAAAAGCCAACCGATCTTTTTTGAAGAGGTCATCAGAGAAAACCCTCAAGGACATAAAGGACCGACCGGAGGTACAGGAAGCAGAAGCAGCGACGAAAAAAGAGACAGATTCCAATGTAAAGGTAGTTTGAATGGCATGAAACCATGCAATATCAGGCTGTTTGGATTGTGATGGTATTTCTATATTAGCTGTTCACTGAATAACTCATCTCTCGCCACAGGAAAGGCGTCCTATCATGCTTGTCGTTAAGCGAACTATGAGCCAAAGCCTCATCATGCAGCCACATGATGACACACCGCCAATAGCGGTTGGGGGCTGTTCTCGGATGAACAAATCGTGATTACAGCCAAAGACCAAACAGTGAAGATTTGTATTGATGCCCCTAATGAGCGGCTTAGAGTCAGGGAAGAACTGCTGGAAGAAACTTAAGCAAGAGTGTTTGAGCAATGGCAACTCAACCACTATGGCCTAAAAAAGTCCATAGATTGCTTTCAGAACGGCTGTTAATCACTAGGTCGGCAGTTCGAAGTAACCGAATCTACACCGACGGCGGAGCATCTCAATAGTGACCTAGGTGATACTGTCTCGGTATTGCATTGTGAATCAGTAACGAATAGTGACATACGGCGTGAATGATAACTGCTTTTCCGACACTGTCGAACGGTTCCAGATGCGACAAGTTCTACCAAAGGCAAGTGAGCCATTATTTATATTGATGGTGGATTGGTCAGATATGAAAGCCCTTCTATGAGAAGACAATTTCTTGCATTGGTGTAGAACGCACACTAAGTGCGTCTCAAAATCTGCTACTACCCCTCATTACCACAGCTCAATACAAGTCATTCTCATTATTTAATCTGATTCAAAAAGACGTTAGATATTTCATGGTAGAGATAACTAAATTTCCATTGGATGTACCGTTGTAAGCCTCTGAGCTTATTTCTCACCCGTGACCAAAGCAGCTGAGGTATATTCTTATCAAGTAGATTGTTCCAATTTCGGTAACATTCTGTGTGCTTCTTGAAAAAAGCAGCCATCCATTTTAAAACCTCGCGGACCTGAAAATAGCTTACCTTTACCTCAGGTGCTTGATCATATAGATCAGGGCCCCTATCTTTAATCGCTATCCCCTTATCGTATTCTGAGATATGCAGGATCTCTGCTATCTGCTCGTGGTTGGCAGTATCTGAAGGCCAGTAGAAAATATCACCGGTCTTTTTGTCTTCAATCCATTTGGCTGCACCTTCACTAGATAGGAAAATCAGCTCTTTGATCGTAGCGTTAGAGGGGCTTTGAGTAATAAGCATGGTTGAAATCCTCGTCAGTTCACTGCGTGATTCCTGATGGTAATTATCTCAACCGCAGGTAGACCAAACTAGTGAATAATACCTATCATGCTTATCGTTAAGCGAACTATAAGCCAAAGCCTCATCATGCAGCCACATGATGACACACCGCCAGTAACGGTTAGGGGGCTGTTCTCAAGTGGCCCTATCGTGATTACTACGACAGACAACACCATTCGAATTGGGATAGATGCACCACCAAAACTATTAATTCTCAGGGATAAAATGCTGGAAGAGATATCAATAAAAACCCCGCCGAAGCGGGGTTACCTAGTAATTATTGGTAGCGTTAATTCAGTCTTTTTCTTTGTGTCACTCCAATACCAGCAATACCTATTGCCATAAGGAGAAGTGTACTGGGTTCTGGGACACGAACATTGTCTTGATTGAATAGACGCAGTCCTCTGTCTTGTAGATACATTCTGGCCAACGTAACAGGAGTTTCAATCCAGTTACCGTCCATTAGATAACCAGTTAAAAAGCCATCATCTAGTTTCAAGTCCCAACCATATACATCAATAATCCCATTATTCTCGATATTAAATCCTTCACCAACCGAATTGTAGCCAATTAATCCACCGAATAATGACATGTGAGCCCCACTGCCACTTGCATCAAATACCCAGCCATCACCTATAGCACCTAATCCAGCATCAAACTGACCGCCAAATATCTGTATATTGGCAGGCTCTGCTTGGAGAATAGATATCCCTGACCCTCCATAAGAACCACCACTTCCACCTTGGATTTGACCGCCAAAAATATCCATATTTATGTAATCTCGAGTAGAGAAAGCATCGCCACCATTGACTCCACCATCTCCACCATAAATAGCACCATCTGTCATTACTACTGTTCCAGCATTAACATTTACTACTCCAGTACCTCCATTACCGGTCCCATATCCACCCCTTATAACACCACCTGTTATCTCAAGAGCAATAGTGTCAACGTATGTATCAATACCGAAGCCACCTGTTTGTCCTCCCTCACCACCTATTATCTCACCACCATTTACAGTCACATGATAATGGCCTGAATCACCATTTTCGATTGCAGCACCACCTCTGTTAGTACCCGTAGATCCCACAATACGAGAGTTATCATTTATTTCCACGTAGTGAGCGCCAGATATTGCAGCTCTGGCAACACTATTCGAGTACCCACCCTGACCAACAATTAACGAATTCTCTCTTGCAATTAATGCAGAATCAGAATCATCACTACCACCGGGTCCATTTAAATTAATACTACCTAAAACGGTTGCATTACCACTTAGAGTTACTGCGCTTTCAGTGGATGTTATTCTAGAAATTGCTGGGTCAATACCATCTGTTATGACTAATCCTCCTTGAACGATATTTAAACCAGAACCATTCCCTAAAACAATATCATCAAAGACAATATTATTGATGGTATGTGTACCTCCATCGTCAAAGATAATTGTTGCGTTAATTTGACCAGCAAATGTTCCAATACAAGCAAGTGTAATCCACTTCATCAGCATTACTGCGTTCCCCTTTTTTAATATCAACAACTATTCACTACTTCTAATTAGTAAATTGACTTGTACGCAAACCAGAAACCACCTGAAAATTAATCAATATTTATGCCAATAAAATAATGAAATTAATTATCAATGGGTTAATAATGTCGACCAATTTTGTTGGTCATTTTAATGTTAAAATATCCGACAATTACTAGGGTATATCTTGCAGATTTGCTGACTCACAAAACCCCGCCGTAGCGGGGTCAGAGCAAGCCTTGAAACAGGCCCCGCCCCCCCCCTAAAGGGCCTATCTCGACTTAGGTAGGGGTTGGTATAGGGTCAGGTGCTATCTCTTCAGAATCGTCCTGATTTACTTTATTCCAGGGTGTGTGTTTACCTATCTCCAGGTCGACCATCATCTCATTCAGTCTCATGGATCATGGAGCCTGATTCATTGGGTCTAGTGATTTGATTTCCACCTAACTTGTTTTGCAGCTCTGTACTTGCGGCATCGACCCTGGTGTTTTGAGCCTCATCAAAGGCCTGCATTTTTACGGCTTGCAACTGGTGAGATCTGGCTGTTCTGAAAGTATCCTCAATATCAAGTTGCTTTAGGTTGCCTGTCTGCTGACCCTTGGTATAAGGGATACCAAACTGCGATCTTACCGCTCCTGCCGCA
Source organism: Candidatus Thiodiazotropha sp. (assembly GCA_023838465.1). GTDB lineage: Bacteria > Pseudomonadota > Gammaproteobacteria > Chromatiales > Chromatiaceae > Thiodiazotropha. The sequence goes on from JAIVEQ010000037.1 coordinate 28,046, forward strand.
ATAGCTGCTTGTTTTAACTCGTTCCTTTTCTCCAGCTACAGCCTGGTTAGCTAAATCCTGACCATCTTTAGTAGCTCCACTGGCACCGCCGACAAGCTGGACTCTGGTCAAGATAGCAGATGCTAAATTGCCAGCTTTTGCGGCAGGGACGAAGGCTACAGTATGGTGAAACCAATCAGAAACAGGCAGATGGCGTGGTGTTGTTTCCAGGCGGTACAGACAAAAAGAATATGCTGTAAAAAGCTATGAGATCTTGCATCAGTGTTTATGACTTCAGATTTACGAATAAAAAATTCGCCCCTGGCTGGCTCATATTTTTGGAGAATGCTAATGGACACACGTAAGTTATTGAAATTATTGGTGCCCGGGGCCGGAATCGAACCGGCACGACCCGAAGGTCGAGAGATTTTAAGTCTCTTGCGTCTACCAATTTCGCCACCCGGGCTGATTGGGCATACGTTGAAGTAGTCACAACGAGGAGGTGGAGGCTGAGCCCGGAATCGAACCGAGGTCCACGGCTTTGCAGGCCGCTGCATAACCACTCTGCCACTCAGCCTAAGTTCGGAATTCTATCACCTATTGCTGATGAATCGAATTATTACCTGAACCTGCAAATTCAGGTATTAAACAAAAAGGCCCCGGTAGCACCGAGGCCTCTTAGAGAATTGGAGCGGGAAACGAGACTCGAACTCGCGACCCCAACCTTGGCAAGGTTGTGCTCTACCAACTGAGCTATTCCCGCTATCTTCAAGAAGGGCGTATTTTAGCTACAGTTTGTCCCCTGTCAACCCTTTCCTTGTCCGCTCGAAGATATAGTGACGGCAAGCTTACTCATATTGGCGATAGGGCCTATAGGGCAAGGTGATTACAATCTCGCCATCTTTTTCTGTTCTTTGCATGGCTTCCACATCAGCATCACCGGGTAATCTGAAACGACGACGCATAGAGGATGAAGTGGTAGAAAAACTGTACCCCCGATCACCACGATTCTCTACTCGATGCGCTTCTTGGTTCTCAACCAGGAGAGAGCGCCCTTGCACTTTTACTTGCAAGGCATCCGGTGAATACCCATGAAAAAGAATACGTAGGTGATAGCCCGTGTCATCTTGTTCCTGTCTGAATCTGATGTGCCGCTGCATATTGAACGATGAAGGGCCATCAGCGGTCCTACTGAAGGAAGCCCCTGAAGAATAATGACCAGGAGGTTGGGCATAGATTGAGGAACTAAACACAACCGCTAAGATAACACTAAATAATTTGAGATATTTTCTCATCAGAGACCTCCTCTAAAGCTTTCTCTGGCAAATTTATAGTGCCTGTCCGGAAAGATACACTTATTGCAGCCACATCATTCCAGTGAAGGCCAGAATCCAGTAGGTTCAACAATTGACTAGATCCAGGCACATACCGGAATGACATGTGCTGAAGTTTATAGACAGACTCAATTGAAGCTTAGCAGCTCAGGCATCCATCAAAATGGTATCACTTAACAATCCAAATCCGGATTGCACCGCCCCTACTTCTGCTCCAAAGATCCTCTTAACTGCCGCTCTCCCAACAAACTAGGCCAAGCGGCGCGCAAATAGACCACCATCGACCAGAGGGTAAGAATTGCGGCCATATAGAGCAGTACAAAGCCAACTGTATAGATAGGTATCCCCCACAGTGGCTCACCGTAGATTAACAGTAGGATTGCAACCATCTGCACTGCCGTCTTGAATTTTCCAATCATGGATACAGCCACCATGCCCCTTGCACCCACTTCTGCCATCCACTCACGCAGAGCTGATACAGTGATCTCCCGTCCAATGATGACCGCTGCCGGTATTGCAAATGCCGGTGTTGGTTCCGACTGAACCAGCAACAACAGAGCAACCGCCACCATCAGCTTATCTGCTACAGGATCGAGAAATGCACCAAATGGAGAGACCTGTCCCCAACGTCTGGCCAGATAACCATCAAACCAATCGGTCACCGCTGCAACTGCAAAAACTATTGCACAACTATATCGAGCCCATTCCACGGGAAGATAGAACAACAAAACAAATACCGGAATCAGAACAATCCGCAGTAATGTGAGAATGTTTGGGATATTCCACATAGTGATTTCTCTAGCCCTTATCGTGAAAAGCGTGATAGATCTGCTCCGCCAAGGTCTTACTGATACCCTCGACACTGGAAATATCCTCTATCCCTGCTCTAGACAGTTCTTGCAGGCCACCAAACTGCTTCATTAATCGCTGACGACGCTTGGGACCTATACCAGGTATTTGCTCCAACACAGAGCGATTTCGGGTTTTTGAACGCCGCTGTCGATGAGCCGTAATGGCAAAACGATGGGCTTCATCCCGGATCTGTTGGATCAGATGCAATGCCGATGAATCAGCGGGCAGTATAATAGGTGCTTTGCGCCCCAACAAGAAGAGCTGCTCCATCCCGGCTTTACGGTCCACCCCCTTAGCAACTCCAACCAGGGTCAGCCCAGAGATACCTAGGTCCTGTAATCGCTCGTGCACGGCACTCATCTGTCCCTTGCCGCCGTCTATAAACAGCAGATCAGGCAATGCCACCTCCCCTTTCTTGATCCTACGATAACGGCGTTCCAGTGCTTGTGCCATAGCGGCATAATCATCTCCAGGGGTAATGCCTTCAATATTAAAGCGGCGGTAGTCAGACTTTAGCGGTCCTTGTTCATTGAAAACCACACAGGATGCAACTGTCGACTCCCCTCTGGTGTGGCTGATATCAAAGCACTCCATACGTTCAGGTATGGCCTGCAGCATCAGAGCCTGTTGGAGTGCTTGCAGCCTACCTTCCATATCAGTACGGGCAGTGAGTCTGGCTTGTAGGGCCAAATCTGCATTTCCCTGCGCCATTTTCACCCAGCGAGCCCGTTCTCCGCGTACCTTGCAACTGATTCGAACCCTACGCTTGGCCTGCTGACTAAGCACCTCCTCGAGCAATGATGTTTCTTTCAGTTGCCGGTTAAGGATGATCTCATTGGGAACAGGCTTATCGAGATAGTATTGGGAGATGAATGCCGACAAGATATCCTGTTCAGATGCTTGTTGAGGTACAGAGGGGTAAAATGATTTATTACCTAGATTACGCCCAGCACGGATATAGAAAACCTGAATACAGGCACTACCACCAGTTTTGGCCAGAGCGACAATATCCAGATCACCGCTCTCACCACTCACATATTGACGCTCTTGAACCCTTCTTAGATGCTTGATCTGATCCCTGTAGAGTGCTGCCTGCTCAAACGCCAGGGTGTGTGAGGCCTGTTCCATGCGCCACACCAGATCATCGATCACCTGATTGGTCTTCCCTTCCAGAAATAGCATTGCATGCTGAACATCATTCGAATAATCCTCTGTAGAGATCAATCCAACACAAGGCGCGCTGCAGCGTTTGATTTGATATTGCAGACATGGCCTGGATCGATTACGAAAAAAACTCTCTTCACACTGGCGGACAGGAAATAGCTTTTGTAATACCTGCAGGGTTTCCCGGGTCGACCCAGCACTGGGATAAGGCCCAAAATAGCGCCCCTTACCTCGTCGCGCACCACGTCGAAATGAGAGCGCAGGGAATGTTTCGTCCATTGAGAGATAGATATAGGGATAACTCTTATCATCCCTCAATAACACATTGTACTTGGGCTTAAGAGACTTTATTAGATTGTTTTCGAGAAGTAGGGCCTCAGCTTCAGTATGGGTGACAATGATCTCGATCTGCGCAATTTGCGCCACCATCAGCTGAATACGTCGATTTAAACTGCGGGTAAAGTAGCTGGAAACCCGTTTCTTCAGGTTCTTCGCCTTGCCCACATAGAGTACTGAGCCACTAGTATTGATCATACGATAGACACCCGGTCTGGATGTCAGTGTTTTGAGAAAGGCATTGTGATCAAAAAACAGCGGCTCTGTCATTGCAGTCAATATTCCCTAATATAAAGGTCATAAATATTCAGCAACCCCATTTTATGGGGCTGTTGAACAGTTACTACCTTAAACTTTGGGGCTCCCAAAGGGGAAAGCGTAACGCTCCCCTTGGGTCAGCACATGAAAACTACATTTCCGGGTGCTGATCTGAGTCGTTTCAAAAGGTCATTGGTAAAACGACATTACCAAGCTACTTCTCTGTATGAAAGATTTGGACTCGAGTCAACGATTATCGACAATTCAGGTATTCCCGAGCACGACTAAAGATCTGCTGAAACATTGCTGTAGTAAGACGTCGGGTCTGCGTATTGTAGCGGCTACAGTGATAGGAATCGATCAACAGCAGCTGATCGCTTATTTCATGTTCCTTACCATGGCCAAACGAGAAGGCTTTTTGTCTAAGCCCCAAGGCTTTGATGATGGCCTGATGTGCAATTGACCCTAAACCGATTACCAGGCTGTTTTTCGGCATACTCTCAAGTTCATCATGCAGAAAACTATTACAATTGTTGATTTCACTACCAATGGGTTTATTTTGTGGCGGCAGACACTTTACTGCATTGGTGATCCGGCAATTGTGCAGCTTAAGTCCATCCTTCCGTGAGCTGGCCTCTGGTTGATTGGAAAACCCGTAATCAAACAGGGTTTGATAAAGCAATATACCGGCATGATCACCGGTAAAAGGGCGCCCAGTCGCGTTGGCACCATGCATTCCAGGCGCCAATCCTACAATCAGTAAACGTGCTTTTGCATCGCCGAAGGGTGCAACTGGTGCAGCGTGATAATTAGGATAGTCCTTTTTTACCTGACCAAGAAAATCTACCAACCGCAAGCAGCGGCGACACCGAGGATTAAAGGTCATTAATGCTTTTCGCTGTCTTTTAGGATGCCATGACGATAGGCCAATCGTGTCAACTCAACGTCATTCTTAATATCAAGTTTTTCGTAGATACGCTGTCTATAGGTACTGACCGTTTTCGGACTAAGGGAGAGAATATCTGAAATCTCCTGATTCTTTTGGCCTTCAAGTATTTGTAAGAGCACCTGCGTTTCCCGGGATGACAACCCTTTGAAGGGATTTTCAGCATTTCCATGCCATTCCATCAATGTATGTTTCCTTGCTACCTCTGAGGATATATAGTGTTGGCCATTGTTTACGGCCCTGATGGCACGAAGCATTTCATCAGCTGGACAGCCCTTGGTGAGAAAACCCACCGCCCCCACCTCGTGCAAGCGTGATGGAAATGGGTCATCATCGAGTACGGTCAAGGCAATCACCTTAAGATCTGACTTGACACGCAGTACCCTGCGGGTTGCTTCAATCCCGCCCATGCCAGGCATGTTTACATCCATCAATATGACATCTGGAGAATTTTGTTTGACCAGCTCTATCGCCTCTTCTCCAGTCGACGCTTCACCCGACACCTCGATATCGGGTGCCTTGTCCAAAATACCCCTGACCCCGGTTCTGATCAATTCGTGATCATCAACCAGTAGAACTTTTATCATTTCTGTTTCTCATCAGATCCCTCTTCCTTTCATTATTAGCCGGCTTAAAGTGCTCCACCTAACCCTATGGCTTGCCGACAAACCCGTCATTTAAAAGTAATTTACCCCAAACAGGCTGTCACGGCGAGTACCCTAAATCATTAAATCACAATAACCTATGTCTCTTCTCAGGTATATTCAGGTAGTGACATTCCATCCATAACCATTTGATTATCAGTTACAAATGAATGACCTTGAGCCACACAATAGTGTAACCATTTAGAGAGAAAAAGATTAATTCTCCAGCGTTGTTCCAGGGTTGGATGTAATCCCCATCGCTGCAATGGTAAATTAGATTCTCGCAGATCAATTACATCGATCTGCTTTGAATCATGATAAACCCTAAGCGTGGCATCAGGATCGGGATAATCACCAACGGCATGGCTGAAATAGTAGGTCATGTGAACAAGTGTGGTATAGGGGGTCTGCTCTAATGCTTCAAGATAGAGATCCATACCCTGTTCAAGATTCGACTGGTATTTACCCAACATCCTGGTAAGAGCAGGTGCAAGGCGTATCAGCAAGGCATAGTTCTCCTCACTAAGATCCAATACCATCCCCATGGTTGGCCGTGTGGACAACAGCTTTTCATGCTCCATGGGTAACTGGCATGTCTCATGAAAGTGACGACTCCTGCATGGTGGTATTGTCGGGTTCAGAGCCACCCAGGTAATCCAAGGCGCCCCGAAGGAAGTGCCCTTGGGGTACGCCCCGAAGGAAGTGCCCTTGGGGTACGCCCCGAAGGAAGTGCCCTTGGGGTACGCCCCGAAGGAAGTGCCCTTGGGGTACGCCCCGAAGGAAGTGCCTCTGGGATGTACAACATAGGCCAGTCCACAGAAAACGACAGGCCCATATCAAGGTCGGCAACACAACATTAGTGCCTGGGTGGCTCCCTGCGTACAGTACAGGTAGCGACTTTTCACACCTCATTCTGTTGCTTTTTAGGTAGCTCTGAGTGTTGCAATACTTATGACGGGTTACATCAAGTCATGCGTTTTCGCTTTGTCCATCCTGCTGTTCCGCTTCTATCTGAGCACGAACCTCATTCATATCCAACTCACCTGCCTTAGTCAATAATTCACGGAATGCTGATTCAGGCAGGGCGCCTGGCTGTGAGAATATGATGATGTTGTCACGAAATATCATTAATGTAGGAATTGAACGCACCTGAAAGTGCATCGCCAACTCCTGCTCATCCTCCGTATTGACCTTACCGAAGACGACATTCGGGTGATCCTCCGAAACCGACTCATAGGTAGGTGCAAATGAGCGGCATGGGCCACACCAAGGTGCCCAAAAATCGATAATCACGAAACCGTTATCAGTAATAGTCGACTCAAAGTTGTCTTTTGTAAGTTCTACTACAGCCACGTTGCAGCCCCTTGCTGAATGTTAAAAAATTGGAAAGATAGTATCAGAATAGCTTAATAAATTCTTGACGGATTCTGTAGGACTCTCAATCCGGATTGTAGCGCAAAACCAGCCACAGCTGATCAATCACACGATATGCAAAAAGGCCGCAGACTATGCGACCTTTTTTACTAATCAGAATCAGAAATCAATCTTAAGCCAGACCTAACCTAACCCCTGAAAAATCTGATCTCTAATCTCATTAACAGTTCCTACTCCATTGATTTTAATGTACTTACAACCGCCAGCATCCGCTTCTTTGGTATAGAAGTTGATCAGGGGTTCAGTCTGATCATGATAGACCTTGAGACGTGCCTTGACAGTATCCTCTTGATCATCATCTCGCTGAATCAGATCTTCACCCGTCTGATCATCCTTACCCTCTGCTTTGGGTGGATTGTAGAGAACATGATAAGTACGACCGGATGCCATATGGACTCGACGTCCAGACATGCGCTTAATAATCTCTGTATCGGGTACATCAATTTCGACTACCGCATCAATTGGCACGCCAGCCTGCTTCAAGGATTCCGCTTGAGGAATGGTGCGTGGAAAACCATCAAAGAGATAACCATTTTTGCAATCATCGTCAGTAATACGTTCCTTGACCATGCCCATAATGATCTCATCTGAGACAAGACCACCCTCATCCATGATCTTCTTAGCCGCAGCCCCTAATTCTGTGCCGGCCTTAACGTGTGCGCGTAGCATATCCCCTGTAGAGATTTGCGGAATCTGGTACTTTTCTTTCATGTAATTGGCCTGAGTACCCTTTCCGGCACCAGGTCCACCGAGCAGTATGACACGCATGTTGACTCTCCGTTGGTAGTTGTTTTGTTCGCTGAAGTTTGCCATGCCCTGGCTATCTGAGCCAGTTGAGACTATCAATAGGTGGATATAGGGGGTTTATGAACCACCAACAGGCACAAGTATATCGACATTAAAAACAATCTTTGTCACCATTCAACCAGCCCCTACTTTTGGGGCTGTTGAATGGTTTTTTTACTTTCAGCTGGCTGTAAGGTTTAGCATCAAACTATTGAGTCTTCGCACAAAAGCCGCAGGATCATTCAGCTGACCACCCTCTGCTAGTTGTGCCTGATCAAAGAGCACCTTGGTCAAATCACCAAATCGATCACCATCCCCCTCACCTTCTAGTCGCTCAACCAGAGGATGGGTTGCATTAATCTCCAGTATTGGCTTGGTTTGAGGTGCATCTTGTCCCACAGACTTGAGAACCCTGGCAAGGTTAGCACTCATATCATGCTCCTCCACCACGAGGCAGGCGGGAGAATCGGTCAACCGCTGGCTGACTCGAATCTCTTTGACGACATCACCCAACACATCCTGCATGCGTTTTAGCAGGTCTTTGTGTTCCTCGTTCTGTTTCTCACTACTCTCCTTCTCGTCCTTGTCTTCAAGCTCACCCAGATCAAGCGCTCCTTTGGCAACCGACTGCAGAGATTTACCATCAAACTCTGTCAAACTGGTTACCAACCACTCATCGACCCGATCTGAGAGTAACAGCACTTCAACATCTTTCTGTTTCAACACCTCAAGATGTGGGCTATATCGTGCAGCCGCTGCTGAATCCGCAGTAATGTAGTAGATCTTATCTTGGCCTTCCCGCATCCGTGAAATATAGTCAGCCAGTGATACGGTCTGGTCATCTGAATCACTACCGGTTGAGGCAAACCGTAGTAAACCTGCAATCCGTTCCAGATTGGCGTGGTCTTCCGCTGGCCCCTCTTTCATCACTTTGCCGAACTGCTCCCAGAAGGTCTGATATTTTTCCTTGTCTTCCTCTGCCAGTTTTTCCAGTGCACCGAGAATACGTTTCACATTGGCTTGGCGAATGGTGTCGATCTTACGGTTATGCTGCAGTATTTCACGGGAAACATTAAGCGGTAGGTCATCAGAATCGACAACTCCCTTTACGAAGCGCAAATAGCGGGGCATGAGCTTGTCAGCCTCATCCATGATGAAAACACGCCGTACGAATAACTTAACACCATGTTTCTGATCCCTATCCCAGAGATCAAACGGAGCACGATGAGGTATGAACAGCAGTGCAGTGTATTCGTTATTACCTTCTACCCGGTTGTGCACATAGGCCATGGGATTCTCAAAATCATGGGATACATGCTTATAAAACTCATGATATTCCTCTTCTGAGATTTCAGAACGATTGCGCATCCACAGGGCAGTCCCCTTGTTGACACGTTCGAACTCAGGTGTCTCCGGTTGCTCCTCATCCTCGCCGTAGAACTCCTTCTCCATCTCAACCGGGACAGTGATATGGTCAGAAAATTTAGAAATAATGCTACGTAAACGATAATTTTCCAAAAAATCCTTTTCATCCTCTCGAAGGTGCAGAATAACCTCTGTGCCGCGGGTCGGCTTGTCAAGATTTTCTATGGAGTAAGAGCCCTCTCCATCTGATTGCCAGCGTACTCCGTGCTCAGATCCCAAACCTGCACGACGGGTCAATAGCGTCACCTTGTCAGCAACGATAAATGCAGAATAGAAACCCACCCCAAACTGACCAATCAGTTCGCTGTCCTTGCCCTGGTCACCTGACATGGCTTCGAAAAACTTACGGGTTCCTGAGCTGGCGATGGTACCGATGGTCTCTGATACTTCCTGACGACTCATGCCGATGCCGTTATCCGAGATTGTCACGGTTCCAGCCTCCTTGTCGAAGGTCACTCTGACCCTCAATTCTGAGTCATCCTCAAAGAGTGCCTCATCAGTCAAGGCCTCAAATCTCAGTTTTTCTGCCGCATCTGAGGCATTCGAGATCAACTCACGTAAAAAGACCTCTTTGTTGCTGTAGAGTGAACGAATTACCAGATTCAGCACCTGGCTGACTTCTGCCTGAAACTCAAGGGTTTCCTTATGGGCTTCAACGGTCATGATTGGGTTTTGCCTCCAACGGGTTAGATTATCAATTCAAACAGGCGAACGGATTATTCCGTCGATAGAGGTGGGGGCTTAAGCTGAATTTTCAAGTGCCCAGAACAATCAGAACAGCGTTGTGAACCTGATGCTTGCGTGATTCTCTTCATAACTAAGCAGATCAACATCCGCATCTCTCTCTAGATGGGTAAGACCCAAGGCAATTCTACTATCATTACCAATCTGGTAATTCAGTCCCAGCGAGGCTGTCCATTGATCATAGATCAATGCGTCCTCTTCATGGTCAACAAAAGCAATCTGAAATAGACCATTCATGAGTCGCGAAAGCCTACGAGTAAAGGTCAGCCCTAATTCAAGATCCTCAGTATCTCTTCCTGATCTGTCGTAAATACGCTCGTAATAGCCACCCCTGAGTCGCATCGATGACCTCAATGTCTGATAAGTGAATCCGGTTATAAACCTTTTTATCTCATAAAAATCTTCAGTCAGTGACGGAGTAAATGCAGTTCTGGTAAGACTGGGTGGGCTATCAAGTATTGGATCTCTTACAAGGTTTCCAAACTCGTCTTGACGTTGAAAAAGTGGCAGATTACTGACCTCTTCCCGTGCACTTACAAAGTCCTGTTCATAACTGGCCGTCCATATAGTTCGACTAGACCTATGACTAAAATCCAAATAATAGTCATCGCCAAATGTACGTTCACCAAAACCAATTGCAACCCGCGTTCCGGGGTTAGGTGTATAAATTGCCCCCAGACTCCATATTGCGTCATCACTATCCTGTGTAACCGCCAGATTGTATTCTTCATAACCGGCAGCGAAGGTGAGCGCCCATTGATGGGTCAGTTGCTGAATTAACTCAGCACGGAATATTGTCGTTTCATTGTCATCATCCAGATTGTCATAGTCCACTACAGTATGCTGGGCTAACACCTCCCAAATCTGGTTTGTGAAAGAACTACCACTACCGAATGCGATATCTACACGATTTCCAACACTATCACTCTGGCTATCTTCGGCGTAATCAACGCTATCACCAGTATATCTAGCTTCCAGCACAGCAATGCTACCTAATCTGGCCGTGTAATAGGGACTTAATCCAACTGAATAGAAGTCTGTGTCATCAGCAGTACCGGTCAGGCCATTGATACCGGTTCGTCCTGAACTGGTAATATTGGTCCTGTCAGCTCTCAACCAGCCATCGAGGAAGAGATGGTTTTCAACGAGTTCTACATTTCCTTCGGTACGTAGATAATGCACCACATCATTGTCTTCAGTCTCATCCCAATAGTGGCGATATTCTGGTGCATAATTCAAATCCAAAGATGCCCTCGCACCTTCCTTGTATATCGATATAGTAGGCCTTACAACACTAATGGTGTCGCTCTCTTCATTCTCGCTTGTCAGGAATGCATTGTCCGTATAGATCTGCTCGATCCCAACACCTGGAGAGATGATCCAATCACCTGCATGCGCACTGGTGACGAAGCAAATAATCAGGTATCCACAGACTCGATAGGGTGACAATATACCTTTGAGCCTGTTAACCCGCTCCTTTTGTAAATGAATCATCCGGTTGGTGAACATTTTCATCTCATCCTTCAGCAACGATATTGATTAATCAGCACGACCCCAAACAATCCATTGACAAACATGGAAGGTTGAGAAACAGACTAACAAGATTACGCAGGAAGGGGTAAGAAGTCGAGGTGCATAGATCGCAAACTACCTATCCATTATTGACTCTAAACCCCATATCGTCCTGACTGTTAAATGAGAACGATTATCAACTTGGTAGCCCTAATAACAAGCTACTGATTATATGAGTTTCTTGATACTGATGTCACTCATCTGATCCAATCCATAACTAAAGTTGATCTAAGCGTCTTCAACTTGAGATGCCAGGTGTGTTTGAATAGTGCATTACAGAAATAGAAGCAAGCTGGTAATGACCCAATCATGAAAACAATCACCATCAACACGAAACCATTCAACGATCAGCGCCCCGGCACATCCGGTCTACGGAAAAAAGTCAAAGTATTTCAAACGCCTCACTATCTTGAGAACTTTGTGCAGGCTATCTTCGATACACAAACCGATCTGAGGGGTGGTACCCTGGTGCTTGGCGGGGATGGACGTTTTTATAATCGGGAGGCGATTCAGGTCATTCTACGCATGGCCAGCGCAAATAGCCTCAAACGGGTATTGGTTGGACAAGGTGGCCTGCTCTCGACGCCGGCAGCCTCTTGCATCATCCGTAAATACCAAACCGATGGTGGCATCATCCTCTCAGCGAGTCACAATCCCGGTGGTCCAGATGAAGACTTCGGTATTAAATTTAATACACCAAACGGTGGGCCGGCCCCGGAATCGGTGACAGAGGCCATTTTCCAGAGAACAACATCTATCACTCAATATGACACTGTTGAGAGTCAATCAATAGACATCGACACCCTGGGTGAGTCGATATTGGGTAATACGACGATTCAAATTGTCGATTCGGTCAAGGATTATGCCGATCTGATGATGCAGCTATTCGATTTCGAGCGCATTCGCCAACTTTTCGACTCCGGCCTATTCAGCATGCGATTCGATGCCATGCACGCCATAACAGGTCCATACGCTACCCACATCCTCGAAGGTTTACTGAACGCACAGCCGGGGACTGTGATGAATGGCAAGCCAAAAGTCGATTTTGGCGGGGGCCACCCCGACCCGAATTTAGTACATGCACATGAGCTTGTGGCCCTCACTAGTGGATCTAACGCAGTCGACTTTGGTGCGGCCTCTGATGGCGATGGCGATAGAAACATGGTCCTGGGCCGAAACTTTTTCGTCACCCCGAGCGATAGTCTGGCTGTGATGGTAGCCAGTGCCCACTTGATAAAAGGTTATTCAGATGGGATAAGCGGTGTGGCCCGCTCCATGCCTACCAGTCAAGCAGCGGATAGAGTGGCAAAGAAATTAGGACTGGCATGCTATGAAACACCGACCGGCTGGAAATTCTTTGGCAACCTTCTTGATGACCGTAAGATCACATTATGTGGTGAAGAGAGTTTCGGTACTGGCTCAAATCATATTCGAGAAAAAGATGGCCTCTGGGCTGTTCTATTCTGGCTCAACCTCCTTGCTATTAAACAACAGTCGGTAGAGACGATTGTCAAGGAGCACTGGAAGACATTTGGTCGTAATTACTATACCCGCTACGATTACGAAGCCATCGATAAAGCCGCCGCTGAAGGTTTGATGGACCATCTTCGCAACAGACTTAACCACTTGCCCAGCCAGGAGCTGAACGGCTATTTAGTGGAATATGCCGATGACTTCGCCTATACAGATCCTATAGACGGCAGCCGCTCTGAGCGCCAGGGAATACGTATCGGTTTCAGTGACGGCTCACGAATCGTCTTTCGCTTATCGGGAACAGGCACTGAGGGGGCAACCCTCAGAGTCTACCTTGAAGCTTACGAAGCAGACCCCGCTAAACAGATGCAAGACACCCAATCCGTCATGAACAACCTGGTAGAAACAGCATTAGTCCTCGCGGAAATCGAACCCAGGACAGGGCGCACAAAACCAACCGTGATCACTTGATTATTACTGGACAAACAAGCAACCAATCGCCTATAAACCAACTGTAGCGGAACGGTCACAGAAGATCATTATTAACCGCAATTAATTATTACTACCATTTAGGAGCAGTTGCATGAATAAAAGGCAGGAAAAGGATCCAAAAAAAACAACAACACAATCCGGTGCCATTAAAAAAACAAAAGCCCGGGTAAGCAAAAAGAAGGTTGCCAAGAAAAAGACCGTCAGCAAGAAACGTGTCAATAAAAAAGCCGTTGTAAAGTCGGGCGCATCGAAACCGGCGATCAGTCCCAGGGAACGTTATGAGATGATAGCCACCATGGCCTACTATCGTGCTGAACAACGAGAGTTCGAACCAGGCCATGATGTAAAAGACTGGCTGGAGTGTGAAGGTATCATCAATAATCTGATAAAAAATTCATTGTAATCAGGATGAGTGTCGAGCTAGCCTCAATAATCAGTGATCATCCGAATACAAGATAATATCTTTCGCATACTCGCAATCAACGCCATTAAATAATTAGTATCTGCTTAGCGTCTTAGCGAGGTTTTTTCTATCTGGACGGACAACACTCATTCGCGGTTGTCACTTCACAATTTATGTTTTCTATTTTGCCAGGGCTCAACAAGGTGCAGCAGGCCACACCCGCACCTTTCGTAGGTAGGGTGCAGCCTGCCACACCAAAAATCCAATGAATTCTCCCCCACGACCTATGCATCGCTGCCACACTACCCCTCCATGCCGCTAAATTGCGGCCAAAAAAACGCCGGACGGGTTGAGACAATCTCACCGTCCGGCCAGGGGGTTGCTATTCGGTTTGCTTTTTTGGCTTAG
>JAIVEQ010000038.1 GCA_023838465.1 Candidatus Thiodiazotropha sp.
TCCCAGGAGTTGATGCCCCTCTGAAAGCCACGGCTGGCACGGGCTACAGCGGATTATGTCTTTTTAAGACGGAAAATCCCCAGGACCCCAAGGTCCAGTCTTTTTTCTGCACCCGATGGTAGCTGCGTCCGCTGAACCACGAGTACAGCAACATACCTGCGGTGATCTTCCACGGCCGTCGTGTAGTACTGTGATATATCGGGAGATAGAACGGTTTTAGCTTCACCAGATGCGGTGCATTGCGTAACAGATATTTACGCTCTCGAAGACACTCCTGCACCAGTGCAAACTGACCGGTCTCGAGATAACGCAGGCCTCCATGGATGAGCTTGGACGATTTACTCGAGGTGGCGCACGCCGCAGACGCACACTGTTCCAGCAGCAACACGCGATAGCCGTGCGCTGCCGCGACCTGTGCTACGCCAGCACCGTGTATGCCTGCACCGATGACGATTATGTCCCATTCTTGTTCAGTCATTGTTATTAAAGTTATCAGTTGTGTGGATGCATGCACGCTGACGCAACACATCATGCGCTAACAGCTCGGCGATATGATCGGTCGCGATATAGGAAACACCTCGCGCACCCCAGTCGAGCGCGAGCTGTGCGTGTTCGACGCCATATAACATCCACTGCCAGTCACCTGGCCAGGGTTCTGGCATATCGATCTTGCGCTGGTTACATATGAGGTAGTTCGGACGCAGATCTACTGCATGTTCATGTTGCGTACTGTCGTAGCGATGCAGCACCCAGCCGGTACGCAACCGACTGTGTTGCTTCGCATATCTGATCGCTGCAGCGCTGAACGATATGATGACACACTGCGTTGCGTACGCACTGACTTCAGCGAGCAATCTCTGCATCACCCTGTCAACGTTAAAGTGATTGAGACTCTCTTCCTTGATCTCAACATACGCTGTGAGCGCTGGATGCGCACGGATGAAGTCGAGCATCTGCCGTAGTGAAGGTACAGGTTCCGACGCATGACGTTTGCCAAACCTTGCAGCTTCGTTCGCACTCACCTGCATACATTCAGCGAGCGTGGTGTCGAACACGCTACGATCGACACCGCAGGTGCGCAGCAGCCTGTCATCATGCATCACCACGAAATTTCCATCACGACACATCTGCACATCGAACTCGATACAGCAGGCATCAGCAGCGACAGCAGCATGCATGCTGATCAATGTATTTTCAGGGTATGCCGCAGAGTATCCACGGTGTGCGACCAAGCGAGGAATTTTCATGCGTGAGCCAGACACCGTTCGAGATAATCGAGGAAACGCAGGTAACGTTGCTGCAGCGCAGCATCCGCTTGAGGCCGGAACAGCGTTATCTCGGCATGTTGTTGCCAGCCGTGAGGACACCCCGCTGCCAGCCATGCTGCACCGCGCGCGGTGGCTTCGCTGTCATCACTGCGTGTCACGCATAAACCACTAAGATCGGCAAGGCGCTGACACAGGCCATCAAGCTTCGATAGGCCACCACTGACGCGTAACAACGATAGCGCTGATTCACTTTGCATAAGTACAAGATTCGACTGCACCATGAACAATATACTTTCGATGACACCGACGACATACGCACCATCATCGCTCACCGCATTGGTGCCTTCATCGATGAAGTGCGGATCGATGTCCGTTCGCCACCACGGTGATCCCAGACCACCTACACTGTTGAAAAATAACGCAGGTGTTTTTATGTTCTTCAACCACGCTGGCAGTTGTTGTTCGATCTCTGCGATGCCAAAACGCTCTGCCAGCCAGACGAGTGCCGATCCTGCGCCGTTGATGGTTGCCTCGCGTACATAACTCACCTCATACGCACTGGACACGGCGATACCTGTGAGCTGCTGTTGTGATACGCGGTAGTCACGCATGTGTCGCAATACAAATGCTCCCGTACCGAGATTGACCAGCGCAACGTCGGTCTGGGTAGCGGTCATGCCGCACAACGCCGCATTCTGATCGCCGGTGACAGTTGTCACCGCGATTCCGTGCTGTTCAAGATTGCCATAAGCGTAACGTACTGGCACACACAGCGGTAGCTGCTTCGACGACACTCCGAATTTTGCGCATAAGGCATCTGACCAATGCAGTTGGTTGAGATCGAACAGCTGTGTGCGTTGTGCATTACAATGATCAACCACATAAGGTTTCGTTTCGAGTACATGGTAGAGCAGATAGCTCACCAGCGGTGACAACCGGAGATGCGCATCCGCACCCGAGACATGTTGCTGCAACCAGCGCAGCTTGCTGGCACCATAATGCGGCGACAGCGGTAACCCCGAGATCTGCTGGATCATCTGCTGCTGCGGTCGCAGTGCATCGACAAAATCGCTACCACGTACATCCTGCCAGCTGAGCACTGTCGAGCATGCTTCACCCGCACTGTTCCAGGCGAGTATGGTAGATCGTTGAGTAGCGATACCGCAGGCTTTTATCTGTAAATCTGCGTCGATATCAGCGACCACCTCAGCCACCACTTGTCGCACCGAAGCGAGTATCTCGGTGGCATCCTGTTCGACACGTTGAGCATTGATTCTTTGTAGCGTGATGTCACACACTGCACCGCTGAGCACATCACCGGATTTATCAAACAGGATCGCACGGCTGGCGTGCGTACCCTGATCGATCGCCAGATAGCAGTCCATGTGGGTTGACTGTGTAGTGGTCAAGTCTTTCCAGACACTTTGCTAAGCTCATTTTTGTAATCCATCCTTGTATTGTAGCCCAGTGTTGAATGCAATTGAGACTCTCTCCCATGCCGGATCGTGACTCCTTTTATCATGAGTCCGTTTTAAGGGAGTCAGGGTATGCTCTGTGATTTTTCAGTTGGATGTTCTGGGAAGGTCTCAAACGTATGAGGTTCTTTAAATAGTTGCAAGCAGACCGATATATTTTACTTAGGTAAGGTTGCTATGACGATACAAAATGGTGGGGCCGAAGAGCAACGCATTGCACAAGTCATTAAGGATGCATAAAGGCTGCACTTGAAGGATATGAATATGCAGCGATGAGTGGTTTGTGCCACGAAGGTGCCTGGGAGGCTACAATTAGTGCCATAGCGATGTTGGATGTTGAAACAATTTTACATGAGAAACTTAAGGTGGACAGCTCATACCCCGCCGCATGAAGCTGAATTACCTTATCGGGATAACATCATCTAATCAATTTTGGCACCACCATCGTCAACAAGCCATTCCGGAATTGGCCGCTAACGCGGTTGCTGTCCACTGCTTCGGGAAGTGTGAAGACTTGTTGCAGGTTACCGAAGAAGGTCTGCCACTGGCCTGGATTCGTCTGATCTTCTTTAGTTTGGACAGAAATAGTTAGCACCTGGCCGTCCACCCGCATATCAATGTCATTCGAAGTTACACCTGGCAATCGCATCTGCACCAAGTAATGATCTCCCCTATCCTGTAGATGGGATGCGGTGCCTCTGAAATTGCCCCCCCATGAGGGGGTAGCGCCGAAGTACTTGGGACCGTGGAAAGCGTAGAATTGTAATTGCCGATAGAGGTGTTCCTGTAACAAGTTCAGGTTTCTGATCAGGTCAGCAGGGCTGGGACCATAATATGGATGATAGAGGGGGTATGCGTGCCACTGCTGATAAGGGGCTGGGGGTGCCTGAGCTGTTACCAGTCCACTAACCAGCAGCAATGCCATACCAACAAAAAAAGTACGTATCAATGGTTTTCGGTTTGTTTTCATCATGATCATCTCAACTATATCCAAACATTATCCTGATTGCGGTTTATCCGTACGCTTCAACAGTGGCTCAATTAGATCCATCGGTAGTGGAAACACCAAGGTATGGCTTTTATCGCCCGCTATTTCTGTCAAGGTCTCCAGGTATCTCAACTGAATGGCCTGTGGTTGTTTAGCTAGAATGGTAGCAGCTTCCACCAGCTTTTGTGCTGCCTGTTGCTCACCTTCTGCATGGATCACCTTGGCGCGCCTGGCACGTTCTGCCTCTGCCTGTCGGGCAATGGCACGGATCATACTGTCATCAAGGTCAACATGTTTTATCTCGACATTTGATACTTTGATGCCCCAGGTATCGGTCTGCTGGTCGAGTATCTTTCTGACATCACCGTTTAACCGCTCACGCTCAGCCAACATCTCATCAAGCTCATGTTGTCCCAATACGGAACGCAGTGTGGTTTGAGCCAATTGACTGGTAGCAACCATGTAATCCTCAACCTGAATAATGGCCCTCTCCGGATCCAATACCCGGAAGTAAACCACTGCATTGACCTTTACCGAGACATTGTCGCGTGAGATCACATCCTGTGAGGGAACATCGAGGACAATGGTACGCAAATCAACTCGGACGAATTGTTGTATGATTGGAATAATTATAATCAGACCAGGGCCTTTGACCCGCCAGAATCGGCCCAACATAAAAACCACACCACGCTCATATTCACGTAAAATCTTTAGTGCTGATGCGAGAAATGTAATGATGAAAAATAAGATTACGGCATAGAGATAGAGTGTCACAATAATGTCTCCTTATCGGTTGGCGTCACTTCCAATACCAATCCTTCTCTGCCGGTAATCTGTACCGGCTGATCCTTGCGTAACGGCTGCTTTGAGTGTGCTCGCCATACTTCGCCATGCACCCTTACGGCACCGTCACCGCTAAAATCTTCCACCACATGGCCGTCACAACTGAGTAACTCCTCTCGACCACTCACCACGGGTCGATGACGGGATTTGAGGGCCATACCGATAGTGAAAATCAAAATACAAGTGAGTCTTCGATCTCGTGATGTCTTTTAGGCGTCCCAGGCCTAAAAGACACTCGATCTTTGACAACCTATTAGTGCCCCGGACGGTCCTGGTCACTGACACTACGTGATCACATCGCAAGCTCGTGACCACTCCGCCGTCAGTTCCCAAATGACTGGACGCCGTGTTCGGATGCTCGCTTTGCATCCCCTCTGGCGCAAGGCACGACGGGTCTACAGTCTCGCCTCACGCCTACCGGGGACTAACCGCCTCGGCTTTCAGCCTTCCTTGGCGCTCAGCGAATGCACTGGCTACGGCAACTGTCAGAATAAGCGGTAACGAGATTCCAAAACCGGCTTGGTCGGTGTCTACAAGGATCAATGAGCCGATAACAAATGCAATTACCCCGCCTATACCCAGGGTGCCAAAACTGGGAACAAATGCCTCTGCAATCATCAATGAAAGTCCAAGTAGTATCAGCGCAATGCCCGCATAATTTATGGGTAGTACATGAAAAGCATAGAGGGCTAAAAATAGGGAAATAGCCCCTACAGTTCCGGGCACAATTGCACCGGGGTTGGCAAATTCATAGATCACACCATAAATTCCGACCAACATAAGAATATAGGCCAGATTAGGATTGCTGATAATGGAGAGTAACTGACTCTGCCAATCGGGCATTAGCATTTCCAACCGCAGCTCTTTTGTGTCCAGAATTTTTGTACCCAATGGCAGTTCAACCTGATGACCGTCTAACTTGGTAAGCAGTGACATAAGATCTGTGGCAATAAAATCAATGACCCCTTTTTCCAGCGCCGCTTCAGCCGAGAGGCTCGCTGCCTCACGCACCGCCTGTTCAGCCCAGTCTGCATTACGCCCCCGTAACCCAGCCAGACTACGAATGTAAGCGGAGGCATCATTGATGACTTTTCGCTCTTTTGCATCGCTGGGCGGAGGTTGGTGACTACCCTCCTCCCCCTCAGAGTCACTGTCACGTATTGGTTTAGGCACGCCTCCCAATGTAACGGGAGTTGCGGCACCTAAATTGGTGGCAGGCGCCATTACAGCAATATGACTGGCGTAAATTATATAGGTCCCAGCGCTCGCGGCTCGGGCGCCACCAGGGGCAACATAGCCGATGACCGCAACCTGGGAGGCAATGATGCGTTTGATAATGGCACGCATTGAGGTATCGAGTCCGCCTGGTGTATCCATGCGGAGCACGACAAGCTCGACAGATTGTGACTCAGCTTTTTGAAGTGCACGTTCGATATAGTCAGCCGTCGCTGGTCCGATTGCACCGGATATCTCTAGAACGAATCCCTTGCGACCGTTTTCCTCGGCATGAAGCTGACTCATACCACCTAACAGTAGGCTCAAGGAGAATAGAAGTGATAAGAACGATTTAATCACTGATCACCCCACTATATTACTTACTTTCATTTTAGTCTCTCAGTGGATCGGTGTTGAATATTTTGGATATCAGGGATTTATTGATAGCAACCACATGCGGCTATATTTATTATTTAATTACAGATGCTTATATAATTTTATTGATGTTTTATATGAAGAATGATAGTGACTCGAATTACTGATCTGATCAAAAATACCCACCACATCGATTGTTCAATGTGTTAACGGAAACCACCAATCCGCACCGAGACCGGATTCAGTGATTAGGCGGATCGTTCGGATCCAAGCCATTCAGCATATTTGGACGTCTTAAAATCGAAGCTCATTACACCAGAGCACAAATATTATATTGCTGTGTCAATGATTACTCGCAATCAAGTGAGTGGTTAATACACGCTTAAAATTCAATGATCAGAAATTAACTTAACCATCACTCTTCACTGTCATACTCCTGTAACAATAAAAGAATAAAGTTGTAAATAATCCGAAATATTCATCTTGATCAACTTACTGCATAACCACACATAGGGAAGTATCGATGTGAATATTGTTTTTGATAAAAACAGATAGAAGTACTCGCCGATCTTAAGTATTTCAAGCGAGTTGATTAAAAGTAAAATCATTTGAGGATGATCCATGAAGAGAAAATTGTTTAGTGCCATCCCATTGGCAACCACTACCCTGTTACTTGCTATAACAGCACAAGCGGCAGATCGTACCGTTATTCAGAATAAAGGCTCTGATACCCTGGTTAATGTCGCCCAGGCATGGGCAGAAGCCTATCGGGATGTCGATTCAAATATCGCAGTGGCTGTTTCCGGAGGGGGGTCTGGTACAGGCATAGCGGCTATGATCAACGGTACCGTGGATATTGCCAATGCCAGCCGTAAAATGAAATCAAAAGAGATTAAACTGGCAAAGGAAAAAGGCCAGGACCCCATCGAGCATGTGGTTGGGTATGATGCCCTTGCTGTCTTTGTCCATAAAGATAACCCAGCAAATTCCTTATCCTATGAACAATTGAAATCGGTCTTCAGCCGGGGTGGCAAGGCTACTAAATGGTCCCATATCGGACTGAAGGTTCCGGGCTGTGGCAGCGATGAGATCGTAGTTGTCAGTCGCCAGAACAATTCTGGTACCTATGTCTATTTTAAAAAGGCCGTGCTTGGCAAGAAAGGCAAATTCCGCCAAGGAACACTCGATATGCATGGTTCAAAGGATGTCGTGGATCTTGTTGAGAAAACGCCTTGTGCAATCGGTTACAGCGGCTTGGCGTATGCCACGGACCATATCAAAATGGCCTGCATTGAAAAAGAGACAGGTGATACATGCATCAATCCCAGCGTAGAGACTGCCAGCGACCGTAGCTACCCCATTGCTCGACCACTGTTTATGTATACCAATGGTGAACCCGCAGGAGCAATCAAAATATATCTTGACTGGGTCAAGAGTGATATTGGTCAGTGCATTCTTCTGAAGAAGGGATATGCACCGACTCAAGATGTGAACTGTAGCTAAAAACTCCATTTACACACGGATCAGGTTAAAGGTGCGTGAATTCGGACCTTTAACCTGACTAACAGCTATTTTGCTGAATAGATAAGAATAGAACGGTATCTGCCAGTGACACCGTTCAATGGGGAGTATCAAGCAATGTCCCAACTCGAAGAACGCCTGGAGAACGACCTTAATAATATCCATGACCGTGTGGCAAAAATGGGGGAGCAGGTCCAGGATGCTGTAAATAATGCTGTTAATGCCCTTCAAACCGGCAATAAAAAGCTTGCCTACTCAACAGTACTGAATGACAACCCGATCAACCGCTGTATGCGTGAGATCGATACAATCTGTCATCGTTTCTTCGCTATACATATACCCAGTGGTGGACATCTGCGCCTGCTCTCTTCGGTAATACGAGCAAACATTGAACTGGAACGTATCGGTGACTATGCAGTGACTATTGCACGTGAAGCTGCACAGCTATCTCAACCACCAAGCGGGGGGCTTGGCAGAGAACTGGATCGTGTTGCAAATGAAACCATGCTTATGCTGCAGCAAGCGATTAAGGCATTTACCGAATTCAATGCCGATATAGCGAAAAGCACAATGATCATGACAAATGAGCTGGAGCACAATCTGGATGTGGTCTATACGGAAATGATGGCTAATGACGAACGTGGCAAGGTCGAAGATGTACTGGCGATCTTTGTCATATTCACCCAATTAAAACGTGTCGCCGACCAGGCAAAAAACCTTTGTGAGGATACTGTATTTGCGGTCACTGGTGAGCAGAAGAAGCCTAAAATATTCAACATTCTGTTTATCGATGAAGACAACAGTTGTCACAGTCAATTGGCGGAAGCGATTGCCAGACAAAACCATCCTCAGTCTGGTAAGTATCGAAGTGCAGGTCGAACACAGGCAGAATTATTAAATCCTAAACTAAGATCGTTTATGGAAAAAAGAGGTATAGACATTAGCCATACACAGCTGACATCGCTCGACCATCTGACTGCAAAAGAGCTTTCAGAGCAGCATGTCATCATCAGTCTACAAGGTGGTGTCTCTTCCTATATCCCGCAGATTCCATTTCATAGCTCAGCCCTTGACTGGGGACTGGGTGAAGTTCCAGAGGAAGAAGATGAGCATGAATATGAGACGCTTTATCATGAAATTGCAATCCTGATTAAGGATCTGATGGAGTTGCTTCGCGGGGAAGGAGCAAGTTGAAATGTCGGTAATAAACCCGCTAAACAGATCGATGACTACCGATTTTGATAGCCGAAACATGGACTGGTACATTGATAAATTTGTTCAGTTTATTGTCTTTGTCGCAGGGATTTCCGCCATTATTTTTATCATCGGTATTTTTATTTTTATCACCATGGAGGGCTTTGGTTTTCTGCTTGAGGATTTTAGCTTCAGGGAGTTTTTCTTCTCTCCATTTTGGGAACCGTCGGATGAAGATGCGCCTGAATACGGCATTCTGGCGCTTGTAGCGGGCACTGCCAGCGTTACCGGGCTGGCTATGATTGTCGCTATCCCCTTCTCTCTTGGTGCTGCCATTTTTATAGGTGAGTTTGCATCAGGCAAGATGAGAGAATACCTGAAAGTACTGGTGGAACTTCTCGCTGCCATACCTTCTGTGGTATGGGGCTTTATCGGTCTTTCCATCATGAATCCATTGATCATCGATCTGTTTGATGTACCTGTCGGTCTGAATGTACTCAATGCGGGCATCATTCTAGGACTAATGGCAGCACCGATCATGACCTCGATCGCTGAGGATGCCCTTAAGGCAGTGCCTGATCGTTATCGAGAGGCTGCCGAAGCATTGGGCGCTACCCGCTGGCAGGTGATATTTAAAACCGTACTACCTGCTGCAAAAAACGGTCTGCTCGGTGCAGTACTGTTGGGTGTGGGACGTGGTTTTGGTGAGACGATGGCGGTGCTTATGGCGACCGGTCATGCAGTGAATATTCCAGGTAGCCTTTTCGATCCGGTCCGCGCCCTGACGGCAACCATTGCTGCAGAACTGGGTGAAACCGCAGTCGGGTCACCGCACTATCAGGCATTGTTCACGATTGGCATTTTCCTATTCATCATTACTTTTATAATCAACCTGACCGCGGATCTCATTGTTCGTGGCATCCGTAAAGGATAATAAGAGATGTTTGCTGAATCTGCATTGAATGTACGGAACAAACGTGTCCAGAATCTGTTCCGCATCCTTTTTTTGATGATGACAGTGTTACTGATCATACCGGTCGTGATCATTCTCGCCACCCTGATCGCCAAGGGTGGCAGCATTATCTCCATTGACTTCCTGTTTACCGACCCAACCAATGGCATGACAGCAGGGGGCATCTTTCCCGCCTTGCTCGGAACAGTGTGGATCGTCGCAGTTGCCTTGCTTGCTTCTGTCCCGCTGGGTGTTGCTGCAGCAATCTATTTGAATGAATATGCCGGTGACAATTGGTTCACCCGCATTATCCAACTGGCCATCATCAACCTGGCAGGCGTTCCCTCTATTGTGCATGCCCTTTTCGGTGTTGGTGCCTTTGTCATCTTTTTCGGTTTTGGCACCAGTATTCTTGCCGCCAGTCTAACTTTGGCCATCATGACATTGCCGGTTGTGATTGTCTCAACTCGTGAATCTTTAAGAGCCGTTCCACAAGCCTTCAGAGAAGCTTGTTGGAATATGGGTGCTACACGCTGGCAGACCATTCGCAGAGTCGTCCTACCCAATGCTGTCAGTGGTATTCTGACAGGTGTCATCCTGGAGGTTTCACGCACTACCGGAGAGACAGCACCGATTATGTTCACCGGCGCCGCATTCTTCCTGCCTTTTCTACCCCAGGGTGTATTTGATCAAACCATGGCCCTCTCCTTGCATCTGTTCGTTGTTGCCACTCAAGTACCTGGTGTTCCTGATAACCTGCCTTTTGGTGTCGCACTGGTACTGATAGCCATGGTACTGCTGATGAACAGTATATCTATTGCATTCCGTATGTATCTGCGAGGCAAAAAGAAATGGTAGATATGAATGTCAACCTGGCTGCAGCCGACAAAATAGTAGACCCCGCTTTTGCTGCTCCCGTTAAACTCGGTGTCAGTGATCTGACCATCAGGTATGGCGGCACAGCAGCCCTGAGTGGGGTCAATCTGGAAGTACGGGAGCATGAAATTTTTGGCATTATCGGACCTGCCAATGCCGGAAAAACCTCTTTTCTCAAAACATTGAATCGAATGGATACTTTCAACACCAATATGTCGGTTGAAGGAGAAATTCTGTTCAATGGACTCAATGTGCAAAACCTTAAAAACATCTATGCCTTACGTAGTCGCATCGGTGTGGTATTCCCCTTGCCTGTCGGACTACCACTGACAATTTATGAAAACGTCGCCCTTTCGCCTCGACTGCGAGGTATAAAGAGAAAAAGCGAACTTGATGTAATTGTTGAACGTTGCCTGAGTAGGGCTGCACTCTGGGATGAAGTCAAAGACAGACTTAATTCTCTCGGAAGCCTGCTTTCGGGCGGTCAGCAGCAAAGACTAACCATTGCCCGAGCACTCTCACAGGAACCCGATCTGTTGATGTTGGATGAATTCTCTATCGCCGTAGACCCGGTTACGACCATGCGCATAGAGGATGTTCTGAAAGAGTTGAAGCATGATATGACGATCATTCTTGTAACAAATCTGGTGCAACAAGCGCGCCGCCTGGCAGATCGAACTGCCTTCTTTCTTGAAGGCGAATGTGTAGAAGTAGGAATAACTGAAGACCTATTTACAGGTGAGGTTAAAGATCAAAGAACGCGGGACTATGTCGAAGGTAAATTCGGCTAAATCATAAACACTAACCCCTATGAAGATCTCAACATGAATGCCACTGCAAAAGCCATGAGCGAACCGGTCGCGGAATACGCCATTCGAACCAGTAAACTCAATCTCTGGTACGGTACTTTTCAAGCACTTTTCGATGTTGATCTCAACATCTGCAATGGCATGATTACTTCTTTGATCGGGCCTTCAGGTTGCGGAAAATCCACCCTTCTTCGTAGTGTAAATCGTATCAACGAAAGACTCGGTTATGTGCGAATCGAGGGCAATATCGATGTCATGGATAAAAACATATATGACCCTGATGTTGAACTGGTACAGGTACGCAAGCAGATCGGGATGGTTTTCCAACGGCCCAATCCACTGCCCATCTCTATACGGGATAATATTCTGTTCGGACACAGGATACATAATAAAGACAATAAGTCATCGAAAAGCGATCAGAATGAAATTGTTGAATCAGCACTAAAGCAAGTACTTCTATGGGACAAGGTAAAAGATCGCCTCAATCAAAGGGGAACGGAACTCTCCCTGGAAGAACAGCAAAAACTCTGTATCGCCCGACTCCTACCGGTCAAACCCAGTGTATTGTTAATGGATGAGCCCTGCTCTGCACTGGACCCTAAAGGTACAGCAGCCGTAGAAGAGCTGATTTGGGAACTGCGTGGTGAATACACAATCCTTATTGTCACTCATAATATGGCACAAGCCAGACGGGCCAGTGAGGAGTGTATTTTTATGTTGATGGGTAAAGTGGTTGAGCATCAGGCTACAGAAGATCTATTCGTCACACCAGAACAAAAAGAGACAGCCGATTACATTGAGGGGCGATATGGATAAGATGCGATTTGATCTGATCAGAATAGGTACTTTATTTGTCTGTCTACTCTCTACATCACTATTAGTACAGGCACAGCGCATTCCGATTCAAAACCGCGGATCGGACAGCATGGCAATTGCTGTATCGGCTTGGTCAGAAGCCTATCAGAAAATCGACCCTGACGTGGGTATTGCCGTATCCGGAGGTGGCAGCGGAACTGGAATCGCGGCATTAATCAATGGTCTGGTCGATATTGCCAATGCGAGCCGGCCACTAACAACCAAAGAACGTATGTTGGCAAAGAAGGCGCAAAGAGATCCGATAGAACATATTGTGGGCTATGATGCAGTTGCCATCTATCTGCATAAGGATAATCCGTTAATGGCACTTTCATTTACTCAGTTAGGTGGCCTGTTTGGCCGTGGTGGCACTACTAAAAAATGGACAGATCTTGGAATTGAAGTACCCGGCTGTAAAGATCAGAAGATTATTCTTGTCAGCAGACAAAGCAGTTCCGGTACCTATGCCTATTTTCGTAAGATCGTTATTGGAGAAAAATACCGGAATAAATACAAACCTGAAATATTGAGCACCCAGTCATCCAAGGATTTAGTGGAACTGATTGGAAACACACCCTGTGCAATTGGTTACAGTAGTTATGCTTACCATACACCGGAAGTCAAAGCTGTATGTCTCTTACAGCAAGATACTGAGAGTTGTCTGGAGTATGCAGCAGAGAATGCATCGAAAGAAACTACCTACCCTTTGATAAGACCCTTGTACATGTACACAGATGGTGAGCCTAACGGCAAGATTAAGACGTATATTAGTTGGGTACTTAGCAAGGAGGGACAATGTGTTCTGTCAGGGTTGAACTACACGCCTGTGGATGAAGTAAACTGTCAATAAACTCAGCCAGCGTCTCAAGATAATAGTGAAAATCAGCTTAATATTACTTTTATTTTCAAAAGGATAATTTGATTCTGCCTGGTAGATACAGACGGTTTGAGATTATCTGTTTACTCATCTGCCTGTTAGGCCGACATCTCATATTGCTGAGCCAAATAAAAAACCAAGCAATATAGTCTACTATTTGGGTGAGGTATCCCCATTCCCTTGGAGACATAGCATGAGTAATCAGGTACAGGTTAGTCTGGATCAAGCAGTATATGATCGTCTTCTGCAACTGCAGGTTCCTCCTTACAATGACATCAACTCAGTCATTGAGCGTCTACTTTTTCACACTGGACGCAAGAGTAACGAGGTCATACAGCTTGAAGCGGAAGAACGCCATTTCAGCTTTGAAGAGGAAGTGCAGAGAGAAATGGATGGTGTATATGCCGGTTCCGGTATATCTACTTAATCAGAGGGAATAACAGGGCCAGGGAAGGCTTAATAATGTGTAATCGGTGATGGCTGGCATTCCCATCAATTGTTTTGTGATCGACAATCGGATTATCTCATATTGTCTAAAAATTATTCCTGGTATTTTGATCCTTTGCTTTTATTAATGTTCCCCTTTGGTACGACGTATTCCAGCCAATCGGTTACCCTGTTTCTGGGGACCTCCCTTGGGAAAAATGTCATGTAGATAGCGGTTATTGCCACGTTCAGGTCCCCAAATATTTTTAAAGTGCTTAATCATGTCACGAACCTGGGCTTGCACACGGTGTTCTTCATAGTAAGCCTTGATGTAGTAGATCACCTCCCAGTGATCCTTAGTCAATACCAAACCCTCCTTTTCAGCCAGGGCCACGGCGAAGGCCTCAGACCACTCATCCATATTTTGAATATAACCTTCCTGGTCAGTAGCTACTTTGTTGCCATTGACATCTAAATATTCAACACGGATTGCGTATGGATTCGTACTCATAGAGACAACCTCTCGACAGGGTCGTGGGGGACTGACGTCCCCCACGGTTACATCAATTGTTTGTGCTTAGTTCATAGGTATCCGCTTGACGCGAACAATCTGGTAGGCACGACCGAGATAACTAAACGGTACGCTCCAAACATGAACCAGGCGGGTAAATGGAAAAATCAGAAACACTGTCATCCCGAAGAATATATGGATCTTGAAAATCGTTGAGACTCCCTGAACCAGACTCGGCTCTGCACTCAGGGTGGCTACACTTTTAACCCATTCAGTGAGCACTATCATCTGCGTGACATCACCATGGGAAGCATGACCTGATGAGACGAGAATTGTGCTCAGACCCAGCGTTACGGTTACCAATAACCAGCCGATCACAAAGGTATCGCGTGTACGACTGGTGGCTTTGATACGCGGGTTGCTGATGCGGCGGTAAAACAACATGGCGGCACCAACAAGGCACACAATACCAAAGATGCCACCAGCATAGATGGCGAGGTACTGATGCGCAACATCTGAGATCCCCATAGCCAGAAACCAGCTGTGTGGCAACAGCATCCCAGCCAGATGGCCAAAGAAGATACCCAGTATACCAATGTGAAACAGGTTACTGGCCAGACGCATATTTTTGTTGCTGAGCAGTTGGCTGGAATCGGTCTTCCAAGTGTACTGCTCACGATCAAAGCGAATCCAGCTTCCCAGAAGAAAAATGGTCCCCGCCAGATAGGGGTAGGCTCCGAAAATAAAGTCATGAAGTGTCATCATTTCGATTCTCTCCTCAGGCGGCCTGGGCTAAAGTGCCACGATTTTCAACGATACGAATCAGCTGTGCATAGGGACTCTCCTTCTTCTCCAGGTTCCCCGCCAGCACTTTCAGTACTTTGGCGGCGTCTCCCAGAAAAACCCGCGCCTGCATATCGTCCAGGGTCGAGACAAATTCAAGTATTAGCGGTAGATAGTCAGGGATTTCACCTTTCTCCAACTCCAACCCCATGCCCTTGTAATACTCCGACAGGTCGATCAGTGCCGGCCCACGTCCTCGATCGTCACCGAACAGGTGGTGAGTCAGATGTAGATCGTGCTCTGGCGTCATATCGAAGGTTTGCACATAAATCCCCTGCAGCCCGGTCAGATGATGTGATTGCATCCAGGTTATTAGCTGCATCAAAGTATCTCGCTCCTGCTCACTGATACCCGGATCTCCTTTTAACAGGCTGATGATCTCCGGCATATTCTCCAGTAACGCTTCATCTGGATAATCGAGCAGCCGCGCCAATATAGTGTAGATATGCATGAATTTTCTCCTGCCTAATCTTTTTTACGTGGCATGATGCCCTGTGGGGTATATGTGCGCTTGCGTGGTGTCGGAAACAGGCTGACACCCGGACCGCTGCCCTGGGAACTGATGTTACCGGGAGCGAAGCCATTCTGACCCTGAAAAGCATATGGATCCTCTTGAGCCATCTCTTCGTGAGAGGTAGGAATGACGAAACGATCCTCGTAGTTGGCAATACCCAGCAACTGGTACATAGCCTCGGCCTGAGACTCGCTGAGTCCGACTGACTCCAGGACCGCTGTATTCGGCTTGCCATCAACCTCCTTGGAACGCTGGTTACTGCGCATCGCCATCATCCGGTTAAGTGCATTGATGATCGGACCTTCATCACCTGCGGTTAGAAGATTGGCCAGGTAGCGTGCAGGAAAGCGCAGTGTCTCGGCTTTGGGCATTACTCCATCCGCCTCAGTGGGTAGATTGCCTTGATCAATCTGGCTCTGCACAGGTGATAGAGGGGGGACATACCACATCATGGGCAGGGTGCGGAATTCCGGATGGATGGGAAAAGCGATCTTCCACTCCATCGCCATTTTGTAGACCGGCGAGTTCTGAGCTGCATCGAGCCAGGTCTGCGGAACGCCATCTTCCAGTGCCTGTTTGATCACCTTGGGATCATGGGGGTCGAGGAAGATATCTAGCTGGGACTGATAGAGATTCTTATTGTCATCGGTTCCGGCGGCATCACTGATCTTGTCTGCATCGTAGAGTACGACACCGATATAGCGGATACGTCCGACACAGGATTCGGCGCAGGCGGTAGGTATCCCCGATTCGATACGCGGGTAGCAGAGAATGCACTTCTCCGACTTGCCTGATTCCCAGTTGTAGTAGATCTTTTTGTAGGGGCAGGCACTGACACACATACGCCAACCACGACAACGGTCCTGATCGATCAATACTGCGCCGTCCTCATCG
Source organism: Candidatus Thiodiazotropha sp. (assembly GCA_023838465.1). GTDB lineage: Bacteria > Pseudomonadota > Gammaproteobacteria > Chromatiales > Chromatiaceae > Thiodiazotropha. The sequence goes on from JAIVEQ010000038.1 coordinate 16,437, forward strand.
CGTTTATAGATGGCGCCGGATGGACAGCTTGCTACACAGGCTGGATTCAGACAATGATTACATAGACGGGGCAGATACATATGGAAGGTCTTTTCAAAGTCCTTGTACATCTGTTTCTGGATGCCCTCGAAGTTCTTATCCTTCGCACGCTCGTCGAATTCACCCGCCAGATCATCTTCCCAATTCGGTCCCCAATGGATTTTTTCCATCTGCTCGCCGGTAATCATGGAGATTGGACGCGCAGTGGGGGCTGCCTCGGAGAGTTCCTTGTTCTGCAGTTTTGGATAATCGAAATCGAACGGTTCGTAGTAATCGTCAATCTCAGGCATATCCGGGTTGGCAAAAAGATTCAATAATTTACTGATGCGGCCACCCCCCTTCAGTTCCAACTCGCCATTCTTCTTCTCCCAACCACCATTCCACTTGTTCTGATTCTCCCACTCCTTGGGGAAACCGATACCCGGTTTACTCTCCACGTTGTTGAACCAGGCATATTCCACTCCCTTGCGATTGGTCCAGATATTTTTACAAGTCACTGAACAGGTGTGGCAACCGATGCACTTGTCCAGATTCAGGACCATGGAGATTTGTGCACGTATTTTCATAGTTTATTCCTCAAAATTCTTTCGCTGCCGGTGGCGTGGGAGTGAGGGCCATGATCAGCCCCCTATTCCCTGCGCCGTTACGATCAATAACTCAGTTGTTGATCCCTGGAGGATTGAGTTGGGATTCGCGTTTAGCAGTCAGCGGACGCTCCAGCCAATCCACGTCACCATCCTCGATTTTATGAATCACGACGTACTCATCACGTTGTGAACCGACAGTGCCGTAGTAGTTGAAAGCGTAAGAGAGTTGGGCATAGCCACCAATCATATGGGTCGGCTTAGGCACGATACGCGTCACGCTATTGAGAATACCGCCACGCTTACCGGTGGTATTGGAACCCGGTACGTTCACGTGTTTCTCCTGGGCGTGATACATGAAGGCCGCACCACTGGGTATGCGCTGACTGACCACCACCCTGGCCACAGTGGCGCCGTTGCCATTGATCGCCTCTACCCAGTCGTTATCCTTAAGACCTATGGATTTGGCATCAACCTCCGCCACCCACATATAAGGACCGCCACGGAACAGTGTCAGCATGCGCAGGTTGTCCTGGTAGGTGGAGTGGATACCCCACTTGGAGTGAGGCGTGATCCAGTTGAGAGTCAGATGTGGTTTGCTCTTTACTTTGTCCGGTACGTTTTCGTGTGTCTTAAGATCGACAGGAGGACGGAATGCGCACAAGCCCTCACCGAAATCGAGCATCCACTCATGATCCAGGTAGAACTGGGCACGCCCGGTCAGGGTGCGTAGTGGGATATGCTCATGGATATTGGTCCAGCAGGCGTTGTAACTCACCTCTTCCGATTCAATACCAGACCAGGTCGGTGCGGTGATGATCTTGCGTGGCTGGGCCTGAATGTCCCGGTAACGTATCTTCTCATCCTTACGTGGATCGCACAGGTGATTATGATCGATGCCTGTCTTTCTACCCAGGGCTTTCCAGGACTTGTGAGCAACCTCGCCATTGGTCTCCGGTGCCATCTGTAGTACCGAATCACAGACATAAATATCCTCTTCCAGAGATGGCAAACCCTGGCTGACACCCTCCTCCTTGATCACACCATTGAGCTCCTTGAGTTGCTCGTATTCCACCTCCGTGTTCCAATCCAGACCCTTCACCCCATTTCCGATCTTGGTCAATAACGGCCCAAGAGAGGTGTATTTCTTGTAGGTGTTGGCGTAATCACGCTCTACCACCTTCAGCAGGGGCAATGTCTTGCCAGGTACGGGTTCGCATTCACCTCGCTTCCAGTCCTTGACTTCACCCAGAGGCTGAGCCAGTGCCATTGGACTATCGTGTTGCATTGGAAGCGCCACCACGTCCTTACGGGTACCCAGATGGATTTCTGCCAGTTCAGAGAATTTCTTGGCAATGGTTTTGAAGATCTGCCAGTCGGACCTGGACTCCCAGGCCGGATCCACTGCGGCATCCAGTGGATGTACAAAGGGGTGCATGTCGGTGGTATTCAGGTCGCTCTTCTCATACCAGGTAGCAGTTGGCAGGATGATGTCGGAGTAGGCACCGGTGGAGTTGAGACGAAAGTTGATGTCCACCATCAGATCAAGCTTGCCCACCGGGGCTTCTTTTCGGAACACGATCTCTTTGGAGTCAGCTCCGATGTTAGCCTCCTGCATGACACCGTTTTGCGCACCCATCAGGTGCTTGAGAAAATACTCGTGACCCTTGGCCGAGCATCCCAACAAGTTGGCGCGCCAGACAAACAGGTTACGTGGATGGTTCTCCGGTGCATCGATGTCTTCACTGGCAAACGTCAGATCACCGCTCTTGAGTTGGTCAACCATATACTTGGCCACACCTGACTCATCGGTGGCACCGGCTTTCTCGGCTTCATCTACGATATCCATTGGATTCTTGTTGAAGTGCGGAGCTGATGGCCCCCAACCCAGACGCTGGGAGACGACGTTATAGTCGGCTAGGCTATAGCCCTTGTAGCGACCCTTGGCAGTGGATGCCATAAGCTCATCGGCATTGACTGTTTCATAGCGCCACTGATTGGTATGAAAATACCAGTAGGTGGTAGAGGCCATATGGCGGGGTGGACGGTGCCAATCCAGACCGAACGCAATAGGTGCCCAACCAGCCTGGGGCCGCAGCTTCTCCTGCCCCACATAGTGAGCCCAACCACCACCAGATTGCCCAACACAGCCGCACATGTGCAGCAGGTTCATGATGCCCCGGTAGTTCATGTCATTGTGGTACCAATGGTTAATTGCGGCACCAAGGATGACCATCGACTTGCCGTGAGTCTTTGATGCATTATCAGCGAACTCGCGGCCGGTACGCTCCAGGTCGGCACGTTTAACACCGGTAACTTTTTCTGCCCAAGCAGGGGTATAGGGCACGGACTCATCGTCGTAGGATGAGGCCAGATTATCACCCAGCCCCCGATCAATACCGTACTGAGCCACCTGCAGATCGAATACAGAGGTGACCATGACTGTATTACCTGAGGCCAGCTTGAGCTTGCGCACCGGTATGTTACGCATCAGAACGTCGCCCTCACCCGGGGTGAAGTGGGGGAAGGCGACCGATACCACATCATCACTACCGTCGATACAGGAGAGTTCTGCCTCGATTCCGGACTGGTCTACAGCATTCTTCTCCAGCAGGTTCCACTTACCCTCCTCGCCCCAGCGGAAACCCACTGAACCATTAGGAACTACAAAGGCCCCACTCTTGGTGTCATAGACCACTGTTTTCCACTCGGGGTTATTCGACTCGCCCATATTGTTGGCAAAGTCCGAGGCGCGCAGAAAACGGTCCGATATATAACGATCCCCATCTTTTCGCAACATCACCTGCATTGGCAGATCAGTATATTTGCGTGCATATTCGGTGAAATATGGGTCCTGCTTGTCGACATGAAACTCCTTCAGTGCCACATGGCCCATGGCCAGGAAAGCAGCGGAATCGGTGCCCTGTTTGACCGGCATCCAGAGGTCGGCAAACTTCACATACTCAGCGTAGTCCGGGGCCATGGAGACCACCTTGGTTCCGTTATAGCGGGACTCGATAGCAAAGTGGGCGTCTGGGGTGCGGGTCATGGGCAGGTTGGCACCACAGATGATCAGGTATTTGGAGTTGTACCAGTCGGCCGCCTCCGGCACGTCGGTCTGCTCACCCCACACCTGTGGCGAAGCCGGTGGCAGATCGCAGTACCAATCGTAAAAGGAACCGCATGCACCACCGATCAGAGAGAGGTACCGGGAACCGGCAGCGTAACTGATCATGGACATGGCCGGAATCGGTGAAAAGCCATAGATCCGGTCAGGTCCCCATTTTTTCGCAGTATAGACATTGGCCGCAGCAGTGATTTCAGTCACCTCATCCCAGGTGCTGCGCACGAAACCTCCCAGACCGCGTACTGCCGTGTATTTCTTGCGCTTGTTGGGATCAGATTGGATTGCCTCCCAGGCTTCTACCGGGTCTTTGCCGCTTTTTCGTTCAGCACGGTAGAGATCGAGCAGACGTCCGCGAATCAGCGGATATTTAATCCGGGTTGGACTATAGAGGTACCAGGAGAATGAAGCCCCACGTTGACAACCCCGTGGTTCATGGTTGGGCATGTCAGGACGGGTACGCGGATAGTCGGTCTGCTGCATCTCGTAAGCAACCAGACCATTCTTGACATAGATCTTCCAGGAGCAGCCACCGGTGCAGTTCACTCCATGGGTGGAACGGACCACCTTGTCATGGCGCCAGCGATTTCGGTAGGTGTCTTCCCACTGCCGGTCTTCACCCGTTACGATGCCATGACCTTTGGAGAAGGTCCCTTGGATCTTCTTGAAGTACCTGAGTCTGTCTAACAAATGGCTCATCTGTTTTCTCCCTGGGGACAAGCTGTATCAATTACAGCCCGCCCCATGTTTGTTAGGATCGGATGAATCTGCCAAGGCCTGGGGGGGGACTGATGTCGCCTTGTTCATTTCTGCAGACCCATCCGAAAACTGTTTTCTATCGATTTGTACTACGGATTCTTGTACTCAGCCTTGGGTCCGAGGTAGTACCACCAATTCAGCAGCAGGCAGACAAAATAGAAGATGGCGAATCCGTAAAGCGCATATTCAGGGGTTGCCATCTTGATTTGCTCACCGAACACCTTAGGAATGATAAAAGCGCCATAGGCGGCCACAGCAGAAGTCCAACCCAGGGCAGGGCCCGCCTGCTCTTTGTCGAAGACCATAGCTATGGTGCGGAAGGTGGAACCGTTGCCAATACCTGTCGCGGCAAACAGTATGAGAAACAGTACAAAGAAGGGCAGGAAAAATTCCTCAGGCGTTGCTGACACATAGGCCTGCTTCAAGAAGTAAGCCACGCCCAGGGCACTACCAATCATCACGATGGAAACGATCTGCGTCACCTTGGCGCCACCCACCTTGTCGGCAATCCAGCCGCCCACCGGTCGAATCAACGCACCAATGAACGGCCCCATCCAGGCGTACATCAGGGCTGAAGGGCCATTTGGGTTGGCTGTAGTGTGGGTCAATACCCCATCCACCATCAGATGCTGGAACCCGAAGACCACCTTGATGGCCAGTGCGAATCCTGCGGAGTAGCCGATAAAGCTGCCGAAAGTCATGGTGTAGATGACGCTCATGACCCAGGTGTGTTTATTGCCGAAGATCTTGAACTGGCGTTGCAGATTAGGCTTGATGTCACCAGGGATCATTTTCAGCAGCATCACCGTACCGAACAGAATACCGGCAATGACCGGCCATTTGGCCCAACCGGGGGCACCCAGTCCAGTGGGTGCCGGCAAAATGATATAGAGACCTATTGCAGCAGTAATGAAACCAATCAGCAGCATGCCACTGATCTTCGAGAAGGCACCTAGAGTTGAGCCGATGTGGGGTGAAACGTGATCGGTACGTAGGTTGTTCATACCAAACCAGCCGGCAAAGGCCAGTGGTATCAGCAGTATCAGCCAGACATAGCCGGCGTTGTGAATCCAGGTCTCAGAACCTGTCGGGATCTTACCGATCAGGGTGCCTGATGTATTCTCCAGAATCATCGAGTCACCACCAAAGATACCGAAGGTCATCACCAGCGGTATCACGATCTGCATGGTAGTAACACCCGCGTTACCTAGACCTGCATTCAGCCCTAGTGCAAGACCCTGCATCTTTTTTGGAAAGAAGAAGCTGATATTTGACATTGAGGAGGCAAAATTGCCACCGCCGAAACCGGATAGGAAGGCAAGTATCTGGAACACCCAAAGTGGCGTATTCTTGTCCTGCAACGCGATGCCGGCGCCTATGGCCGGGATCATCAGCAACGCAGTGGTGAAAAAGATGGTATTGCGCCCCCCGGCGATACGGATGAAGAAACTGCTGGGGATGCGAAGTGTTGCGCCGGTCAGGCCGGCGATGGCTGCCAGGGTGAACAATTCGGCCTTCTCAAATGGAAAGCCCAAGTTGAGCATCTGCACGGTGATGATGCCCCAGTAGAGCCACACCGCAAAACCGCAGAGCAGACTCGGGATCGAAATCCAGAGATTCCGGTTTGCTACTTTTTTCCCCGTTGACTCCCAAAATTTTGAATCTTCTGGGTTCCATTCTCTGATATCTGACATTCGAGTATCCTCGTTGATTGAACAGATTTTCTAACTACCCGGCTAGCCGGGACCTTCCCATGACTAACACGACACCTCAGCGTCCTTGCGGTAATACCACCACCAGGTTGCGATCAAACAGCTCATGTGAAATACGCCGAAGCAGATCATGGCGAAATAGGGATTTCCGAAAAGCGCGTTGGAAATGGCTAAGGCAACTGGAATACCAAATCCTCCAAATGCTGCGATGGAGGCGCTGAAGCCCAATGCCACGGCAGTCTCGGTTTCGGCCTGATGCTTAGCTAACGCTCGCCCTGCTTCACCCTTATCTGCCGACCAGCGTTGATGGAGCGTGTGGAAAACGATGGGAATCATCCGGAAGACAGAGCCATTACCAATTCCGGTGGTAAGGAACAGAAGCAGAAACATTAGATAAAAGCCTGTCGCATTACCGCTGTAGGCATCGCCAGGTACGAAGAACAGTACGCCAAACATGGCGGCAGTCATCACCCCAAAATTCCAGAAGGTAAGACTGGCGCCACCCATACGATCGGACAGCCAACCACCCAGCGGCCGGATCAGAGCCCCTACCAGTGGTCCAACGAAGGCATACCTGACCATGCCTGAATCTGGAAATTGTGTGGCCAGCAACATCGGAAAGCCGACAGCGAAGCCGATAAAGGAGCCAAAGGTGCCGGTGTAAAGCCAGCTTCCCAACCAAGCGTGCTTTCGGTGGAAAACAGCTGCCTCTTCTGCAAAAGTGGCCTTGGTATGCCGAATGTTGTTCATACCAAACCAAACCGCGAGCGTAGATAGCAGTATGAACGGTACCCAGATGAAGCCTGCATTCTGCAGCCAGACCAATTTTTCCGTACCCCCTTCCATCATGGTCTGAGCCTCGCCACCCATGAAGAAAAGTGCACCACCGTAGATCACCACTGGCACCACAGCCTGGGCAACAGCCACGCCCAGGTTACCGAAACCCGCGTTAAACCCCAGAGCTGTCCCCTGCATCTTCTTGGGAAAGAAGAAGCTGATGTTGGCCATGCTTGAGGAGAAGTTGCCACCACCGAAGCCGCATAGCAGGGCAATCACTACGAATACGGCATAGTTGGTGTCGGGATTCTGAACGGCAATACTCATCCATAAGGAGGGGAGGAGTAGCGAAGCAGTACTGAAAACAGCCCAGTTGCGCCCCCCAAAGATAGGCACCACAAAAGAATAGAGCAACCGCAGGATAGCCCCTGACAAACCCGGTAATGCCGCCAGCCAGAAAAGCTCACTGGTAGTAAACTGGAAGCCGACTTTGGGCAACTCAACCACCACCACGCTCCAGACCACCCAGACTGAAAACGAAAGCAGCAGCGCCGGCATGGAGATCCACAAATTGCGGTTGGCGATGGCACGGCCAGTGGTGTTCCAGAAGCCCTCGTCCTCCGGACGCCAGTCGGTGAGCCAGACCTTTCTCCTGCGCTTGGCATCCACCAGGCCATCGCGAACCATTTCGTCACGCAGACCTTCGTTCTCCTGAAGAATGGCCTCACGCTCACCCTTGGCCGCCGCCCATGTCCAGATCATGACACCTGCCAGGACCATATACATCAACATGAAGCAACTGCTTCGAACACCAACCATATCGGCAGCGATACCGAACATAATGGGCAAGGAAAAGCCGCCAAGGCCACCGATGACTCCCACTAAACCACCCACTGAACCCATGTTGGTGGGATAATAGTCGGCCAGTTCGCGATAGACGCTGGCCTTGCCAATACCCTGAGCGATACCGACAATGAAGATCAACACAGTGAACGTCACAATACCGACACCGAGGCTCACTGAGACATCGCCCTCAATGCCATGGATAGTCAACGTCGTAGGAGGATAGGAAACCAGGAACAGGCAGATGATGCTCACCCAGAACACCCACCAGGTCACGGTACTCCCACCCCACTTATCCGACATCCAACCACCCAGGGCGCGAATCAAACCGGAGGGTAGTGTAAAGAACATGGTAATCAAGGCGGCCTCTTTCAGACCGAGCCCGTACTCACCCACGTAGTACTTGGGTAGCCATAGCGCCAGAGCGACAAAACCACCAAAGACAAAATAATAGGCCAGTCCAAAGCGCCAGACCCGCGCTTCTGTGAGGGGTGCCAATTGTTGTGAGAGTGAAAAGGGGGTCTTGGATTTTTTACGCTCTTCATGGAGCGGATCGGGATAGGTAGTGAACCAGAACAGGACAGCCATAACCAACATGGCGATAGAATAGATTTCCGGTACTGCCCGCCAACCGTATGCCACCAGGATGAGGGGTGCCACCAGATTGGTCACCGCCGCACCGGCATTGCCGGCGCCGAAGATTCCCATAGCGGTGCCTTGGCGTTCCTTCGGAAACCAGGCGGAGGTATAGGCGATGCCGATTGCAAAGGAACCTCCGGCAAGCCCAACAAACAGGCCGATGGCCAGGTACTGCCAATACTCGGTGGCAAAAGAGAGCCCGTAGGTGGGAATAGCCACCAGCAGCATCTGGATGAAATAGACGATACGTCCGCCAAAGCGGTCGGTCATCAGCCCCAGAGGTAAACGTACCAGGGAGCCGGTCAGGATCGGAGTGGCCACCAGTAGGCCAAACTCGGTCTCGCTGAGAGACAACTCCTGTTTGATCTTGATGCCAATAACCGAAAACATGGTCCAGACAGCAAAATTTACTGCGAAGGCAACCGTGTTCATGGTGAGAACCGACAGCTGTTTGGTTCTATGCGTGGCCATATCGAGAACCTCTGGCAAGGAATTCAGCTCCAATTTAATTTGGCCAGACAGGACCTACAATTGACTGAAATCAATCCAGCTTATACTCCAGCTCCTCGTCTAATCCTTTAGGAGTATCTGCCGTACCACTTGCAATGCATTGAAAAAAAAGATTATTCCTAATAATGTGGCAGGTATTCGCAATCGTGCAGCGATGCTGTAAACGCAGAAGGATTAATCCCACAAATATCTTGCTGGATTTGGCGATGCGGATGTTTGCCCAGCCTGTAACCGGTCAGAACACCACTCAGGCATTTCATTGACAACCCGGAGGTCTGCTCCATGTTTGGATACCTGAACCACTCACTCCTGCTTCGTGCCGGTCTGGCGATGGGATTGGTCACTGTTTTAGCGGTGGGTGGAATGGTCAGTGCGGTATTCGTGGCCCGTTCCACTCATGGTGAAGCTGCTGCAGTGAACCAGGCGGGCAGCCTGCGTATGCAGTCCTACCACATTGCAGCGGCACTGGAGTCAGAACACAACGGAGGACCTGGTCCCTTTGGGGACATGAATCTGCTGACAGCGGAGTTTGAGCAACGCCTGACCAACCCGCGCTTGACCGATGTTGTAAACACGACCAGCCGCAAGTCCATACAAGAGGTCTACCAGCTGATTACGGGTCGCTGGCAGGGAACAATCCTTCCCTTACTTCGTGATTACATGGAACAGAGAAATGATTCATTTGTGGAAGAATCATTTGATAAAACCCGCTTGGCTTTCCGTGGCATAGTCGGTGGGTTTGTAGCTGATATCGACAATCTGGTGCGGCTGCTGGAGGAAGATGCCGAGTCACGCATACACATGTTGGGTCTGTTCCAGGGAATCAGTCTGTTTTTGACCCTGACTGTAGCCATTGCCACCCTCTATCTGCTGCAAATCGATGTACTGGGTCCCTTACACGAATTGCTCAATGCCGCAGAGCAGGCAGGAAGCGGCAATTTTACAGCCCGGGTAAGTCACACTGGGCGTGATGAACTAGGTCGATTGGGTAGGACTTTCAATACCATGGCTACAGACCTATCCAAGATTTATGGGGCACTTGAGGAACGAGTTGCCGAGAAAACCAGAAAACTAATGCAACGCAATCAATCACTGGAATTGCTCTACACCGCAACCCAGTATCTGACTGAGGCCCCAGTTTCTGAGCAGACCTATCGTAAATTGTTGGACGATATCGGACAGGTGGTAGAGATCGACAGCATCACCTTGTGTAGGATGGATGAGAGAAAAAAACGTGCCCATCGGATAGCCTGCAATGGTCCAATACCGCCGATGTGTGAAAATGAAAACTGCAGCCTATGTCTGGGCAATGGGATAACGCAGCTGCTTGGAAATATGGAACATGGCGGTGCTCAGAATATTCTGTCAGTACCCGTTGGTGATAAAAAGAATAATAATGGCGTACTGCTTGTTGAAACAAAACCGGATAAAGAACTGGAGTCCTGGCAGATCCAGCTTCTGGAAACACTCGGCAAACATATCGGTATCTCGGTGGACGTTACTCGTCGTGTAACCCAGCGTCGTCGTCTGGCACTTCTTGAGGAACGTAGCGTGATGGCTCGGGAACTACATGATTCTCTGGCGCAGTCCCTTACATATCTGAAGATACAAGTTACCCGCCTTTCAGTGATAACACGATCAGGGGCGGAGCATAGCACGGTAGAAGATGCCCTTCGCGAACTCAAGGAGGGGCTGGAATCAGCCTACCGCCAGTTACGTGAGCTACTCACCACTTTTCGCTTGCAGATGGATGGTAGCGGCCTTGGGCCGGCGCTGGCCAAAACGGTAGAGGAATTCAATGCGCGAGGTAATTTGGATATTCAACTGGACAACCAGCTTAAGACCTCTCCATTCACCGTCAATGAGGAGATCCATGTACTACAAATTGTGCGTGAAGCACTATCCAATGTCATTCACCACTCTAAAGCTACGCAGGCCAGGGTCAGCCTGAGTTTCGGAGATAATAAGGGCATCCTGGTCAGTGTGGAAGACAACGGCATTGGCCTCCCGCAAAAAGCCAAACGTACCCACCACTATGGACTCGCGATCATGCACGAACGTAGCAACACATTGCATGGCAATCTACGGATTGAACGGCAAGATCATGGCGGTACTAAGGTCAGTCTGAGGTTTCAGCCCGAAGTATCTCAGAAACAGTTCTCCCCACAGGAAGAACAGACGACATGAACAAAAGCAATAGCCAACGTATTGTCATCATCGATGATCATCCCCTATTACGTAAAGGGCTGCAGCAACTTGCCAATCTCAGTCATGAGGTTGAGATTATAGGAGAAACAGACAGTGGTGAGAAAGGGCTAGCATTAGTCAAAGCCTTGCAGCCAGATCTCGTATTACTTGATCTGAACATGCCCGGAATGAACGGGCTGGAAACCTTGGATGCACTGAAACAGCTAGAGTCGCAACCTAAGGTAATTATCCTCACTGTCTCGGATACCCAAGAAGATGTCATCGCTGCTTTACGTGGGGGTGCTGACGGCTACCTGCTGAAAGACATGGATCCCGAAGAGCTTCTGCTGAGGATTAGCAAGGTCGAAGAAGGTAAACCGATATTGTCCCCCAAAATTGCCGAACACTTGGGTGACTCGCTGCAGGCAGAGGTTCAGCGCATCGTCATCATTGATGACCATCCCCTATTACGAAAAGGACTGCATCAACTTGTAGATCTCAGCCCGGACCTGGATATCATCGGGGAAACGGATAATGGTGAACAAGGTCTACTGATGGTTCAGGAGATACAACCCGACCTTGTACTGCTGGATCTGAATATGCCGGGAATGGACGGGCTGGAAACCCTTCATGCCCTGAAACAGCTAAAGCCTTCACCCAAAGTGGCAATCCTCACCGTATCCGACAAGCAAAAGGATATCGTATCTGCCTTACGAAGAGGCGCTGATGGCTATCTGTTGAAGGACATGGACCCTGAGGACCTACTGGATAAGTTACATGAATTAGCGGAAGGCCGGCTAGTGATGTCCCAAAACATAGCTGAAAGCCTGGCGCTGGCTTTGCGTGCCGAGAGCCAGAAGGATCAAGAATCGGAGGGTGAAGAGCTTACGGAACGGGAATGCGAGATCTTAATCCACATAAGTGGCGGTGAGAGTAACAAGGTAATCGCCCGCAAACTTGACATCGCCGAAGCCACAGTCAAAGTGCATGTCAAGCATCTGTTGAAAAAACTAGGACTGAAGTCGCGTGTCGAAGCGGCGGTATGGGCCATAACCCATAAAGACAAGCTGAAATGCCATAGCCTGCCTTAAAAGGTTAATTTGTATTGCTGTAGCAATATACAGGATGTCGTCTGAGCAATAGATCTGCTGATATCGTGTGACCCCTTCCACAGATAAGACTCAATCTTTCAGCACAATACGTTGGGGCGGACCCCACCCGACAACTAGAAATGGACCGTAGGGTTGGGCCTGCCCCACCAATCACTAGCCGTATGCATTGAGTTACAAGTAGCATTTTCTATTCATTAGTGATTGAACATAGATCATCCAATCAGCCTATTATTACGGCAAACTTTCTTAGATGCCTTGAAGCACTTCATTGTTAAATTAACAAGACAGTTTCTAGTCCCAATGATTTAGCTCCGTAATCCCGATACCACGCTCATTCAAACCCATCAAGTAAAAACTAATAACTCAACTTCTAGTAATTAACCTACTAAATTTCTTGCTTTTCCCCCTGCTTGACATATTATGTCATACAGTTTATCTTCTACTTATCGTGTGAATGGAGGAACCAATGAACAACCTATTAGAAAAACTGGAGAGGGTACTCGGTATGTCTGATACGGGAAGCCTGAACGGACTTGAATATGAGTTCAATCCGATACCAGGCGAAGTTGAAGTGGTCCAGGTTGCATTTAAAGATAGGGAGGAACTGCCGATATATCTGACTCAATCAGAAAGTCAGATGCTCTGTATCTGTTATTTATGGGATGACGAGGAGGTTATCTCCGACAAACGAGCAGAAATGCTGGAGGTCATGCTGGATATGAATATACCCATGCCCCTCTCCTCTTTTGGCCGGATTGGATCACGCTATACGATATTCGGCGCCCTCTCTCTCGAATCGTCAGCAGAGAGTATTGCCAGAGAACTTACAGTACTCAGCGACAATGCGCTCGACGCCATTGACGCCATGAGCGAATACTTGAACTAATTCTTAACAGGAGTCAACCAATGGAATTTTTCAAAAAACTGATGACTGCTATACGTGGTGGTAGCCGTGAGTTGGGTGAGGCGGTACTCGACACACAAAGTATCCGCATCTATGAGCAGGAGATTGAAGATGCAAAGGAGGCGATTAAAAAGGCTGAAAGTGACCTGACAGGCGTCATGGCCAAGGATATGCAGGCAGGCCGTGAAATTGAACGCCTCGAAAAAGAGATTGCCAGTTATGAATCGAAGGCAATAAGTGCCCTTGATCAGGATAATGAGGCACTGGCCGGCGAGGTTGCCGAAAAGATTGCTGAACTAGAGGTTGAACTCGAAACACAAAGGATTGCCAAGGATAAATTTTCTGCCCATGTGAATTCGGTCAAGGAGATGATCAAGCAGACTCATGCAAAGATCCGCGAACATGAACGTGAGATATCGATGGTGAAAACCACGGATAACGTCCATAAAGCAGCCAAATCGATCAATCAGCACATCGATGGTGGCAGTTCAAAGATGGTTGCCGCCAAAGAGTCGCTGGAGAGAATTAAACATCGCCAACAGGATAATAGTGACCGTATGGTTGCTTCAGAATCGCTGAATGATGAATTGAGTGGCGAGTCTCTGGAGAACAAATTAAAAGCGGCAGGCATTGGTGATGAGAGTGATCGTAAAAAGCAAGTATTGGAACGTTTAAAGGCCAAGCGCAAAGGTAACAAAAACTGATCGTTCACAGCAATAGTAATACTGCTTTACCTATTCGGCATGACCGACTCCGGTCATGCCGGTTCAATGATCGATTGCTCATACCCTAATGACCAAAAAGAACCCAGCAAAACCGAAACGATGGACAGATTCCGATAAGGCAATACGTGCAACCCAAGTCGCATTTGATGTCGAGAATGAGATTATCGATACGATAAAAAAGGAAGCATGTCATAAAGGTGTTGCTCCTTCGGATATGATTCGTCATATCGTTGGTCTGAATGTGACCGTCAAGCCTGTCAGACCACGACTTACCATGTCATTAAAGGAAGATGATTATCATGTGTTGGCTGAAAAATATGGACTATTGCCCAGTGAGCGTCTTGCCATCAAGACACGCATGATCGACGAGATCAGGAAATACGCATCACGGAAAAAATAGAGCGGCTAGCTGCTTGATTAAAGGAGATTAACTTGGACGCATTTTTTGACACGATCAGTAGTTATCCGACCAGTGTCTATACCGTTATTCTCGGAATAATGCTGGTATTTTGGCTGTTTGCTATTGTTGGCATGCTGGATATCGATCTAATCCCAACTGATGTTGATGAAGGTCTGTTTGAACCGGATGTGAACTTTGAAGGTGATATACCCGGTTTTGTGGGTCTCCTGCATACCCTGGGCTTGACCGGTGTTCCCTTTACCTTAGTCATCAGTATCATCGCATTGATAGGCTTCACACTCTCATATGTTATCTCGACCTACCTGCTCATACCCCTAGGCTCCACATTGATTCGATATGCTGCTGGCACGTTGGTATTGGTTGGTGGTCTTGCCGTGGCAATTCCCATTACGGCTAAACTGATCAAACCCATGAAACCACTTTTTGTAAAGCACTTTGCTCCTTCGAATAAGGATTTTATCGGATATATCTGCACGGTATCGTCTTCAAAAGTAAATACAACATTTGGTATCGGTATTGTGGAGACGGGTGGCTCTCCACTGCAAATCAACATCCGTGCAGATGAACAACAAGCTTTTAAGAAGGGTATGGCGGTAAGAATCGCCGATTACGATCAAGCCAATGACGTCTTCGATGTCATCAGCGAAGAAGAGTATCAAAAACTTGTTGGCTGATAACCGACACAGTTTCAATTTATAGAGGAAGTAAAGATATGGAAACAATCCTATTTATTATTGGATCTGCTGCAATTATTCTGCTTGGCGTATTTGCCCTGTTTGCTGGCCTATACAAAAAAGTTCCACAGGGTAAAGCAATGATCGTGAGCACCCTCAGTAAAGATCCAAAAGTGACGTTTACCGGTGCCTTGGTACTGCCTGTCATTCACCTCAAGGAGTTGATGACCATCTCCCTGAAGACTATCGAAATCGATCGTCGTGGACATGATGGGCTGATCTGTAAGGATAATATCCGAGCCGATATCAAAGTAACTTTTTTTGTACGGGTAAACATGACCAAGGATGATGTATTGAAAGTAGCACAAGCCGTGGGTGTTGAGCGGGCCTCCGATCAATCATCGGTTGAGGAGCTTTTCTCAGCTAAATTTTCAGAAGCCTTGAAAACGGTTGGTAAACGGATGGATTTCATCTCCTTGTACGAAGAGCGGGATGCCTTCAGAGACGACATCATCGAAGTCATCGGTAAAGATTTAAATGGTTATGTGCTAGAAGATGCTGCCATCGATTATCTTGAACAGACACCCGTTGAATCTTTGGATCGGGATAACATTCTTGATGCTGAAGGCATTCGAAAAATCACCGAACTCACTGCAACCCAACATATCAAAACGAATGAGTACGAGCGGGATGAGGAGAAGGCGATTAAGAAGAAGGATGTCGAGACTCGCGAGGCAGTATTGCAGCTAGAAAAGCAGGAGGAAGATGCTATAGCTCGTCAGCATCGGGAAGTCGCCACCATCCAGGCACGGGAAGAAGCGGAGACACAAAAGATCCAGGCGGAGGAGAGACTCAGAGCCGAAGAGGCACGCATCAAGATGGAAGAAGCGATTGCAATCCAGGAGGAGAATAAACAACGTGAGATCGAAGTTGCCGCCTATCAACGTCAGAGCGTAACAGTCAAAGAGGCGGAAGGTGTCACCAAAGCCAAAGACCTTGAAATTGTCGAGCGTCAACGCATTGTTGCCCTTGCAGATTATGCCAAGGAGAAAGAGGTTGAACAGGAGAAAAAGGAGATCGCCGACCTCACCAGTGATCGCATCTCGGTAGAGAAACGGGTTGCTGAAGAAGAGGAGAATATCGAAAAAGTGCGTCTTGTCTCCAAGGCTGAACGTGAGAAGGAAGCTACCATCATCGCTGCTGAGGCTGAAGCGCAAGAGGGTCTTGTCAAAGAGGTGAAGGCATCTGAGGCAGAGGCACAAAAAGCGATTCAAAAGGCACAGGAAGAGGTGACCCTGGCCGAGGGTCGTAAACAATCGGCTACACTCGATGCCGAGGCAGCCATTAAACAGGCAGAGGCAACCCGTTCTCGGGAAGCGGCGCCTGGGCTAGCCAAAGCAGAGGTCATGGAAGCCACTGCAGTAGCAAAAGAGAAAGATGGGTTGGCCGAAGCAGTTATCCTGCGTGAGCGACTTGAGGCTCAGGCCATTGGTGATGAAAAAGTCGGATTGGCCGCGGCAAGGATCAAGGAAGCCGATGCGGATGCAGTTGAGAAAATGGGTGAGGCCGATGCAAAAAATGTTGAGCTACGCTTTCTTGCTGAGGCCAATGGTCTGAAGGAGAAGTTCACCGCTATGGACGCAATGAGTGACCATTCCCGACAACATGAGGAGTTCCGTCTCAAGCTTGATCTCAACCACACAGAGACCATGCGCTGGATCGAGGCCAATACTGAGATCGCCAAAGAGCAGGCCGATATTCTCGCTTCAGCCCTCAGCGATGCCAACATCGATATCGTCGGTGGTAGTGGCGAGTACTTCGAGAAGTTCGTCAATGCACTCGCAGTTGGCAAATCAATGGATGGGGTTGTACGCGGTGAAACTGCCCAAAAATTGCTAGGAAAACACCTCAGTGGTGAAGCCGATTTGATTGAGGATATCAAGGATATTGCCACTGGGCTTGGCGGTAACAGCGACAGTCTGCAGAATCTCACTGTCAGCGCCTTTATTGCCAAAATGATGCGAGATGGCAACCCAGAACAAAAAGAGATGCTGCAAAAACTGATGGGTTCTGTCTCTGCTAAAAAATCATCATAATCCCGTTGATAAGACCTATATAAGAAAGCTTTGGTGCTCGCACAAAAGTTAAGGAGTTGGCATGTCTGACATTGTCACAAAGGATGAGAAACAGAACCTAGAGCGCGCAGTCGCTGAAGGTGGCGCCTATGAGGTCATACGCAAACGACTGCTTTACCAGGCAGAAATGTTGGGCAAGCAGGCGACCTCTCTGAATGAGGCCAGGCTGGCGGAGTTTGGTGATACCTCGATGGAGGTGATCGGTCGAGTTCGTGTGCATACTGAAAATAACTGCATAGCTCGTGATATCGCACTGCTCGATGACAGTCTGCTTTTTGGCTACAATGTCTTTATTGGTCTAAAAAAGGAGACTAGGGTCAGCGACGTTTTTGGCCTCTATCAATTGCTTGAAACAGCGGATGGATTAGAGATCGAACCTCGTCCCTTGCATGGTTCATTTCTCGATGAGTCCTCCTTTGTTGCCGATTTCAAAGAACTCTACGCCTACTACAAGAATACCCGGTTCTCCAAACTGTTGGTCGCCAATCAGTATTTGTTGGCCACCTTTCAAATCGGGGAGAAGGTAACTGATATAAAGGTTTTCCGTTGGTCGATCGGCAATAACGGAACTGTTCATTATATCGACAATCGGGGTGAACGGGATATCCCTGCCCCACCCCGCTATGACTTTGAATGGATTCTGTGCGACCGTGAAAATTTCGTCACCGGTAGGTTTCCCCATATCAGTGTTCTCGATGAGGTCTTCATCGACACAATAAATGGCTCGCTTACCATCAAGGTGGAAAACAATACTGAGGCCGGATTAGGCATCTACGAGGAGCCTGTGGATGACAAAAACCAGTCTCTTGCTGATGCGAGTGTCCAGTATGCCAAAGTGGGCAGTTTGATCGTTCTTAAGGTTCTACCCTATCGTGAACAAGATTGGCGCTATTTCATTTTTAACACCAAGACGAAGGCTGTAATACAATCCAATGCCATCGGTGAAGCCTGTCAACAGTTGCCGGAAGATCATGGTCTGATTTTTCCTGGCGGCTATTACCTCGAAAGCGGTGAGGCAAAAGTTTTCGATGAGGATAACCGGGGAATGCAGTTCGAACGGGAAGTCAGGTCTCCCAACGGTGAAGACGTGCTCTATCGATTCTATGAACCTGTTTCTGGACGATTGTCGGTATACGTCTATAACTTGATCCGTAAGGATCTGCAACCTCCCCTGTTGGGTCATGGTTTCGCTCGCTTCGATGATGGTACGGCCATGCTGTTTAGCACCAAAACAGATGAACCAACCCGTAATCATCCCATGCAGGTTTGGCGAACCCCTTTTTCAAGTGACAGTCATCTACCTAAAGAATCTGTCAGTAAAACCTTTCTTGGTAAAATTGGTAATGCGGAGCTGGTTCGTGGTATTTCTGAATTCTACACCGTTATACGCCGTATTCGGGAGCAAAAATCCAGTGCTATTCTCTATGAAGACCTGATTAAGAGTTGTAGCGAGATCCTGGATGGATACCACTGGATCAACAATCAACAGACTGGCTCCATGGGCCAGATCATTCGCCAGATACGCGAGACTGCTGAACTGGTTCTTGACGAATTCGAGAAAGTCCAGGCTATTCAGCAGCAAGCACTGCATGCAGTAGCTGATGCAACAAATGCACAACAGAAAACATTTCAAGCGATCAATCGACGTGACTACCGAAAACCCGACGACTATGTTGTTGGTCTTAAAACAATCCAGCAGCATCGTGGCCATCTCCTCACAATGCGTGAACAGCGCTATATTGACCATGCTGCCCTGGATCAGCTCGATGAAAAATTGCTCGATGCCGAGGAACGCCTCTCCGGCAAGACCGTTATTTTTTTGCAGAGAGATGATGCGTTCAGCAGCTATGAAGAAGCGATCGAAGAGACCCTAAAGTCGATCGATAAGGTGGAGACAGTTGTCGATATTCAGCCGATCCAACAGCGACTTGACGAGATAGGTGACGGTCTCGACCTCCTGACTGAGATGCTGAACTCACTGAAGGTCGACGACACAACAATACGGACAACCATACTCGAGACCATGTCCACGGTCTATGCGCGTCTCAACCAGGCCAGGGCTCGTGTTCGTAATCGTCTGAAGGAGGTCGGTGCCGGTGAAGCGGTAGCAGAATTCGGCGCACAGTTCGCCCTCTTTTCACAATCAGTCATCAATGCACTCGGTCTGGCGACCACGCCGGAAAAATGTGATGAACAACTCTCCAAGATGTTAGTGCAGTTGGAGGAGTTTGAAAGTAAATTCAGTGATTTTGATGAATTTCTTAATGACATCATCACAAAGCGGGAAGAGGTCTATGAAACCTTTGAGGCACGAAAACAGACTCTCCTGGATGAACGACAGCGGCGAATCCACAATCTGAACAGCGCTGCCACACGGCTGCTTGATGGTATTGAAAAGCGCACCCAGAAGATGCAGTCACAGGATGAGATCAATACCTACTTCGCCTCTGACCCGATGGTCAACAAGGTACGCACTCTCTCTAAGACCATCCGGGAACTGGGAGATACGGTTCGTTCGGATGACATCGATTCCCGCCTGAAAAATGCCAAAGAGCAATCGGTGCGTTCGCAACGGGACAAACAGGAGTTATTTGAGGATGGCGGTGAGGTCATTAAATTTGGTCGTCACCGCTTCAGTGTTAATGTTCAGGAGACAGACATCACAATTGTCCCTCATGAGGATACATTGGCATTGCATCTCAGCGGTACCGACTATTTTGAACCTGTGACTGACCAGCGCCTGATCGCATTGCAGGGTTATTGGGAGCAAAGCCTACCCTCTGAAAATGGTCATGTCTATCGTGTTGAATATCTGATCTATACGCTGCTGAATGCCGCTGAGCGGGGTGAATCCGGTCTCTCTATGAAATCGCTCATGGAACAGCAAGGCAATCAAACAGCGTTGGCTGAAATCATTAGAAAGTTCATGACACCACGCTATCAAGAGGGGTATGAGAAAGGCATCCACGATCAGGATGGGGTAATATTACTAAATGCCATCTTAAAGATGTATCAGACCGCCTCTCTGTTACGCTTCAGCCCAAGAAGTCGGGCCCTGGGTATGCTCTTCTGGCATGAGAAGCACAGAGATTCCCAACTGCTAAAAGCGCGTGCCTGGATCGAACGAGCACAAAGTGTTCATCAGCTGGAACAGGCTTTTGGTGCTTCAGATGCCTTTCAACGTTTACGCGAGGAACTCACTCAACAGATAAGTGAGTTTGCCACTGCTGGCAATCTACCTTTTTCCCCTAGTGAAACGGCAATGAGCGCCCAGTATCTCTCCCTGGAGTTGGCTAAGCCTAAACTCAGCTTTGAGGTCAGTGAGTATGCCAGTGAGCTTGCCGATCGCCTGATACAGCAACTGCGGAGACTCAAACATCAAGAGACCTTTTCTCAAGCACTCGATCAGATGAAGGGTGATAGTGGATCTCGTTGGAATCTGGTCTCGACATGGATCGATGGTTTTATCCGATTTCAGCAAATGGAGCAGCATGATTTCTTCAAAGCCGAAGCCACTGCCCTACTTCTGGCGGGTAATAGCCTGCCTGTGCAAAAACGCAGTGCGGTCATCCAACAAAATCTTGACGATCTACTAGGCGACCACCCGCGTATCGAATCTCAATCCATGTTGTTGCTGCTTCCTGAGTTTCTTGACCGGTTACACCACTTTAACTCGTCCATCCTGCCTGAATATGAGTCTTTCAAGGTGCTTCGCTCAGAACTTATTGGTGAAGCTCGAAAACAATTGCGGATCAAAGATTTCAAGGGGCGCCCCCTCTCCTCCTTTGTACGGAATCGATTGATCAATGAAGTCTATCTACCCATCATTGGTGACAACCTCGCCAAGCAATTGGGCACCGTCGGTAAAGATAAAAGAACCGACCTGATGGGACTGCTGCTACTGATATCACCTCCTGGCTACGGCAAAACAACATTGATGGAGTACATCGCCAACCGTATGGGATTGATCTTCATGAAAATCAACTGCCCCTCTCTGGGTCATGATGTGCTATCCCTTGATCCGCAGCAAGCACCCAATGCCACTGCACGCCAGGAACTCAACAAGCTCAATCTGGGTCTGGAGATGGCCAACAATGTCATGCTCTATCTTGATGACATCCAGCATACCCATCCGGAATTTCTGCAGAAATTTATCTCTCTCAGTGATGGGACAAGACGCATCGAAGGTGTCTGGAAAGATAAACCAAAAACCTATGATCTTCGAGGAAAGAAGTTCTGTATTGTGATGGCCGGCAATCCCTATACTGAATCTGGTGATGTCTTCAAAATCCCTGACATGCTGGCCAATCGCGCAGATATTTATAACCTGGGTGATGTCCTGAGCGGTCGTGATGATACATTCGCCCTTAGTTATATTGAAAACTCGCTCACCTCGAACCCGGTACTGGCACCTCTGGCAATCCGGGATATGCAGGATGTCTACCGTTTTGTCCGTCTGGCAAAGGGTGAGAATATACCTGGCACTGATTTTACACATGCATACAGTGGTGCAGAGACCAATGAAATTGTGGGAGTATTAAAGAAGCTATTCAAGGTCCAACAGACAGTAATGCTTGTCAACCAGCAATATATTGAATCAGCAGCTCAAGCTGACAAGTATCGGACAGAACCGTCTTTCAAGTTGCAGGGTAGCTATCGTAACATGAACAAGTTGGCAGGAAAGATCAGTTCGATCATGAACGAAGATGAGCTTAATGCAATCATACGTGACCACTATATAGGTGAAGCACAAACACTCACCAGCGGTGCCGAAGAAAACCTATTGAAGCTGGCTGAGATCTCCTCCTCTCTGACTGAGGAGGAAGCTGTGCGTTGGAACAAAATCAAGGCAGACTTTGCCCGCATCCAAAGTATGGGGGGAGAAGGTGCAGACGCTGTAACCAAGATCGCCAATCAGATAGCCAGTGTTTCAGGTGAACTCAAGACCATTGATCAATCTCTTAGTCAGGCGTTTTCGAATAATCGGGCTGATGCCATCCAAGAGGAGTTGCAGGCACTTGTTTCATTGATCAAAACACTTGAACTCAATGTGGAAGTTATCAACAAGCCAGTACCCGGCATGGATAAGGTACTGAGTGCCATGGGCGATGCCATCAATACTTCACTACTTCCTGTTGTACAGGCAATGGAGCATAAGTTGAAGATGGATCACGATATCTGGGAACGGGTCAAACGGCTTGGAGAGCAGATCGGCTCCCTTGAAAAATCAATGGTGAAGACAACCCGGAAAAAACGCACAATTTCGAAGAAAACAACTGCCACCAGAACTGACTGAGTCATCAATTGGCAAGATCAAAGTTCAGTTTTATATTACAGGTTGTAGCGGCACTGGTTCTTAGTGCCATTCCAATCCTCCACTATCCATTCGGCTGGTTTGAGACCCTATTTCATGAACTTTCTCATGGGCTGAGTGCCATCTTGACTGGAGGCTCAATAGAATCGATAGCGCTGAATTACAATGGCTCGGGTTTATGTACCACTTCAGGCGGTAACCGGTTTCTAATACTCGTATCTGGATATACCGGTAGTGCATGTTGGGGCTTCCTTGTCTATATTTCTGTAACTTACACAAAAGCACATTCAGTGAAAGTAATAGCTGCATTACTTGCTATCTTAGCTGCATTTATCGGCATTCTATGGGTAAGAGATATAGTGACGCTTAGTATCCTTCTCGTCATTATCATCGTATTCTCCGCCGCATACCGCTATGGCAGTCATCAGCTAACCCGGTCGTTTATCGAATTCACCGGTATCTATGTGGTGATGAATGCTATCCGCAGTCCTCTTTATCTGATTGATGGCAGGAATATCGGAGATGGTAGCGCACTCTCAGAATTAACCTATATACCAGAGATTTTTTGGGTGACAATATGGGCTTTGATAGGAATAGCTATTTTGATGCTGCTCTATCAGCGTTCTATAAAACCTACTTTAACATGATACTCTCTCTGGTAGCGTTTATTCAGGCTTCCAATTAGTTAGAAAGACTATGTTACGAATTGGTAGATTGGCGCATAAAAGCAGTAATACACAACCGATCATGATGGAAATTATTTGTGATATCTCTTTAGATAAACTCCATCCAATCACCAAAATCTCAATATCCCATTTCTAATCACTAACTGTGTCCATAATAGACTTTTAAAAAAATTAGTCGCTTGCTTCATGTAAGGGAAGACAATTCCTATTCAGATGTGCTGACCTGTAGAAACCCTCATGTGTGCCGATAAACCATAAGAGTAAGATATATTGTCCATTTTATCGTTTTAAGGAAAAGGCAGATTAACAGTATATCAGCTATTTAATGTATATATTACACAATGTTATTGGTCTATATTAATGTCTTTTCTTATATTTAATCGAGGTACTGTTAATGTATCGACTAGAAGTCTGGATGCAACTCATGGCTTATTGCGGTCACTGATACTATTTTTATCTGCATTTATCATATTCAATGCAGTAACAGTACGTGCAGAGACCCCGTGGGGACTAGCCCAAAATAGCCGATTTGCAATTGATATTTCAAGTAAAATCAGCCGAAATATCGACACTCACCATTCTGCAATAAGTCATGTATTCGGCTTGGATTTTCATAAAGTATTTACCGCTGATTCAGGTGATATTGGCACACTGGTCTTTCAACCATACATCGTTTCCCTGAATAATGTACCGAACCCCCCCTTTTTCTTTGATGATGGTGATGATACGGAGTTAACCTGGCGTATCGCCAACTTCAATTACACCGCCCTATCAGATGGAAAATTCAATATTCGCTTTGGACATTTTGAAATACCTTTTGGGCTTGAGCAGAATCTCGATACGAATGGCACACTTCGACAATATACCTTCTCAGATCGTGGTATTAAGGCCGACTGGGGTATCTCATTTAATGGCATATTGACCAACCTTGACTATGAAATTGCACTGACACGTGGGTCTGGTAATGAAGTTAAGAGTCAGGGAAACCCGTATATTATTTCTGGGCGTCTTGGAACACCCTCACATGAGAATTTTGTAGTAGGCCTATCCTGGTTTTATGGTGATGTACTGGGTGGCAGTGGAATAACTGAGCGAAAATATTTGGGTCTTGATTTTGCATATTACCACCATAACTGGGAACTCCTGTTGGAAGTCTCAGGTGGACAAACTGAACAGGTGGATACGGTTAATTTATTAATGGAAGTATCATGGCGGTCTGCCTTGGAGAACCTACACCTGTACGCTCAATGGAAGAACTCACAATTGAAACCTGATAATGATTGGGAAGCTGGTGACGATTTTATCGCTGGACTCCGCTGGTTCCCTTCTTCGAACTTCGAAATCAGCACTCAATTTGTAAAACAACTTGATCTGGTCAAGCAACAAGAAAAACCAACATTGTTAACACTTCAGATACGACTGCGCATTTAGAATATTGAGATTTGGAATATGAAGATAATCGCGAACCTGTTATCCCTGCTTATTTTTGCAAGTGCGAATATGGCACATGGTGCCTATTGCTCGCTGCGAGATCCTGTCACAGCTATCAAGACACTTTATCATAATACAAATCAATATCGCTCAATTGTTGCACCCATTACAAATAAGAGCAGAGACAGCGTAAAAGATCTCCTTCCCTTCACTCTACACAGGAGCGAAATAGGAAAACATACGCTTTATATGGTACTTGATAACAACAAACCCACTGGATTTGTACAAGCAAGATCAGAATTGGCGGAATGGGGGCTTATTGAGATTGCATGGGGTATCAATTTTGATATGACAATAAATGGTCTATTTTTCCAACGCTGTAGAAGCCCAAAATGCAATCCGGTTCTCTCCAACAAACTTAATAG
>JAIVEQ010000039.1 GCA_023838465.1 Candidatus Thiodiazotropha sp.
AATACAAATAGTTAAGAAATTATTTTGTATCACAAACTAAATTGTAACCTCGTCTATGATCATAAAATTCACACATCATTACCCGCATATGACTATACTCCTGTAACATTTGAGACAAATAATAATCACAGGTGATCTCGACTTTCATCGTAGTAATGACCGATGGGTTACTGCGGAAAAGAGAAGACACGATCGACCATCTCCAAGGAGTTTGGAGGCCCAATTTCAAAGGATGATGCGACAGATCCTTCTCAAGTCATGGCGAAGATCATCATGACACGCGGAGGAGAGCGCATGTGGATTTTTTATAGACACCTACCCAGAGGGGTATCCACAAAAGAAATCCAGAAGGTCACTGCAAAGGGCTCAAGACCAGGCTGGGCGTTATTGCCATTAACTAAAAAGGCGGCAATCAAACGCTCGAAAATCGTCCGGATTAAAGACCTGGATACCGATATGGTCGAGTACCATGCCATTGTCCAAGTAGATTCACCCATGATTGCTGACTCCATTATTGAGAATCTAAATGGTAAAACAGTCAATGGGCTGTTCCTAAAACCACACCGCTATTACCGCAGGTTTCCAAACCGTGACAGACGTGTCAGTCAAGATTCCTCGAATGGTTCAGATGAGCGCCGCACAGAAGATCGACGCAGAAATAACCTGATCACAAGAGTGTTGGAAATTTCATGACAGGAGATGGATACCTGCAGTAATCACTGTCTCATCATTGGTCCTCAATTGATGTATTCCATCATCTTGGCTCGAATACATTCAAAGTTGCGTCAACAACTCCACCAACACCCTGCCATCCATTGGCTGCAGGGCGTGATCTGCAGACAGTAGCCGGGTCTCCGCCTGACCTTTCAGTGATTGGATATTGTTCATATCCTGACTAAAAGCAGGAACCAGTTCATCCCCCATACCAATCGGTCCCGGACGCACGATAGAGATATATTTTATTTGGGGGTGAGGTTGTCGGTTAAGCCAGAATAAGAGATTCCCCGGTTGTTCAGGTACCAGGTCGAGCAGTACAGCCCAGGAGTCACGCACCACACCATACAGATCGCCGGCAAAGAACTCTTTCACCACACTGATGGGAAAAGGATCGTCGGTCTCATCCAATGCCTCTACCGCACGCAGTGTACCGAGATGTGGTGATGCAATGGTTATCAGGGCCTTCGGTTGCTTTACGCCTCCTTGTATCAAAGCCATTCTAGCCACAACTCCACCTGCGGAGTGCCCAATCAAAATGATCGATTCATTCGGATGACGGTATTCCACCACATTCAGCATACTTTTCAGAACATCGGCTTGCACTGCAACCGGTCCCATCGATGGCAATTCGACGGTATAGAACTTATTCGCTGCCGTATCACCTGGGATAACCAATAACCCTCTTGATGTCAGTACACCAGCCCGCTGCCAGCCATGCTGAACCAAAGCTCTATTCACACCACTCTGTTCCCAGGAAGCGGCACTGCCCAGATAGCCATGCACAAGCACAGCTACATCTGCATGAACTGTCAGACTCGACAAGACCATTAAAAGTGACAACACAAATCGTTTCATAGCGAGTTCCTCCGGATTGGATTTTCTATCAAGCCATGCTTTGGTAATAGAGATTTTGTGGATGCTTGGCCTCGGTAAAGAAATAATAACGTTCTAAAACCAGACCAATGTATTGAATTGCAAATGCGGCAATAGGTAAGCGAACTGATTCTGACAGGTAGGCAAACAGGATCATTAACACGGGCAAGACAAACACCATCAGTAAAAAAATGTAGCGAATCATGAGTAGAAAACTGTCTGATTTTCCATGAAAATATTCACGGGTATTAAAAGATCCTCCCATGAATCCCTGCGCCTTCTGGTGAAGCTGTGAATGGTGGACACCTATCGCTGATTGCATATCCACTTTACAACGAAACTTGCTATTCCTATAGAGAGAAGACCCCCTGCTGATCGCCCCCAAGGTTGTTGCTACAACAGCCCAGGTTCCATAAAAGGCAACCAGGTTAGTACCCATATAAGCAGATAGTGCGGCAGCAAGCATAAACCCTGATGCCATGCCAAGAAACAGGAAATTGGCTACGGTGAGTGGTGTATGCCAGGCTTTTACGAATCGCAGACTTGCATAGATCATTGCTGTACAAAGAAACAACAGGAAGCTTACCAATGTACCCAAAGCACCTGTGACTAAAGTCGCATCCACTGGCAATGTGTCTGAGATAGTGAATAGTGACTGAGTCCAACCCAGGTAGTGAAATAATCCATAAAAAAAGGTTAAAGTCATAGCCGCAGGTAGAACAACAACTTCTCGTGAAAGCCAGGATGTACGCCATTGTGTTGCAGCACGCCATGCCCGCTCAGGTCGTCCCAAGTGAAATACAGAGGCAATCAAACCTGCAATCAAAAGCACCATAGAGAGGAAACTGCCCATGATATAAAAATCATTACTCTGGTCAGGCAACAGGTTGGCCAAAGCATAGAGTTGGCCTGTATAGAGCGCCAGAAACAGGCCCTGTCCTGCGCCTAATAAAGTCGTTAAAAAAATCACCGAGAATGCGGGATGCATTTTAGTACTCCGAATACATATAATTTTGAATTTTGAATGTCGGTGTTCGCTTCGCTCACCAGTAGTCTCAGGTAGTTCATATCCAAGTTCGCCAATATCAAATGCGCACAAAGTGCACTTGTTTAATTCAAAATCCAACATTCACAATTAATAATTCCATCTACCACGCCACATCATCCAGGGTCTCCCCGCCATCCGGCAACGAAGGCAACTCCTCCTTCTTCAGCGGATTATCAGCACGCACCAGTTCATCTTCGTGGATCTGGATACGGGTTTTGCGCCGAGGCAGATAGTGATTGGCTGGTTTGGTACCCCACTCCGGCTGTAACGGATAGCCGCCCTGTTCACGAATCGCCACTGAGACATTGGAATTGGGATCGTGTATATCTCCAAACAGTCGCGCACTGGTCGGACAAGCCAAAACACAGGCGGGTTTACGTTCCGATTCCGGCAGACTCGTATCGGTAATACGGTCGATACACAGCGTACATTTCTTCATTACCCGTAACTTCTCATCGATTTCACGGGCACCGTAGGGACAAGCCCAGGAACAGTACTTACAACCAATACACTTGTCATAGTCAACAAGTACAACACCATTATCCTCACGCTTGTAGGAGGCGCCTGTCGGGCAAACCGGTACACAGGGCGGATCCTCACAATGCAGACATGACTTGGGAAAGTGGTAGGTCTCAGTATCAGGAAATACACCTGCCTCATAGGTCTGCACCCGATTAAAGAAAGTCCCGGTCGGGTCTTCATCATAGGGTCGCTGATCCGTCATCGGCCCCGCCCATCCGGAAGTATTCCACTCTTTACAACTGGTGACGCAGGCATGGCAGCCGACGCAAACGTTGAGATCAATTACTAGTGCCAGTTGAGTCATTTTTTTTAAAATCAATTATGAATTTTGAATGATGAATTTTGAATTGTGGTGTTCGCTTCGCTCACCACCTGATATGAAGTTCTAAATATCATTTTCAATACATCCCAATAAGCATGCGCAAAGCGCACTCGTCAATTCAAAATTCATCATTCAAAATTCATAATTATCGAATGCCGCTCTTACGTCTAAACTTTCCGGCAAAAAAAGCCTGCCACTTTCCTCGCTTCACATCCTGACCAGGCACAGGTTTCTGTGGTTTGAATTGGGGTGAAGTGACTTGCGGTTCATGGGGCCCTGCAGGATAGACCCTGACCCGTACATCAAACCAGGCTGCCTGTCCTGTCACCGGATCAGAGTTCGACATATGCTCACCAGCTTCACAGGGAGGCAGCTCTTCGGCGATCAAATGGTTAAGTAGGAATCCTTTTTGTGACTCGTTTGCTTTGGGAGACAACCCCCAAGCGCCCGCAGCCTTGCCAATCGCATTCCAGGTCCAAACCGTGCCTGGCTCGACCGCTTCGGAAAAACGCGCCATACAACGGACTTTGTTGGTGGGTGACTCCACCCAGATCCAATCTCCGTCACCGAAACCATTGGCCTCACCCAACTTAGGATTAACAAACAGGTAGTTGTGGGTATGGATCTGTCTCAACCAGGCATTCTGCGAATCCCAGGAGTGATACATCGCCATCGGACGTTGCGTCAGTGCACTGATCTGGTATTTCTGTGAATCGATTAATTTGTGCTCCAGCGGTGCAGTGTAGAAAGGCAGCGGATCAAAATTATCGACAACACGTTTACGCAATCTTTGTGGTGGTTGTTTTCCGGGTAGCTTACCTTGAGCAGCCAGACGAAAACGCTGCAACACTTCTGAATAAAGATGCAGGGTAATCGGCTCCACATAGCGGGTCATGCTATGGGCTCTGGCCCACTCCAGATAACCCTGATTCCAATTACGCATATACTGGTAGGACTTGGGTAACTTGTAGTGATAGACACAACCGTTTTTTTGGTACATCTCCCACTGACGAGGATTGGGTTCGCCTTTTAGAAACTTTTCGCCGCCCTTGCCCCGCCAACCCGCAAGAAATCCGATTCCCGAACCAGGCGAAGTCTGGTAGTTAGTAACAAAATCGGGGTAATCACGAAATTTCCGACTGCCGTCTTCCTTAACGAAGGCTGGCAATCCAAGTCGACTGCCCAACTCTATCAATACCTCCTGAAAAGGCTTGCACTCACCACGAGGGGGCACCACAGGAATCCGTACCGAATCAACCGGGCCCTCGAATTCTGAAATCGGCCGATCCAGCATCGACATGGCATCGTGCCGTTCCAGGTAGGTGGTATCCGGCAACACCAGATCAGCAAAGGCAATGGTCTCCGACTGGAACGCATCGGCGACGATGATAAAAGGGATTTTGTACTCCCCATTTTCATCCTTGTCCTTGAGCATATTACGAACATTTTCCGTGTTCATTGATGAGTTCCAGGCCATATTCGCCATGAACAGCAACAGGGTGTCGATCTTATAGGGATCACCACGCCACGCATTGGTAATCGCATTGTGCATCAGGCCATGTACTGAAAGTGGATATTCCCATGAGAAGGCCTTGTCGAGACGTACCGCTTCACCCTTCTCATCCACGAACAGGTCATCCGGTTTGGAGGGCCATCCCAGTGGCATGCCATCCAGGGGGGTATTGGGCTGCACCCCCTCAGGGCTCTTTGGCGGTTTCGGGCAGGGCGGGATCGGCCGGGGAAAGGGTGCCTTGTGGCGGAATCCTCCTGGACGATCGATAGTGCCAAGAATGGTCATCAGGATGCCCAGTGCCCGGATCGTCTGGAAACCATTGGAGTGTGCTGCCAAACCACGCATGGCATGAAAAGAGACCGGATTGCCAGTAACGCTTTCGTGATCGTTACCCCAGCTGTCGGTCCATTGGATTGGCAACTCAATTTTCTGATCACGAGCCACCACGCCCATTTCGTAGGATAGACGGCGAATGGTATTAGCCGGGATGCCGGTTATATCTTCGGCCCACTCCGGGGTGTATTCCTCAACACGCTCTTTCAGTAACTGGAAGGCCGGTTTCACCGGTGTTCCATCTTCCAATTCAAAACTACCCAACAGACGTGGATCGGTACCTGGCGTATGGGTGGAGATCTCACGGTCCAGTTCACGATCCCACCAGAGCTTGTTTTCAGGATCGAAGCAACCCTCTTCGATATGCATTTCAAAGCGGCGGAACAGGCCATGATCATCACGTTTAGGATCATCCACCACCAGCTCCGCTGAATTGGTGTATTTGATCAGAAAATCACGGTCATAGAGCCCCTGATGAATCAGCTCACGAATGATCGCCAGCAACATGGCCCCGTCAGTGCCGGGTTTAATCGGCACCCATTCATCAGCGATGGCTGAATAACCGGTACGAATCGGGTTGATGGATATAAATCGCCCGCCCCGTCGCTTGAAGTCTGCCAGAGCAATCTTCATCGGATTGGAGTGATGATCCTCCACGGTACCGATCATGACAAAGAGTTTGGAGCGCTCCAGATCGGGCCCACCAAACTCCCAGAAAGAGCCTCCGATGGTATAGATCAGACCAGCTGCCATATTGACTGAGCATAAACCGCCATGAGCGGCATAGTTCGGTGTACCGAACTGCTTGGCAAACAGACCGGTTAACGCCTGCATTTGATCTCGACCGGTAAACAAAGCGAATTTTTTAGGATCTTCAGCGCGAATTTTGCTTAAGCGCTCTTCAACAAGTCCAAATGCCTTTTCCCAGGAGATCTCTTCGAATTCTGAGCTACCCCGCTCTGCCCCTGATTTACGCAGCAGGGGACGTGTTAATCGTGCAGGCGAGTACTGCTTCATGATCCCGGAAGAACCCTTGGCGCATATGACCCCTTTATTCAAAGGATGGTTGGGATTGCCCTCAATGTGCCGTACTTCACCATCCCTTAGGGTGACGCGAATACCACAACGACAGGCGCACATGTAGCAGGTCGTCTCCTTGGTTTCGACACGACCTGTCTCGCTGTCAGTGTGTTTCGTGGGATCCTGCATGGTGAAAAACCCTGAAATGCCACTTTACAATAAGATATGTAACAAAGTACTTATATTAGCATTTTATGAAATAGCATGCCAGGCAACGCCTACCACGATGATAATGATGCCACATAATTTAATACTTAGGACCTTACTCAGATAGCAGCGCTTCCCAACCCGGCAAGGCCTCTAAACGTTCCAGCCAACTCCGTACCCCGGGATAGGGCTGTAACGATACGGCTCCCTCTGGGGCCAAAGAAACATAAGGGTAACAGGCAATATCGGCTATGGTAACGCCCCCGCCAACCAGCCAGTCGGCAACGGATAGCCGGGCGTCCATCACTGCCAGCCCAGCCTGGCCATCCTGTTGGCATAACGCCAGATCAAAGGGCCTGCCAAGCACAAGCGTAGCCCGTGCCCGGGCCAAACCATAAAGCAGCTCGTTTTCTGAGACAGCCAACCACTGTGTAACCCGGACCACTCCCATGACATCCTGTGGCAACCAGCTTGAATCGCCATAACGTCGAGCCAGATAGACCAGTATCGCCATCGAGTCCCAAATGGTCTCTTCACCATCGACCAATACGGGAACTTGACCACGGAGGTTGATTTGTTTGAACTGGGGCGTCAACGTCTCGCCCTTCAGTACGTCTGTATTGACCCGTTCATAGTCGAGGCCCAGCATGGAGAGCAATAATCTCACCTTGTAACAGTTACCTGAGCGGGGGTAGTCGTAAAGCTTCAATGCAGACATGGTTCGCCTCTGTGCTCTGATCGCTGAATTTGACAGTCTAATGACTTCAGCTTAAAGCACATTAATAACTTCTGTTCATTCAATTTCACATAGACTTTAGGGTATAGGACTCTTATTCTTGATAAAAGCTTCCATGGAGGGTAATCCCCATGTATCGATCCAATCGTACACTGCACCACCCTGTCATCTGCCTTGTGGTCACACTAATCACTGCGGGACTCAACGGCTGCAGTCAGCAATCAAACAACACAACCAGCACTGAGAGTCAGAGTAAAGAGAACCACAGGGCTCAAACGCAGACTGTCGCCAAGCGTGACTTGTCATCCTTCGATGTTTGTGTACGGCTACCGGCCACCGAAGTTGCAGGAGTTCTAGGTTCGACTCCTGACCAAACCTCAGCGAAAGCAACGATGTTGTCCTACGCTTCCGACTGCACATACACCATTGAGCTTGGTGATGGTATGAAAAACTATGCCATTATCTGGATCTATTCACCTGAGATGTGGGCCCCCACCATGGCTGGTGAGATTGAGAAGATTGAGGATCTAGGTGACGAGGCCTATCTGGAGAAGGAGAGTATCGGCAGCTTCAAAAAGATTAATGTCCTGGTCAAGGATGATTTTATGCTGGATACACGCGCCGACACCCGCGAGCAGGCACGTGGTCTGGCTGAACTGGCACTCAAGCAACTCACTGGCAAAGGTCGATAAGACTCTACCTGAAAATCGGTTAGTACAAACCCTGGGTTACCCCATGATAACTCGGTGACCGGACTCCATCATTACCAAGCTCAAATCAACGTTCCCTGTAGCGTTGGAATGACATAACCGCCCACACGTACCTCTCGAGCCCCGTCATGCATACTTGCACGTAACATGATCAAAGAGGGTCTACGCATCTCATGACCCTGCTCGATCCGTATGGACAGACCCGGCTCGAATAGGTGTTGATGTTCCAACAGGTAGGCTCCAAGAAAGGCAGCACCATTTCCTGTTGCCGGGTCTTCACGCACGCCGTGTGCCTCAAAAAAGAACCTTGCCGAGAGGTCATTCTGAGGGTGATGAGTCTGTTGGCAGAATAGGTAGACAAGGGGTGGAAAACCTTGTGTCGCCAAAGGGGCAAACGCCTCAAGATCAAGCTTGCTCCGCCGAAGTGCATCAAGACTGCAAAGCGGGACAATCATCGCCGAGGTGCCGGCGGAGATCACCTGAATTGGCGCTTTCGTGTCGATCTCCTCCGGTGATAAACCGAGTGCCGCTGCAACCGGTTCATGAGGCGTTGTCGCCTCAAGCGACATAGGCGGTGCGAGAAACCAGGCAACCTCTCGTCCATCAGCCGATGTCTCAAATGTGACCGGGACCTGACCCACGATCAGGTTGAGCTGTATCTCTGCAGAAAATTCAGGTGCAACATGATGGCGAATGACCCAAGCTGTACCAAGTATGGGATGCCCGGTAAAGGCAATCTCCCGTGCCGGAGTGAATATCCTTACACGGTATCCACCATCCTCTTCGGGCATAGATGTCACAAAGGTTGTTTCCGAGAAATTCATCTCCGCTGCAAACTGCTGCATCGTTTCGTCAGATAGTGTCTCTGCACCAACAATGACTGCCAGTTGGTTCCCTGAGTAGGATCGCTCTGCAAAAACATCAACCATATAAAAGCGGTGCGTCATGATCTAGTACTCCGTCAACCTAATGTCTTAGGCGAGTTTAAATGGCAGTCCAATCAGACTCTCCAACTCCGACTGATTAATGGCAAATGATTTTCAGGCACACTCGTCCCATTCTAACCAATACCCTTCATACCGGAAACCAGTTGCGCGTGACAACGTAGCCATGAAACAAGGCTTTGGGGACTATCGATAACTCTATTCTTCCAGAGACTGACCTTGCTCAATTGCAGCAGTCCGTAGTAGTTGGTTCTCTGTCTTGTAAGATTGGGATCTGTTCATCGCTTGCTCGGTATAAGCCGGTGTTTGCAACTGGTCTTTGCATGCTGACGCGGATGCTTGGGTGATGAGTCCTGTTCCCTCCAAATTTCGCTCGACACCCTTATAGACCCAGCGCAGTACAGCATCCTGAATCTGTTTACCCTGCCAAGCCCTTAGCCCCGGGTGATTGATGATAAGTGTTACAACCCAGCGCTGGTCATGACGGTCCTGGACGTAACCGGCCATTGAGCTGACGTCGTTGAGTGATCCGGTTTTGATGTGTGCCCGGCCGGCAAGGGCTGTCTTGTGTAATCGTTTACGCATGGTTCCATCGATTCCAACGATTGGAAGTGAGGCCATGAATTCAGGCATTATTGGGCTTTGAAAAGCAGTCTGGAGCAGCTGCCCAATGATCTCTGCCGATATCTGTGCATCGCGAGCAAGCCCTGCTCCGTTACTGACCCGGACCCTTTCTGAAGATAGCCTCCAGCTGCTTAGCCAGTCTGCGATAAGGTCTTGGCTCTGTGTGATCGTTGCAGGCGCACCCTGAGTTTCAGCACTTACTGTGAGCAACAGCATACGGCTCATGAGGTTGTTGCTGAACTTGTTCATGCCGCGGATCACTTCAGCCAGCGGACGTGATTCGATGCTGTGAAAGGGCTTGGCCCCGCGCGGGGCAATACCCTGTTTAACAACGCCATTGAACTGCCCACCCATCTCTTTCCAGAGCAGGCTGAAGGCACCGCCGAGATGCTCAGCCGGGTCCATGACCAAGTAGGTATTGCTCCATTCGGAACATTTTGTCGAATAGCTGCCCTGGATATTCACGGTTGCCCCATTTTTGTGCTCGGACAGATGGACCACCGGGCGGAGATGCGGCTTCTGGCAGGGACCAGATACCAGTTTTATATGGTTGCTTATTTTCAGGTTGGCGAGGGGCGGATAGGTAAAGGCATGGACTACGCCCTCAGTCCGGTCTGGCAGCAAGTACAACTGTGTGGCCTGGAAATTCAGGCTGAGGGGATTGGGCAGTGCATTGTAGGCTCGCCAGGGCTTGCCATCGAAGTCACCCAGTTGTTCTTTGGTAGCGACGAAATAGCTGCTATCTAAGATCAAATCACCCTGAATCATTTGTATCCCGCGCTCGCGCAGACCGTGCAAGAGCTGCCAGAATCGTTCAGGAGTCAGGTGCGGATCACCGTAACCTTTCAGAATGAGATCACCAACAAGTACTCCTTGCTCCAGGGTTCCTTGGATGTAGGCTTCCGTCTGCCACTGGTAGTCCGGTCCCAGGGTATCCAATGCCAGCAGACTGGTCAGCAATTTCATTACCGATGCCGGGTTACGGGGGACCGCTTCGTTCAGCACCAGACTTGGCGAGGTTTCAGATACACGGCTCACATATAGGCTGACATCGGCAGCAGGGATGTTATGGGTACGTAAGGTTTTCGCTATGCTGACTGGTATCTTACCTGCAGATTGGGCAGTCAATGGGAGCAGCAACAGAACCATCACCATACAGAAGGCAAGGTTCCGCAGCGATCTTAGTGGCCAGGATAGTGCTGACTTTTCCATGCTTCTCTTTGTTCCTTGATGTTATATAGAAACCTATGACTAAGATGTCATTCCTGAAAATACCTGATCTTTTTTTGGTCTCCGTGGAGTATTTTCGAGCAAACGAGTGGGTTTCCTGATAAAGGTCTAATAATGACAATTCATAGGCGTATCTATCGGCAGGTTTCTTGTGAGCTGAAGTTTCTCTACCTTTCGACATCGCATCAGGTACAGGGTGCGCCGACGACTACAGGGACCTAGCCACCTTTCGATTTCAGTGACTACATTTCCAGCAGTTCCAGACTTGCGATGATCTCAATCCCCGACGTACATTGGGCAGATCCCGATGTTGTGGCGCGGCCAGCCTTGCCGAACCCTCTCGAAGATCCACAAATTCCTCACAGCGGCCAAATCAACAACAGCATCGGAATGCTCACTACGACCACCAAGATCTCCATCGGCAAGCCCAAACGCCAATAGTCACCAAACTTCAGCCCCCCCGGACCTAGAATCAAGGTGTTGTTCTGATGACCGATAGGCGTCAGGAATGCACATGAGGCGCCGATCGCAACGGCCATCAGGAGGGGGTCGGCACTGACACCGAGTTGCTGCGCACCACTGAGGGCAATAGGACACATGACAGCTGCGGTTGCTGCATTGTTCATGAAATCGGACATGGTCATTGTAACCACCAGCAACAGCACCATGGCAAGCACAGGGGTCCCCTGGGCCAGCTCATTCAGCAACGCATTGGCCAGCAAGTCGGCGGTGCCGGTACTGGTCATCGCCCCTGCCACAGGTATCAGGGAGGCAAGCAGTACAATCACGGGCCAATCCACCGCTTTATAGAGATCACGCGGCGGAATGATCCCCGATACACCCATCAGCAACACGCCGAGGGCAAACGAGGCCGATGCTGGCAGTACGCCTAACGCGGCGCCACCGATCGAAAGCACCATAATCGCGGTCGCGATAATTGCCTTGCGCGGCTTTGGTAAACGAATGTCCCGGTCTGCCAAGGGCACCAGGTGATACTCATTGCTAAATTTTGCCAGCGCCTCGGGCGGACCCTGCATCAGCAAGAGATCCCCGGCCTTGAAACGCATTGTCTTGACCCGGCGAACTGTACGCCTACCCTGACGCGATACTGCCAGCACGCTCATGGAATAGCGTTCGTTGAGCTTGATCCCACCTGACGACCGGCCAATCAACCCTGAGTCCGGTAATACTGCGAGCTCCTGTAAGTCGATGGGCCCGTTGGCCTTTTCAGCGGTGTCTTTGTCCTGGCTATCTGCAGCGTCCTTTTCCACCGTTTTCTTGCGTTCACCCAAGGACAGATCGAGATCAGAGATGACCTTGCTCAGGTCATCGGGTTCGGCTTCTATGACCAGGATGTCACCTGAGCGTATCCGACGCCGGGGATTGGGTGCGTAAAGCCGGATATCATCGCGTATCAATCCAACGATCTGCGCACCATCCTGATCAAGCGTATCGTCTGCCTGATTCAGTGTCTTGCCGATGGAACTGCTGCCTTCTCGAACGCGTGCCTCGGCAAGATACTTGCCGGTATCAAAATCACCGACGCTGCCTTTCTCTCGCGCTGGTACCAGACGCCAACCTACAAGCACCAAGAACGTCAGGCCGATCAGTGCAACGGTGCCACCAACCGGCAGGAAATCGAACATGCCAAAACTACCACTGCCAGCACCTTCACGAAAGCCGGAAACGATCAGGTTGGGCGGCGTGCCGATCAAGGTGCTCATTCCCCCGAGAATGGTGCCAAAAGCCAGGGGCATGAGGATACGGCTTGGTGCCATATCAAATCGTTTGGAGAGCTGCAGTGCTACCGGCAGCAACAATGCCATCGCACCAACGTTGTTCATAAACGCAGAAAGCGCTGCTCCGAGCCCGGCAAGTGCAGCGATACCGCTGATCAGGCCCATACCACGCGGTAAAAGCCAACGGGTCAGACGATCGACCGCACCGGTATCCTGCAGGCCCCGACTCAAGATCAGTACACAGGCCACGGTAATGACCGCAGGATGACCGAAACCCAGGAAAGCCTGATCCGCAGAGATAAGACCCAACAGAACACAGGCCATCAGTGCGGCCAGGGCAACCAGATCGTGACGCCAGCGTCCCCATAGAAACAGGGCGACGGTTGCCACAAGCACTGCCAAAATTTCGATCTGCGGTACGGTCATTGCTCAGCGTCGATGGCACGAGGCCCGTTGGTTTCAGACAGGCTCAATCATAAACGAATAACAGCGGATTGTCGGATCGACGCCGAGCTTAGTACACTCAATCACATGGCACTGAATATAGGAACAAACAACTTGTGGGCATAGTGAACACCTCAATTCATCATTAATATCGAAACGCTTCCACCACCTGATACCCATGCTCCTGCTTCCAGCCCCAGGAATAATTTCGCAGATCATACAACGCAGCCTGCTCTGCCTCCCCGGCAGAACGGGCACTGAAACCACAACCATAGCTGGTACGGTTTGTGCCCCTGGCGGTGGTGTACTCGGTTTTGATAATCGCCACATGAGCATGGGGCAGATCACTGTTGGCCTGGGCGTGGACATCCTGCCCTCTTTTTCGATAGCCTTGTTCAAGTAACTTCTGTTCGGCCTTCTGAATGGCTGTTGCGGCACTATCCTGAGGTGTCGCAATCCATTCAATGGCCAAAGAGTCGCCCTGACGTTTGGCTACCACACAGCTACCACCTGCCATCACCATCTCCGTGATTGGCAATGCACAGAGAAAAACGGTTAATACAGACAGTAAATAGGCTTTTTCATGCCCCCGTCTGGAGGGCTTCAAGATTTTCCCAACGTTCATAGGCCTGATCCAAGTGTTGTTGAACCTCGTTCATCTGCTGCTGTAACCGGCCCGCTTCTTCGCTGGCGGTCGATTGATAGAGGGCTGGGTCGCTTAACTGTTCCTGTAGTTCAGCTAGGCGTTGTTCCAGTTCCTCAATCTGTTGTGGCAGATGATCGAGTTCTCTTTGATCCTTGTAACTCAACTTCCCTATCTTCTTTTTCGGCTTCTCTTGCTGAGACTTGACCTTGTTCTCTACTGGCTGCTGTAGGGTTTTACGTCTCGCTTGCCAATCACTATAGCCACCGACGGTTTCAATCACACGACCATCACCTTCAAATATCAAGCAACTGGTGACTGAGTGGTCGAGAAATTCACGATCGTGGCTGACCAACAGCAGGGTTCCCTGATAGCCCATCAGTAGCTCTTCCAGTAACTCCAGGGTCTCGACGTCAAGGTCGTTGGTTGGCTCATCAAGCACCAACACATTGGCCGGTTTGGTGAACAGCTTGGCCAACAGCAGTCGATTTCGCTCCCCGCCTGAAAGGGCTTTAACAGGGGTTCGCGCTCGTTCAGGTGTAAAAAGAAAATCCTGTAAATAGGAGATGATATGCTTGGATTTACCGGCAATTTCCACCTTGTCGCTACCTCCACCCACATTGTCTTGGACGGAGAGTTCTTCATTGAGTTGACTGCGCAATTGATCAAAATAGGCAACCTGCAGATTAGTACCTAATTTCACTGTTCCCACATTGGGTTGCAGACGCCCCAATAACAGATTCAGCAAGGTGGTTTTTCCAGAGCCATTTGGGCCAATGATACCGACCCGGTCACCACGTAGAATGGTAGTGGAGAAATTCTTGATAGTAGGTTCTTCTTGCCAGCTGTAGTTGATGCCTTCAACTTCTACCACCAGCTTTCCAGATCTATCCGCCGACTGGAGACGCATTTGTACTTTACCGACTTGAGATCGGCGCTTGTTGCGCTCATCACGCATCGCTTCCAGCGCCCTGACCCGGCCTTCGTTACGTGTGCGACGCGCCTTGATGCCCTGGCGAATCCATACCTCCTCTTGTGCCAGTTGTTTGTCAAATCGTTGATTGGCCTGGGCTTCGGCGTTAAGCATCTCCTGTTTACGACGCAGGAAGTTCTGATAGTCGCCTGGCCAGTCAGTCAGCCTGCCTCGATCCAACTCCAGGATACGGGTGGCCAGCCGTTTCAGGAATGCCCGATCATGGGTCACAAAGAGGATGGCGCCGGGATAGTTGAGTAGGAACTCCTCCATCCAGTCGATGGCCTCGATATCGAGATGGTTAGTCGGCTCATCAAGCAGCAGCAGTTCAGGTTCGGTAACCAGTGCCTGGGCCAGCAACACCCGCCGCTTCAGCCCACCGGAGAGTTCACTGAACTCAGCATCGGCATCAAGCCCAATCCGTGAGATAACCGTTTCGACCCGCTGCTCCAGCTGCCATCCATCATCCGCCTCGAGAGCATGTTGTGCCTTTGATAGAGGTTCGAGAAGATGTTCATCACCTGTCTCAGCCAGTTCGTGACTGATTTGGTGGTAGGCCTTCAGCTTATCGGCAAGATGACCGATACCGTCCGCAACCACCTCGAAGACACTACCGCTAATCTCACCAGGCACTTCCTGAATCAAATGCGCAATGCGCACCCCATTACTGACCACTCGTTCGCCATCGTCAGGGGGAAGCGTACCGAGGATCACCTTCATCAGGGTTGATTTCCCTGCGCCATTGCGCCCGAGTAGGGAGATGCGCTCACCTTTCTCTATAGTGAGGTCAATTTTATCCAGCAGGGGTGCATCACCATAGCTGAGATGAAGGTTGCGCAGGGTTATCAGCGGCATTGGATCTCCTGGATTAAAAAAAGCGCTGTCATACGTGGCAAAAATCGGTCTGTTGTGTGATTATCTCAACGTTTTTAATTTGTTTTTTCTTTTCATCAGTAGATTCATCCTAAGTCTGACAGACTCCTGGGGTGCAGAAAATGACCAATTAGAACCAATAAACGGGTGCATCACGGATGGGCTATCAAATCACTATTCCAGACTCGGGCCAAGTATCAGGAGAAGAGAAAGCATGAAGACAAAGATTCTGCTGAAAGAAGCAGAGATGCCAACCCATTGGTATAACATCGTGGCGGACATGCCAAACCCACCGGCACCGATCCTCGCCCCCGATGGATCCCCTATCAGCCCCGATGCGCTTACTGCCATCTTCCCCGATGCCATTATCCAACAAGAGGTCAGTACTGAGCGGTGGATAGCCATACCTGATGAAGTACGGGAAGTACTGCGATTGTGGCGCCCTTCCCCGCTCTATCGGGCCGATCGTCTGGAAAAGGCACTAAAAACACCAGCCAAGATATACTTTAAAAATGAGGCCGTCAGTCCTGCTGGATCACACAAACCCAATACAGCCGTAGCCCAAGCCTACTACAACAAGCAGCAGGGGATTATGCGACTGGCTACCGAGACAGGGGCAGGACAGTGGGGCTGCTCGCTGGCCCTGGCCGGGCAAATGTTCGGTATGGAGGTTCGTGTCTATATGGTCAAGGTCAGCTACGATCAGAAGCCCTATCGTCGCTCCATGATGCAGACCTGGGGCGCTGAGGTATTCGCTAGCCCAACAGAAATGACCCAATCCGGTCGGCATATCCTTGAAAAGCACCCCGACTCACCCGGTTCGCTCGGTATCGCCATCTCCGAGGCGGTAGAAGAAGCGGCGGGACGGGCCGATACCAATTACGCCTTGGGTTCAGTGCTTAACCATGTCCTGCTACATCAGACCATCATTGGTGAAGAGGCGAAAAAACAGCTTGAACTGGTTGGCGACTATCCTGACATGATCTTCGCCCCCTGCGGTGGTGGTTCAAACTTCGGGGGGATCGCATTTCCGTTTTTTGCCGACAAGGCAGCCGGTAAGAAAATTGACCTGGTAGCCGTAGAACCCACCTCCTGTCCAACCCTGACAAAAGGTATATACGCATACGATTATGGGGATACCGAGGGACTTACACCACTCACGAAGATGTACACGCTTGGTCACGATTTCATGCCGCCGGGTATCCATGCCGGTGGATTGCGCTATCATGGTGATTCCGCACTTGTCAGTCAATTATATGACGAGGGTCTATTGAGCGCCATTGCAATACCCCAGCTGGAAACCTTCCAAGCCGGCGAGCTCTTTGCAAAAACCCAAGGTATCATCCCCGCACCAGAATCCTGCCATGCGGTGGCTGCAACCATTCGAGAAGCAAAGCGTTGTGTGGAGACAGGTGAACCTAAGATCCTACTCTTCAATCTGTCGGGCCATGGTCATTTCGATATGAGTTCCTATGACCGATATTTCAAAGGAGAGCTGGAGGACTTCGAATATCCAGATGAAGCCATCCAGGAATCGTTGGCCCACTTACCAAAAGTAGGTTAACGCCTACTCAAGGATAGAGATCAGGATTATCCTAGAATCCGCAGTTGAACATGTATTTGTGGGAAATCCCGGCGTGCCCGGCAAGGTGTCGTTCGCCGTTAATGGCTATGCCCTTTACAAGAACGGCAACGCTGCAGGGTGCGTTGGGATTTTTCGCAAATCCATGTAGCGTTTCAGAACTCACCCAATGGGTGCGAGAAAACTGCACTATTTCATTTGGCGTATCATTACCTTACGTCAGATATTAGCGGTCAACTGCGGAATCTAGGATTATAGCTGTTGAGACTCCCAAGTCATTAACAAGCG
Organism: Candidatus Thiodiazotropha sp.; assembly: GCA_023838465.1. Lineage (GTDB taxonomy): Bacteria > Pseudomonadota > Gammaproteobacteria > Chromatiales > Chromatiaceae > Thiodiazotropha. The sequence goes on from JAIVEQ010000039.1 coordinate 17,342, forward strand.
ATTCAAGTCATGGGATGCCTGGTCTCTATTTAGCGCATTCTCAGAGTGCTGCAACTTTTCGATCAACTGGTGAATGCCGTTGATCAAGGGTTGCAAGCGCTCGCGCTCTTTCTGCTTATTATTCTGTCGTTGTACATTGTAGATTCGGCTATTCACAACCTCTACCAGTAAGTTGAGGTTCTCTCGCCAACGTTGATAGCGACCCGTATGATGGACTGGCATATTGCGTATCAATACAGAAACCGATTCTGCATTGATCAGTGTACGATGACCCAAGTCGATAATCCGACCCTTTTCGTACATGTTCTCCATCATCTCCTGATCCAAGACCCCCACCTCGCCCGCATGGGAAAAGTAGTGACCGCTGGCAATCATCCTTACGATTACACGCAGCCCAAACCGCTCAAAGGTATCCAGCATCCGTTCTCCAAGTGTACGGACGTCATCACAGTCTAGGCTATCGTCGATAAACCGAACCAGTACACTCAGTTCTGTACAAGCCGCCAGGGAGTCTTCCATCTCTTCCTGAGCCAGGCTGGATTGCTCTCTTGCGATCTCAAGATCATGGCGATTATTAAGGGCAATTCGAATCTTTACCAGCAACTCATCAACATCATAAGGCTTTGTAATATAGTCATCGGCACCAGCATGGTAGCCGGCAAGGCGTTCACTAAGCCGTGAAAGAGCCGATACAAAAATCACAGGGATCATGGATGCAGTGGGATCTGCTTTGATCATTCGACAGACGGTCAGACCATCCATCAACGGCATATCCACATCCAACAGGATCAAGTCGGGCGGATCGTGCTTTACCTGTTCGAGACAGGCCTGACCATTCGCAGCCAATGTCACCTGAAAGTTAAAACGTAATATCTGCTCAAGACTGGTCAGATTTGCCGGTTGATCATCAACAACCAGTATATGCGGCTGTGCAGCCTTTTCCGGATCGGTTACCATGTAGCTCCTCCTTGTGCAGCCCACTCAAAACACATTTATCTCACCTTCAAAGGCTTAAAAAACCGGGGTTTGACTTTATCCCTGAATCCGTGGATTCAGAGCGGATATAGTGCGTAAGATATTCGTTTCCCAATAGAATCAATAATCTTAGCTTCACCCAATAGTTGATTGGGCATTCATTGAACCGCCTGGGAATCAATAGCTTGCGCGAGATGCTACCATGAACCCATGGATTCAGATATGTAAACTCCGCTGATCCTGAGTGATTCACAGCAGATGCCTGAAAAAATAGTCTACCACTCTTTTCTCGATCTGGTATTGTTGACTGCAGTACCTTGTAATTAAGGCCAGTGGAAAATGATACCTCAACCAATTTGGACAGTAGACAGCGATGGTTAAGAATGTTTCCTTCAATGATGCCAGGGATGGAGTGGCAGATTGTTTGAAGTGCTCTTTGCGGGAGTCGGTCCTGTTTGCCAAGCTCAAGGATGAAGTCTTTGAGCAGTTACATGATCCTATCGATCAATACACACTTCCCGTAGGGTCAACGCTGTATCATACCGGTGACAAGGGAGAACGTATGTACACAGTGCGTTCAGGCATCCTCAAGTTGGTTCAATACCTGCCAGATGGCAGTCAACGTATTGTACGTTTGATCCGTTCCACCGATATTACCGGACTAGAGTCGATCTTAGGCGAAACCTACCAGCATGATGCTGTTGTCTTGCAAGAGACTGAGGTATGCGCATTACCTGTTCGTGTGGTGGAAAATCTAAGCAGGGAAAACCCAGCCCTCCATCGTGAACTTCTCAACCGATGGCAACGTGCATTGAATGAGGCGGATGCCTGGCTTACCGAGCTATCAACCGGTTCCGCCAAACAGCGCGTCGCTCGTCTGTTACTGCGTCTTGTAAAGGATACCCAAGAGAGCCAGTGCAGCCTGTTTGCCAGGGAAGATATGGGTGCAATGCTGGGTATTACCACAGAGACCGCAAGCCGGACCATTGCCGAGTTCAAACGACAAAGCCTCCTGGTCGAAACCACACCCAATCAATTCCTATTGGATATACCCAACCTTCAAAGAATCGCTGAAGATTGACCATTCTCAATGCCTGAAAAACAGCCCAGGCATAACCTGCTCTCTGGATTGTAAATTCATCACCATACCAATGGTTCCTGGAGAAGCATCTTGAAACAGGTTGTCAGGGAAGTTGAGCTTCCGGTGTTCAGCATCGAAATGGATATTTCAGAATGCATATTCAACACAATCGAGGAGATTGTTGCATTTATTGAGGAGCAGGTTCAGACACATAAGGCGGCTAAATATATCGCCACATTCAATCATATGAAACACACTTGTGAGCTACCGGAAGGCAAAGTTGCAGAGGAGATAGTAGCTGCTTACAACATTGTGTTTTGCTTTGGCTTTACCCTGCAAGACCCTGAACAGTTGGCGACAAGGCCTCGCTCGATCGGCATTTGCCAATCAGACGGTTCGATCACCCTCTCGTTTGTCGAGGCTCCAATGCCGGTAGCGAATGCACTGATGGAACAGTGGTCAAGATCCTTGCTGCAGGATAACTTGTCAGCGAATCAGCCTATCAAAGGCACACCACAGCAAGCGTATTCACTGCCAAAACCATGAAAATTGCCGTCACCAGTCAAAACTTCCGAACCATTACACCCCATGCGGGAAAGTGCCGACGTTTCCTAATATTCCAACAGGACAGCACAGGCAAGGTCATTGAGATTGATCGATGGGATCTCCCAAAAGAGCTGTCCATGCACGAATTCAGCGGGGTGCAACACCCACTGTTTTCCGTTGATGTGCTAATCACTGCAGGTGCCGGTCAGGGATTTATCAATCGCATGGCCCAACAGGCTGTCAATGTCATGGTAACCGGCGAGGCTGATCCTTATAAAGCGGCAGAGGCTATTTATACTGGCAGACCACTGGCTGCGGCTGAAGCCGATAGCCATTCACACCCTCCCAATAAGCCTATAATGCCCTCGCACTAGTGTAACCAGTCGGTATCCAGAAACACACATGCAGAGTGGCAAGTGGCTGGTGACCCACTATGTCGTATTCAGCCGATGTATATCCCTCTACATCTCCATTTCCAGATCATCGATTATCTTATCGACGCCGGCCTGAGCACATGCTTCATCAGTTTCGCCTGACGGTGCTCCACTAACACCAACACCACCCAGTAGTTGACCACCCGCCTGAACAGGTAGGCCGCCAGCAGACATCACCAATCCATCAATACGCCCGATGGGAGAATCAGCGCGATCTTTCAATGCTGATGTTGGTGCATTAAAATTGACAGCTGTAAAGGCCTTCATTCGACTGATGGGCACAGTGATTTGAGCAGCGATGGTATCTCGCATTACCGCTTGTACAGTGCCATCCCGATCCACCACGGTGACACCAATTTGTATCCCTTTTTTACGGCAGGCCTCAACAGCACCCAAGGCGATCTGATTGGCCGACTCCAACGAAAGACGCTTTAGTGAGACCGTGGGTGATGCTTCTTCAGCTATCGCACCCATCGAAAAGCCAAACACCAAGGCTGTGGTTATCATCAATCGCTTCATTGTCTCCTCCTGACTTATTGTTTGTTGTCGATCCTATCCCATGTGCTTGGATCTTAGCAAAAACATCATCAATAGTTATCTCGCACATAACTATCCACCAGTGCTATGAATTGCCGTGCGATATCATCACCCTTGAGCGTGACCACCTTCTCTCCATCCACATAGACCGGAGCCGATGGGGATTCACCTGTTCCCGGCAGGCTGATGCCGATATTGGCCTGTTTACTCTCCCCGGGTCCATTGACGACGCACCCCATCACAGCGACTGACATGGATTCAACACCAGGATGATCCTTTTGCCACTCGGGCATCATACTACGTAGATGATTTTGTACATCTTTTGCCAGTTGTTGGAAATAGGTACTGGTGGTTCGTCCACACCCGGGACAGGCAACAACCATCGGAGTAAAAGCACGAATACCCATCGATTGCAGGAGTTCCTGAGCCACAATCACCTCTTGGGTCCTCGCTCCACCAGGTTCAGGTGTTAGTGAGATGCGTATTGTATCGCCTATACCCTCTTGCAGCAGTACCGCAAGTGCAGCACTTGAGGCAACGATGCCTTTGGATCCCATCCCCGCCTCAGTAAGACCTAGATGGAGTGCATAATCACACCTTTTTGCCAACTCCCTGTAGACACTAATCAACTCCTGGACACTGCTCATTTTGCATGAGAGTACGATTCGGTCAGCAGGGAGACCCACTTCCATGGCGCGTTGTGCACTCTCCAGGGCCGACACCACCATCACCTCACGGATCATCTGATCTGAATCCAGGGGCGAGGTGGAACGGGCATTTTCATCCATCAACCGGGTGACCAGCCCCTTGTCCAGACTGCCCCAATTGACACCAATCCTGACTGGTTTTTCACGACGGCAGGCTATTTCAATCATACTTGCAAACTGACTATCGCGTTTTTCTCCACTCCCCACATTGCCCGGATTGATACGATACTTGGCCAATGCCTCAGCACAGTCTGGAAAATCACTTAACAGACGATGACCATTAAAATGGAAATCGCCGATTAGCGGCACATTCAACCCCACTTGTTCCAGACGGTCGCGGATCAATGGTACCGCTCTGGCAGCCGCCTCATTATTGACTGTGATACGGACCAGCTCCGATCCCGCTCCAGCCAGTGCGACGATCTGCTCACTGGTCGATACCACGTCGGCAGTGTCCGTATTAGTCATGGACTGCACGACCACGGGAGCACCACCCCCAATCTGCACCCCGTTAACCAAAACACCACATGTTTTGTGTCTATTGATTGCCACTATTCTAATTGCCTCGATTCGACCGCTTGGATAGGAAGGATACCAAAAGAGGTTGGGGCTGATTACCTTATTCAATGAATCAGGCCCACTCTCCCAGGCAATGGGTCAGAAATGATCAATAAACCTGTGACTATGGCTTATTCATCACAAAATATTTTTCGATTCTGACGATTTCATCGGCACTAGCAGAGAAAAAACCACATACAAGGTGAATTTTTCACGTCCATTCAGACAATTGTTTCACTGATTGACAACACCTCATCACATAGTTTGATCATTCGGAACCACAAAGGAGAAGTGACATGGAGAATTCAATGAAATGCTGTCCCGAACTACCCGATGGAAAGAAGTGTGATTACCTGGATTTTGTTTATCGTCTCACCCATATAGCCACAGTCAGTGACAACAACCGTAATCATCGACTACCCGTAGAAGTCGCCCTGCACATTCGCTTGGAACGCTGTACAGGCCCCATGGAGCTAGGCAACCTCGTCTATAGCACGACCCTCCTGCCCGGTGAAAAAGTGCGTCTATTCAGTCTTGACCGGCGTTCCCGATTCACTTTCGACAGTGAAACTCAGCTCTCTTATCGCCATGAGCGGGTGGCTGAAGAGCAGTTTTATATGGATTCAGTGGACCGCTTCATGTCGGATCTGGAATCTTCTGACCAAAGCGCTTCATCTTCAAATTCTTCAGGATCATCCTCCAACTCTGCCAGTGCCAGTGGCATCATCGAAAGCGTTTTCAGTGGCCCGTCGGTCAGTGTATCGGGGCAGTATAATGCGCAATCGACCCGCTCATTCCTGCGCGAACTCAATGTACATGCCGAATCATCGCATAATCGCTCGGTACAGATGACCCGCGAATCGAGTTCAGTCTCTATTGGCGAAGTATCCACCCGCCAACATGTTGAAGGAGAAAGTGAAAGCCATCTGGAGAGTAGCAGTCGGCTGTTTTCCAATCCCAATCAATGCCGGGCTGTAAGCTATATGTTTTATCAGGTGAACAAGGTTCAGACCGTTAAACTCACTATCCAGGCTATACGTACTCGAGTCATTGACCCTGTTGGGGATAGTTCAGTTGTCAATCGCCCTATATCAAGAGATCAACAACTGACCGCTATTCCCGCCGGAGTATTGGCCAACTCCAGCAAATTGCCTGAACTGCAGGCTGCCTACCATGCAACAGAACTACAGACGCCCCAATTAAGTAGCTTCCGACGTTTCAATGTCTCCTCATTGAATGCGATAAATACCAATCAGGAACCTGTCAACCAGGAGATCAGCGCCAAAGCCCTGACAGCAGTACAGAGCGATCTGCAAAAAAATGGCATCGTCGATGCAAATGGTAATGCCAGCAAACAGATCCGAGCTGAAATGGAGTTTGAATTCCGCACCAGCCTACCTACACCCGGAGTCGTGGTAAAAGGATGTCTTGATGATTGTCAGACTTGCGAACCTGCCCTGGAGGAGCGTATTAAAATCGAACTGGAGCACAAACATCTGCAAAATGAACTGCTGAAAAAACAGATCGATTTACTGGACAAATCTCAAGAGTATCGCTGTTGTCCGGTTGCAGAGAGTGATAAAGCGGTCGATCCAGCGTGATGTAAAACCGTGAAACCAACCAGTTTATAACTGGTACAAAAAAGCCCGGCCATGGCCGGGCTTTTTAACTTTGGCAGCTACCGATCTATTTCAGCTTACCAATGCCAAGCATCTTTAGGATGTACTTCTCATAGATCGGTTCGGATGTTCCTTTCTTCATCTTACGAATAAAGTACTTCTCAAAGGCAATCTTGGCCATATGCACCCATTTACCTTTCTTGAACCAGGCCACGTTGCGTGGTGGGATCTGTGGCAGAGCCACAAAAGCCGCCCCGGTATCGCCCATATCGGCAAGACAGATGGCGTTCCAGGTTGCCAATGTCGTCCCCTCTTTCCCAGCCAACTCATCAGCGATGTTATGCACGATTGCTGTGACCATCGATTCGATCATGTAACCGGTTTTTGGCGCACCGGTGGGGACCGCAGTCGCTTCCACTGGAGGAATGGCAATACAGACACCCGCACCAAATATATTGGGATATTTTGGGTTGCGTTGGTGATCATCCACAAAAACAAAGCCCCGGGGATTGCAGAGTCCTTCTACACCACTCACAGCGTCTACGCCCTTAAAAGCAGGCAACATCATCGAGTATGTAAAATCGAGTTCATGGTCTTTGAGTTTGTGCCCGGAGTCATCAAACTGCTCGACGAACATCTTGCCTTCTTCGACCTTGGTCACCTTGGCATTGGTTATCCAGTTTATATGATGACTGCGAAAGTCACTTTCGAGAAATCCTTTAGAATCACCGACACCGCCCAAGCCTAAGTGGCCGATATAGGGTTCAGAGGTGACAAAGGTCATCGGTACCTTGTCACGCATCTTCCTTTTACGCAGGTCGGAATCCATAATAAAGGCAAATTCATAAGCAGGCCCAAAACAGCTTGCGAACGGCATCGCACCAATAATGACGTGCCCCGGGTTTTCCAGCAGCCGCTGATAAGCCCCATAGGCCTTCTCGGCATGATCCACTGTACAAATGGACTCAGTAAAACCCTCTGGACCTGATCCTTCAACCTCCTCAAATGCAAGCCTGGGGCCTGTTGCGATAACAAGGTAGTCAAAATCAACTGTATCACCGCCATCCAGTGTTAGCTGATTGGTCTCTGTATCGATTTTATCGACCCGCTTGGCTATGAAATTGATCCCTTTACGCTCTAAATGGGGACGGATATCAAAGGTGATGTGCGAACGTTCGCGCCAGCCAACTGCCAGCCAGGGATTGGAAGGAACAAACTGGAAATACTCCCGCTCGTTGATCATGGTTACTTCGTGTTCGCGACCCAATTCCATCCGCAGCTCGTAAGCACAGGGCATTCCACCCGTACCGGCACCCATAACTACAATATGCGCCATCTATCAAGACCTCCATCCTCTCCAAATAATTATAAGGTTGCGGTATAGCCAGGAGAGGTAGCCATACCGCGAATGTAAAAAACTGCGTAAGTGTATACCCAACTCACTGAAACATAAAACTATTTAAGTAATATGCGATGCACTAATATGCCAATTTTCTTTGCTCGATTGCTGGCTTAAACTGAGATTAGCTGGGGTTATATAGTGTGAAACAATAAAGCTAGCGCCGGTAAGACTGCCTGTCCAAAATGCCCTTTTACCCTTGCAGCTGATACCAGTTTGAGGCGGAATGCTGATTGGCGATCGAAAGCCGATCAATCAACGCCGGTATGCGTTGAGCAACTAGGTCTGTCACGAGGGCGGGTGAATTGTTCTTTTCGCTCAAATGTGAAGCCACTAGATACTCCAGGCGGGAAGTTTGCAATCTTTTCAGTAGTTCCACTGACTGGTGATTATTTAAGTGGCCATGTGTACCACCAACCCTCGCTTGAAGACTGGGTGGATAAGGCCCTTTTGCTAACATTTGAGGGTCATGATTGAACTCAAGTATCAGGCTGTCGCACGCTTGAAGTATGCCAACGATATGTGGCGTTATGTAACCTGTATCCGTGAGCAGCCCCAGGGTTTGGTGACCAACTCGAAAAATAAACTGGCAGGGCTCTCTTGAATCGTGAGGTACTGGATAGGGTGCCACCGACAGATCACCGATCGACCACCATCCAGCATGGCAATCGATCTGATGCAGGGTTGGCAGTTTGCCATAGTTGGCTCCCTGAAAGGTGCCTGGTGTCATCCACACGGGCAACCCATAGCGTCTCGCCATTGCCCCAATGCCCTGCACATGATCGCTATGCTCATGGGTAACCAGGATGCCTGTCAGGGAATCGGGATCCACTCCCAACCCTGTAAGACGATGTTCTACCTCACGCGCAGAAAACCCACAATCGACTAACACTCTGACTGTAGCGGTCTCAATCAGAAGTGAGTTTCCCCGGCTACCGCTCCCAAGCAAGGCGAACCGTAATGGCACTGTTCAGCGAATTTGCTCGTGAATCAAGGTTAATATGCGGCCAGCTGAATTAGGATCGACCTCTCCCCCATCCTGATCACGGATAACCACCCGGGTTCCCTCATCGAGCTCAGTTAATTTCACTTGGTATTGCGTTTCAGTATCGATACTCTCTTCGTCATCCCGCCAAAAGGCGAGTTTGGAGAGAAAACCCTTCTCTTCCTTACTTTTACCAGACAACTCGTTATAGCGAACAAAGTAGAGACCTGAGGAGCGATCCCGGTCTTCAACAGCGAAACCCACCCGATCGAGGGCCACACCTGTCAATCGCCAGGCACGGGCAAAGCCTTCATTTATCCATAACTCGGATCGATCTGCGGTTTTAACCAAACTGGAATGCTGATCCCTATCACCCGCCTGTGCAATCGACTCTTTCGCCTGCTCGGTAGCAACCCCCATATAGACCATCAGGGTGCGTAACATGGCAGCCTCAATACCAGGATCATTTGGACGAGGAGTCCAATAAGTTGTATCAGCATTGCCACTGACATCCTCTTTCAGCTTCTCTTCCATACCACGATGAGTCAGATACAATTCAGTAGTGCCTGGCTGAAGACCCTTTTCCAGTCGAACCCGAAACTGGTCACGGGTAGCGGAAGAGTAGATACTACCCAGTGTCTTGCGAAAAAACTCTGTAATCACACCTTGCTTGATATCTGCACGGCTCTCCAACCAATCGGTCTTCATCACGCCAATGGCCGGATCCTGTTCCACCAGCAACAGACCGTTCTTTCGCCAAAACTCGACAACTTTCGGCCAAACTGCCTGCGGTTGGGCTTCAATGACCAGCCAACGCTGATCCCCGTCACGCTCAACCCGTATATTGTCGAATTCCGGTAAAACCTCCCCGGCAGCAATGCTTGTTGGGTTACTCCCCTTCTCTTTCTGATTGGCATACTCCTCATAGGAAGCGCTTCCAGCACCAGGAATTGCCATTGCATCCCGGATCGATGAGTTGGTCAGATCTGGAGGGATTTCAAGATCGTCAACATTCTCCTCCTGAGCACGATATTCACGTTCGGAATCGGAAAAGTAGCCGCCACCGGAGCTACAACCGATCAACAGGAAGGGAAGAAGGGTTATGAGTAAGAGAACTGGGGTTGATTGCATGTCTAAGAATTCAGTCAGATTGTTGTGTGTTGCCTATGACAGCAGAACTCAGCAGTAAGTTTGTATTGAATCACTGCCCATTTGAGCCGATACAAGGAAGTCTTAGGGAGACTAAGCGTATGACCAAACAAGCCCATCCTAGTATTTTCACAGAATATCAGCCTGTCGCATGGCATCCAGAACTTCACCCTCGGCCGATGGACTCAACCAGGTAAGCGGTAATCTAATCCCTTGATTCGCCAGCCCCAGTTTCATCATTGCCCATTTTACAGGTATTGGATTCGATTCCACAAAAAGCGCACTATGCAATCCGGCAAGTTTACCATCAATCGCCATCGCCTCTTCGTCATTGCCAGCCAGCGCTGCCACTGACATTTCGTGCATCAGGCGAGGAGCGGCATTCGCTGTCACAGAGATGACGCCATGCCCCCCTTTTAGCAGGAATTCACAGCCGGTGGCATCATCACCGCTGTACAACGCGAAGGGTGGATCACACAGCTCGCGAAGTTTGTGCAGGCGCGAAAGATCACCCGTCGCCTCTTTTACACCAATGATATTCGGAATCACTGCCAATCGGGCAATCGTCTCAGGCAGCATGTCACATGCAGTACGTCCTGGCACATTGTAAAGAATCTGTGGGATCTCGACGGCTTCCGCAACCGCCTTGAAATGTAAATAGAGTCCATCTTGAGTCGGCTTGTTGTAATAGGGGGTCACCAGTAAACAAGCATCCGCCCCTGCAGCCTGGGCACATTGTGTGAGACTGATCGCCTCACGGGTCGAATTTGCGCCTGTACCGGCAATGACAGGCACTCGTCCATCAACATAATCGACAACCCGACGAATGACATCACAGTGTTCCTCTTCATCCAGAGTGGCAGACTCACCGGTCGTGCCAACAGCCACGATCGCATCGCTGCCCTGCTGGATATGAAACTCCACAAGCTTGCGCAAAGCGGCATCATCGAGACTGCCATCCTCCTCCATGGGAGTGATCATCGCTACCATACTGCCGTGAAACATCGCTCCACACCCCAATTAATGACTCAATCGACAATGGTATCCTGTGGATTGTGATAATGACAAGTAGCACAATAAAATAGCCATAGTATGATTGTAAAAAATCGCTAGTTACAGACCACAGATGATACACTCTACAGAACCCTATCCAATCACTCGACCATAAGCATTTCTATGTCCACGCCGAAGAACTATCTGGTCATCTCAGCTCTCGGAAAAGACCAACCCGGGATTGTTAAAGCCTTGTCCAAGAAAATACTTGATGAGGGTTGCAATATTACAGACAGCAGAATGACTGTTTTAGGAGGGGAATTTGCCATCCTGCTGCTGATTGAAGGCCCCTGGAACACACTGGCCAAACTGGAATCCGCCGTTCCCGATCTACAGAACGATCTGGGACTCACGATCATCTGTAAACGTACAGAAGGACGTGCCCGATCGAGCAATCTTTTGCCCTATATGGTCGAAGTGGTATCGATGGACCATCCAGGCATTGTCAATCAATTGGCGGAATTCTTCTCTGAGCGCAACATCAATATCGAAGATATGGTGACCGCCAACTACTCCGCTGCACATACCGGTACACCCATGTTTTCTGTCCATCTGAGCGTAGGCATACCCTCGGATATTCATATTGCAGTACTACGGGAAGAGTTCATGGATTATTGTGATGCGCTGAATCTGGATGCCGTCATTGAACCGATTAAAGGCTAAGGAGGAGATAGCGATCCATGAGTGCAATCGCCATCGGTAACCCTGTACCCGATACTGAGCTAGCCGCCACGGGTGACAAGAACATAAAACTAACCGATTTTCACGGTAAACCGATTGTTCTCTATTTCTACCCCAAGGCAAGCACACCGGGCTGCACCCAAGAGGGCCTTGATTTCAGCACAGCGATAGCAAAATTCCGGCGCCAATCCGCAATCATCCTTGGTGCTTCCAGGGATAGCCTCAAGGCTCAGGAAAACTTCAAACAAAAACAAGGCTTTTCCTTCGATCTATTATCCGACAAAGAAGAGATTTTGTGTCAGGCTTTTGATGTCATCAAGATGAAATCGATGTATGGGAAGCAGGTTCGCGGTATTGAACGCAGTACTTTTCTTATCGACGAAACGGGCCTCTTGCGATATGAATGGCGCAAGGTCAAAGTCAAAGGTCATGCCGAAGAGGTGCTGGACACCCTAAAAGCAATGCGTGCCGGCAAACTTCTCTGACACATTGCGCTCTGAGTTACCCCTATCATCGTCAATCACCAACAATATGCCTCGTGGGGATTGCTATGCTTGATCCTCTTAAATTCCCAAACCATTAGCTGAGACGACGTATGTCAGAAACAGAACAACAGAGACCCCGTCTTTTCGTCCTCGATACAAATGTGCTGATGCATGACCCATCGGCACTTTTCCGTTTCAAAGAACATGATATCTTCCTGCCAATGGTTGTATTGGAAGAGTTGGACAAGGGAAAAAAAGGCATGTCCGAGGTGGCGAGAAATGTGCGCCAGACCAGCCGTTTTCTCGATGAACTGATGGGTAATGTACCGCAACATGACATCAGCCAGGGTATCCCCCTTAATACCTTACAACTTAACGGTGGCGCGGAAGCACTCAGTGGCCACCTGTTTTTTCAAACCAAACCGCTCTCTGGGGATCTACCCTCCCCGTTGCCCGGTAATACACCCGATAATACGATCCTGGCAACGGCACTCAGCCTTCAGTCAGAATACCCTGAGAAACGGATCATCCTCGTCTCAAAGGATATCAATCTCCGCATCAAGGCAGCTGTGGTAGGTATCCATGCAGAGGACTACTCCAATGACCAGGTGTTGGAGGACGTCAACCTGCTCTACAGTGGCAGAGACAGCCTATCGGAGGATTTCTGGGAACAACACACCAAAGAACTTGAATCCTGGCAGGAGGAGGGCCGAACCTTCTATCGTGTTGCCGGCCCTGACACCCAGACCTGGTATCCCAGTCAGTGTCTCCATCTACCGGGTGAAGAGGGCTTTCAAGCCATCGTCAGGGAAAAACAGGATAACAATGTCACCATCGAGCTGGTGGAGGATTACACCAACAGCAAACATGCCGTGTGGGGAATCACTGCCCGCAATCAGGAGCAGAACTTCGCCCTCAATCTACTCCTCGACCCAAACCTTGATTTTGTCTCATTGCTGGGTACTGCCGGAACCGGTAAAACCCTTCTGACACTTGCCGCAGGCCTGGTCCAGACACTGGATCTCAATCTCTATCGTGAAATCATCATGACCCGGGTTACCGTACCTGTGGGTGAGGATATTGGCTTTCTGCCAGGTACCGAAGAGGAGAAGATGACCCCTTGGATGGGGGCGCTGATGGATAATCTGGAGGTTCTAACCCAGACCGAAGGTGGCGAGTGGGGTCGGGCCGCCACCGAAGATCTGCTACGCAGCAGAATCCGTATCCATTCACTCAATTTTATGCGTGGCCGCACATTCCTCAATAAGTACATAATCCTTGATGAAGCACAGAATCTAACGCCTAAACAGATGAAGACACTGGTCACCCGGGCCGGACCTGGCACCAAGATTGTCTGCCTCGGCAATGTGGCGCAGATCGACACCCCTTACCTGACAGAGACCACATCGGGCCTAACTTATGCGGTCGACCGGTTTAAAAACTGGCCACACAGCGGGCACATTACCCTACAGAGGGGTGAGCGTTCCCGACTGGCAGACTATGCCTCTGTCAATCTCTGATCTGTCGAATTACATATCAACCCGGCAATTATGTTAGGTTGCCGGGTTAATGAGTATGATCGGTCAGTGGATACTGCCCTTATCCACAATTGTCTTGAGTTCTGAAATCGTTCGTCGGTAGACATCTGCAGTCTGGTTATAGCTATTCACCAACCCGGTGGCATCACTCTGGCGCCCTTTAAACTCCAAATCTCTTGCCAGAATGGATAACTCCATAGCCCCAACGTTGGCGCTACTGGATTTTAGCGGATGCGCTGACTTCACCAATGCATCCATGTCTCCAACCCTCACCGCATCACGTATAGCATGCATGAGGCCGGGTGCGCTGCTCAGATAGCTTTCAAGTACAGAGACAAACTCATCCTCCATTATTTCGAACAACTCTTCTAAAATACTGCGGTCAATCATGCCACCTGCAGACATGCTTGTGTCTCCTATACTATCCAAAGCCTCGCTTGTTTCATCAATAGTAGCCTCTATTATTTGAGCAGTACTGATTTCGCTTCCTAGACTTTCATCCTCATCATGGCTAATTAACTCCTCCATTGGCAGCCATTGACGCAGCATATTTTCCAATTGTGCCGGTTTTACTGGCTTGGAGAGGTAATCGTCCATCCCTACCGCCAGACAACGTTCACGGTCGCCCAACATGGCATTGGCTGTCATGGCGATCACCGGGGTGTGCATCAACCCCTGATTGGTCTCCCTCTCTCTTATCGCTTCGGTAGCCTCATAGCCATCCATTCGTGGCATCTGACAATCCATCAATACCACGTCAAACTGCTCTTCATGCAGAGCATCCATCGCTTCCACGCCATCATTGGCGGTAATCGGCGATAGCCCGGCCTTTTCCAGCATCTTCTTTACAACGGCCTGATTGACTGGATTATCCTCGACGACAAGAACCCGACCAGCCAGTCTGGTATGCTGGCTCTGGATCTGTTCATCATCCGCTCTATCACTGCCCGACAGAGGCTCCATCTCGTTATTTTTATCATGCCAGTTCAGATGATCGTCAGGTAGACGTGGAATAGGCACCTCCTCAGGGGTGGTCGACACACCGGAAACCTGCTCCACATCGAAGATCCTATACAGGCGTTGCTCAACCTCTTTGCTCCTGGCACTGCGGCTAAGACATTCAATACCCAGTCCTTGAAGTGTGGTGATGTTCTCTTCCTCTAGATTGAGAGCCAGTACCTGAACATCACGCATATGCGCAATCTCGCGTGCCGAGTTGATGGTCTGTAGAAGATTGACACTCGATAAACCAGCATCAATTACGATCAATTCATAGCGCCAGCTTGCACCTAGGTTGGCCGAGGTTTTCAGTTTCGAAAGTGCGTCATACTGGTCATCAGTATGTTCCAACAACATCCCCAGCTCTTTAAATGAGTTAGCAAGCACTTTGTTTTCCGGATCATTTTTCGCAGCCAGTAACAGGGTACGGATATCATGAAGATTTCGTCTGCTGGAGGGGATCTCATGTAGCGACTTCCGCATCGGCAGGATGAACCAGAAATAGGAACCCTGTCCCACATGAGACTTCACACCGATCTTGCCACCCATCAACTCGGTCAGACGTTTACAGATAACCAGACCCAACCCTGTCCCGCCATGTTTACGGGTAGTAGAGGCATCGGCTTGAGAGAAGGGTTCGAACAGACGCTGTACCTGCTCTTCAGTCATACCTAAACCACTGTCTCTGACAGCAAACAATAGTTCAACCTCGGTGCGTGTCGATTGGCGGGTAGAGACCTCAACAGAGACCTCACCATGCTCAGTGAATTTGACAGCATTACTGACAAGATTGGTCAGGACCTGGCGAAGACGTATCGGGTCACCTCGCACAGACCGGGGCACATCCCGATCTATCTGGTATTTCAGTTTCAGGCCACGTCGATCTGCCGCATTCTTCATCAAAGAAGTCACCTGACCGATGGTCTCAAGCAGATTGACATCAATAAGCTCCAAGTCCAACTTGCCGGCCTCGATTTTTGAAAAGTCGAGAATGTCATTGATAATGCTGAGCAGTACCTGAGATGAATTCAATGCAGTGGTCACAAACTGCTTTTGTTCACCATTCAGCTTTGTCTCCAACAGCATATCCAGAATCGGCAATATACCGTTGAGCGGCGTCCTGATCTCATGACTCATTGTGGCCAGAAACTCTGACTTGGCCAGATTGGCGCTCTCCGCTGCTTCTTTGGCAAGAAATAGCTGTTGCTCCACAGATTGCCGCTGGTCATTTTCTACAATCAGGCGGCTTCTCATTTCACTGAGTTCAGTCTCTGAAGCGACCATACGTTCATGTAACAGCACACGGTTAGCTGCAATCAACAGATAACCTTGCTGATACACCGTCATCCAAGCAGACAAGATTAACAGTGCCAGGGCATAGGCGATCAGACCGGCTAAAAACTCCTCGGATACCAACTCCTTATCACCTGTAAGACTAAGCATCACCAACAGTGATGCTGCCAACACAAAAATGATGCTAAAGAAGGTATCGATCGTCAGCAATAGTGAGGTAAGTAAAAATACTGTACCAATCAATACTAGATCGATCACCAGGAAGTCTGTATCGGCAGGATGATGGAGCAGATGAATCAAAGCCGCTGCCCATAGCAACCCCAGCAGCAGCACCCCAGGCAACAGGGCATAACGCCACAGCTGTAAACGCTCCAATGCGCTATTACGGACAATTATCGTCAGTACAGTCTGCCCAAGAAGCACTAAGGCGAGTAGCCCACCCCACAATATGCCCAAAGGTAGTTCCCAAACCCGATTCAGGTAAAAAAAGATCAGACCGGCAATGAGATTGGCTATGATAAGCGTCGTGCCATTTGCATACAGCAGACGCACCCGCTCTCTTTTTATTTTTGCCGCTTCTTCGTTTGGATCTGCCATACCTGACCATCAGGGCACTATACCCGCAATATTTACATGTAAATTAGCACAACAACAGCTCGCGTGCTCTACTGTGGCCGACATCTGTAAACCGCTAGTGTAGCAAAGCTGCTTATTTCAGCGCGAACTACGACTGATATAATCATCAGGCCTGTTAGTATCCTATCCTGGTATTAGCGATATCTCATTTCTTCAATTCAATGATGTGATCACTTTGATTTCAGACCCTATTCTTAAAAAAAAACTATCCGGCCAGTTCCCGTTCCTAGAGGGTGCTGAACCCTCATTTGTACGGCTTTTTTTCAACAGCACATCCATCGTCCATTTGGAAGCCGATCAACCTATTTGTCAGCAAGGGATGCAATGCAGTCACCTGGCACTTGTCACCAAAGGTAGCGCCCGGGTCTATAAGATCGGAGAGAATGGCCGTGAAATCACCCTCTACCGGATCGGCCCTGGTGAGAGCTGCATCCTTACAGCGTCGTGCATAATGAACGACCGACCATTTCCAGCATTTGCCATGAGCGAGCAGCCTATCGAGGCACTGATAATCACAACGGCTGATGTGGTTTGCTGGTCCAGCGATGTGCCTGCCTGGAGAAACTATCTATTCCGCCTTATCAGCGACAGGCTCAGTGATGTGATCAGCGTTGTTGAAGAGATCGCCTTCCGTCGGGTAGACCGGCGTCTTGCAGACTATTTACTGCAACGTACCGAAATCACTGATGACAGCATACAGATCACCCACCAGGCTATAGCATCAGACCTGGGTACTTCCCGTGAAGTAATCAGTCGTATTCTGAAGGATTTTGAACAACAGGGGATGATCTCAATCACCCGTGGGGCAATTTATCTATCCGACAGACAATGTTTGAAGAAGAAAAGCGCTGAATAAGGCCCTAGTGCAGTTTCCTGCACTATTATTGAGTCTGTGTGACATTGTCACATACAGCCATATCAATGCCGGGTATGCTCCAACACTAAGGTAACGGCATATTGATCAGCCAAGTATCACAATTAAGCCGTCCAAGCATTATTTGTTAGAACAAATCATTATTGAATCATATTTAAGGAGTAAACCATGACACAGAATGTTGGTGGTATTGAACGTATCATTCGAATTATTGCAGGAGTGGCCATCCTTGCATGGGGGTTTCTGCTAAGCGACCCGATCAACTGGATAGGTGCAATCGGTGCTGTCCCTCTCCTCACCGGCCTTGTCTCTTTTTGCCCTTTGTGGACACTGTTCGGCATCAATACAAAAAAATCAGCGTAGACAAATATTCCGAGAAAACAGTAACTTGACCTGGGATTACAGCCTTAAATTGTCACAAGGCACAGCCTCACTATGTGGCTGATATGATATATTGACAGGTCAGGTTGCGTTTTCTGCAGTTTTTTTCATCTACAACCATCATCCCTCACTATCGGAACTCTCCTCCTTGTTTTTTGGCCAGGCCGATAACACTGCCTGCACCAGCGTAGCCAAAGGAATAGCAAAAAATACGCCCCAGAACCCCCAGAATCCACCAAAAACCAGGATTGCGACAATAATTGCCACTGGGTGAAGATTGACCACTTCAGAAAACAACAACGGGACCAGAACGTTCCCATCCAATGCCTGGATGATGAAATAGGCGGCTGCCAACCAGGCGAAGTCGGTTGTCCAACCCCATTGAAACCAGGCAATAAAGAGAATGGGGATGGTAACAACTGCAGCACCTATGTAAGGAATAATTACTGAAAGTCCCACCATCACTGCAAGCAGCAGTGCATAGTTCAACCCCAGCAACCTGAAAGCAATAAAACTAACAGCCCAAACAGTCACTATCTCCCAAAATTTACCACGTACATAGTTGGCAATCTGTTTATCGACATCCGTCCATACTGTACCGGCAAATCTTCTATGCCTGGGAAGGTACATCACAAACCAATCGATGATGAGACGCTTGTCCTTAAGAAAAAAGAACACCAGCAGAGGCATCAAGATGAGATAGACAACCAGCGTGATCACCCCTACCACAGAGGCCAAAGACCAAGAAACAGCTTGCTGTGCAAAAGAGGCTATCTCGTTGCGGATCTGTTGGATCAACTGATCGACCTGGTCCTGAGGGATTAAATCAGGATAACGTTCAGGTAGTTGCATCAATGCATTCTGCCCCATCGAGATCATGATCGGTAACTGTTGTAAAAATTCAGTTACCTGTCTCGACAGCAGGGGCAGAAGCCCTAGCAAGACAAGCGCAACAAAAAGTAAAAACAGAATAAATACCAGTATGACAGAAAGCGACCGGGGCCAGGAATTCCGCTCCAATTGAGAGACGATACCTTCTAGAAGATAAGCGACGACAATACTCGCCAATACCGGGGCGAGCATATGCCCCATAGTAATAACAACACCAAAAAAAAGGAGTAGGAAAAGGGTCAGAAAAACAATCTGGGGATCTGAAAAATAACGCTTAAACCAGTTAGTAATAACCTGCATTAGAACAACCTATTGGGGGCCTTCAATCAACCGAGTGATTATCCAGATAGTTTTGATAGTGCCGGGCAAACAACACCTCTAGCTCATCAATGACCTGTTTCGCCACCCTTCCCTGCATCATATGAGCCATCATCAGTGACGAAGTCTCATCAAGCAGTTGCTCCCTTTTCAACATAAAATAGCTCGCGGAAAGACGCTTAATCGCCTTCACGACCGACTCCTGTTGTGGCCTGTCGATCTGTTTAGGCTTATGAGGAACCTCTTCTTCCTGCACGCTGATAGCAACTTCCTGACTTGCTAAATACGCCGCAAAAGAAAGCAACGTCTGTCGCTGCTGAGGATCCAGGCGTGCATAGAGTTCCAACAATTGTTGTTGGTCCGATTCGAGTTTCTGTTGTCTGGGAACAAACTGCACAGATGTCACTCCTTCAATAGGATAACTGAGGAGTCAGTGGAATTTTTCCATGCGACTGCTAAAGCTGTTCCTCAGCATGGTCTTCACAGTAGCCTCTGGCAAAGTCGAGCAGCTCTTCCATGGCCCGCAGTCGGAACTTCTGCTTTTGGTGTACGAAGGAGAAAGGGCGTTCCAGTTTTGGTACCAAATTGATTGCTCTCAGCGTATCTAGCTTTAACTCCTTCTGGATTGTGGCACGTGAGACCACAGAGACCCCCATACCCGCTTCAACCGCCCCTTTTACCGCTTCTGGACTACCCAGCTCCATGGAGATATTCAAGGTTAAATCACAAGAGTGGTTTCCCAAATATTCATTGATCACCTCACGCGTGCCTGACCCCTCTTCACGACAGATAAAGGGATACTCGAGTAGTTGTTTAATATCCACCGCTTCAAGATCCGCCAAATCGTGGTTAGGTGGCACAATGGCTACCAGATGATCCTCACGACACATCTCAACAACCAGATTCTTATTCCCAACCGGCGCTTCAACAACACCCAGATCGATTGTGTTGTTCTCTACCATCGAGACAATACCTTCTGAGTTGGATACACGCAGATGGATGGTTACCTCAGGGTATCGGGTTCCAAAATCGCCCAACAAGGAAGGCAACATATATTCAGCAATTGTTGTGCTGGCGCCGATGGTCAGCGCGCCACGAATTTCACCAGTCATCTCCCGCACAGAGTTTTCCATATCGGCATAAAGATCAAATATCCGGTCCGCGTATCCAAACACACGATCACCCGCTTCAGTCAGACTGATACGATTATGTGTTCGGTCGAATAACCGGGTATTGAAATACTCTTCCAGCTGTCGGACCTGGAAGGTCACCGCTGGCTGAGTCATGTGCAACGATTCGGCAGCCTTTGTAAAACTTAAAAGACGCGCAACCGTATGAAATACCTGTAATCTGCGATCCGCCATTGTTTTTAATGCCTAATCAACTGTTCTTTGTATAGATAAACTCAATTTATACCATAACTCCTCATGCTATGGGAGCAGAGTTGCAATGAGTTTCAGAGCTCCGTGTTCAGAAAGAGGCTTGAATGGCCTCACCCACTTTATGGATTCCAGGTAAATCCATGCACCTAAAATATGGTAATTCGATTAAAAATCCTCTAGCCTCACAGAAACATGCCCATAATGTCGCAGATGGGGCAATAATAAGTCGTTACGAAAACAGCTAAGTCCTCTCTGATCGATCTGTATGGATCAGGGGCCAGCTGAACAATAATTGATAACCACGGCGGAGGAAATCAGCGGATGCAACACAACAAGCCCCTTCAACTCACTAAACTGGCACTTTCATGCGGTCTCGCCATACTGGCAATGAATCAATCGGCCCAAGCCTCGGGCTTTGCCGTACCTGAACTCAATATTACTGGTCTGGCGCTCTCTAATGCTTTAGTTGCCAACCCAGATTTACAGGCAGCCATCTCCTACAATCCGGCTGCTATGTCATTTCACGAGGGCAGCTCCATCGCCATCGGCACCTTGCTGGTCATACCCGACCTGAGTGTGGATACCGGCTCAGGTAGTGTAGATAGTGATGCAAATGATACCGTGGCCATTCCGTCACTGACAGCCCATATGAAACTGACTCACGCATGGTCGATCGGTCTTTCAGTTAATGCGCCGTTCGGTCTGGAGACAGAGTGGCCAGCCGGAACTTTCGATAGCCAGTATCCACCAGGATCGACCATACCCACCCAGAGCAAGTTGGAGATTGTTGCATTCTCCCCAAGCGTCGCCTACAAAGTGAATGAAAACACAAGCCTGTCTGGTGGTATTGATTACTACTGGATGCGTGAAGTGATCTTCAATGGCGATATCAATGCCGGTGCTCCCGGCTCCAATCCAGAAGCCAATCTTGAAGGTGATGGTCGCGGTGTAGGCTTCAACCTGGGACTGATGGTTGATCAAGGTGACTGGAGTTTCGGTGGCAGCTACCACTCGGAAGCGAATATTCCTATAGACGGAACTGTTGACCTCCCCGCCGGAGCCCTACCTTCATTCGTTACGAATAATGTCCACGCGGAACTAAAGCTTCCCTGGCGCCTACAACTGGGAGTGAGGAATCAGACCACTGATAAACTCGCCATAGAATTCGATTTTACTCGTACCGGTTGGAGCTCATTCGACAAGCTGGTAGTCGACCAAGATCAATTTGGCACCAACATCGTCACCAGTTTGAACCAATGGGATGATGTAAATGCCTACCGCATCGGCATCAGCTACGACTTTACCCAATCGACACAACTACGAGTGGGATATACCTTCGACGAAGCACCGCAGGATGATTCGTTCTACAGTCCACGCATTCCGGATGCAGACCGTCAGCTCTTCAGCCTGGGTCTGGGCCATACTCTTAACAATGGCTGGACCATTGATGCAGGGTATATGTATGTAAAATTTGATGATAGGACTTTGGATATCGATCCAGCTTTCGCTCACTCAGCGCCGAATGCTGGAGAAGCGAATGGTACAAGCGCTGTCAATGGTGATTATGAATCCAGTGTTCATCTGTTTGGGGTTGGATTGACGAAAAAATTCAAGTGAGTCTTCGATCTCGTGATGTCTTTTAGGCGTCCCAGGCCTAAAAGACACTCGATCTTTGACAACCTATTAGTGCCCCGGACGGTCCTGGTCACTGACACTACGTGATCACATCGCAAGCTCGTGACCACTCCGCCGTCAGTTCCCAAATGACTGGACGCCGTGTTCGGATGCTCGCTTTGCATCCCCTCTGGCGCAAGGCACGACGGGTCTACAGTCTCGCCTCACGCCTACCGGGGACTAACCGCCTCGGCTTTCAGCCTTCCTTGGCGCTCAGCGCATGTGACCAACAAACAATCATTTAGACCAATAAGCCCCGAACATCTCGGGGCTTTTTTTGGTTCTTCGTCTAATAGGGTGGGGTAGAATC
>JAIVEQ010000040.1 GCA_023838465.1 Candidatus Thiodiazotropha sp.
TCTGGCCATCTGTTACTCCTGTTGAATTCGATGGGAACAGAATAGACTGGGGGTACTGTGCAGAGTAGATGCTGTTTATTGATCGCTTACCGTTGTGCTCACTCATGCGGGAGCACCCATTTCCGTGATGTCGATCATGCTGAAGTCGGCCTGGTGAGTAGCAAGAGGAGTAGCCAGGGCTAGTGTCATATGGCCCCTGTACTGTAACTTCCTGATATTCAGCAGTCAGTTCCCTGAAGGCGGCAGCTACCTCGTTACTGGCAGTCGGTATCGCCGCCAGGGTGATCACTGGCACAAAATACCAGTAGTAGTGTCGATTTCCGGCTTGTCTCGGTATCTCATTACAATACGGCATAAGGCCACTGGTGAATCAGGGGACGCCGGGATCGGATTCAGCCGATTAGGGTGGGTGTGGGTCGGATGGATGGTGTGGTTGCTAGGGTGCGGCAAGGCCGCACCCTATGGCTTAATCTCTCTAGGGAGTGGCCTGCCGCGCCGGTCGCAGCGGGTCCTCTATCAGTCGCGAATGACGATCTCCACTCGACGATTCTTCAGTCGGCCAGCACTGGTGCTGTTGTCTGTGACGGGTGTGGTCTCACCCATTCCTAGGGTATCGATCCTTGAACCGTCTATACCGGCCTGCATCAAGGCATTCTTGACGGATAGCGCACGTCTTTCTGACAGGTCCTGGTTGAAGGCGTCACTGCCTACGTTGTCGGTGTGGCCCTCCACCAGTACGGTCTTTTCCGGATATTCAGCCAGGAATTTTGCCAATTTATCGATAGTGCTCATGGCGCCTGGCAGGAGCTCGGTCTTTCCTGTGGAGAAGAGTACGTCACCCAGGGTCATGACCATGCCGCGTTCAGTCTTCTTTGCCTGAAGCTCAGCGAGTTCAAGGCGTAGTGCCTCGGCCTTGGCTAGGGCGTTTTCCCGCTCCATCAGGGCAGCTTCCTTATCGCGCAAAGCCTCATCCTTTGCATGCTGTTCGAGCTGAATCTCTATCTCTCTTGCCTTCAGTCGCTCCTTGTTTTTTATCTCCCCCAGCTCTTCGAGTTTTGCTGCGGCAGCCTTACGTGCGGCAACTGACTGAGCAATCATTACCCGCGTTTTGCCGACGTAAGCTAGCGATGTCATATCTTCTTCATTTTCAGCGGTTGCGGCACGGCTAAGGGCTTTACTGGCACGTTCCAGTTCAGTTGACGCATAGCGGAGTAACTGCTCATTTTGTTTGGCTTCTGCATAGGCTTGCTCAGCATCAGTCAGGGCCTGGTTCTTTTGCATGCTGCTACAACCACTCAGCAGTAGTGCCAGTGAGGTTGCGGCGATCAGATTGATCATTGTTCGAGACATTGTAAATCTCCCCTTATCAATGGGTGTGTTTATGGTTTACCTACTCCTGGCACGCATGATCTCTTCACGCAACACCTGAATGCTGTTTTGCAACTCTTTGACAGCCTTTTCCGTACCCGTTTTGGCTGCAATGGCTTGCGCCAGTTCAGCATCGGCCTGGGCCTCTTCTGCAAGTCTTCTTGCTTCGTCAAACTCCTCCTTGGCAATAGCAGTTTCTGCACGTTTCAGTTTCTGTTTGGCACGATCCACAGCGACGGGTGCATGCATCAATGTCTCTTGACTATCGGCAGCAATAAGAGAGGTTTTTGCCGCTGCCATTTCAGCAACCGGTTCCGGGGTTGAGCTGCAGCCAACGATAGAGATAAAAATCACAGCAGTGACAAAGGGGAGTGCGCGATTTCGCCTTTGTGGGGGAGTCTTACAGATCATCATGACAATGTTCCTTTATTGGTATGTGTGGCTGTCCAGAATGTGTATTCCCAGGCTGGATATCCTTGATTATTGGAGTGAATGCTAGCTTCGTCAACCAAACCCACTGACAGTAACCAGTTTATCTGTTGCCGTCACTTAGGGGTAGGATATTTGTAAGGATAGGGTATCACCTACCTAAATATACATGCTTGAGTTACAACGGGTAGTGCCCCATCCTTAAGTTCCGGTCAAAGTCTGCCTTAAATAGTCTAGTGGAGCGAGAAAGGCTTTCGTGTGATTACAAAAATTTACGATTTCCAATAGCCAATTTTTGATGTTGCTACCTAACGCTATTTCATACTGTCCCGCTCACCCAGTGCCTCACTGTTAAATGATCGTGATGTAGGCACTGGGCGTTCTGAATGTAGACATTATAACTGGTTGAGATACCAAGCCAGGGTTAATGAAGGTCCTTTATCAACGAATCTCTGACCGGTGATCCGAGCATTTCGATCATGTGGTTATAGGCAGGGTGATCAATACCTGCAGATAGGGTTGCCCCCCCCTTCAATGCATCGATCATCGCCTGATTCAGTTCGAAGCGGAGAAAGTGCACAGCTGATGTCTTCTCTTCAGTGGTGCGTTGCAGATCTTCATTGGCGATGGGCCTTACCTTTTCGAAGCCATCGACTTCAATCCAGATGGCCGTTTCGATACCGATCAGTTTTGCCAGCGCCTGTTTACGCTCCTCCACGTCGTGGTACTCCATCATGAAGGTGGCCTTCCAGTTCATTCCGTCTGGAATCAATGGGTTATAGACATCGAGTTCATCCTGTATGCCCTGTTGCTCAAAGATTCGTTCAATACGCAGCATCTCCTGCACCTGGTACTGCATGGTGAGCTCATCCTCAAAATAGAGTGCCGCGTGGGGACCTATAGCCAGCCGCCGACTCTTCTTGTGGTCGATTACACGAGCCCTGAATTCAGGTCGGATACGGGCATACTCTTCGAGACTGTAGAGGTCAGAATGTGAAAGATGGGTCATCAATTTCTCCTGCAATGAGTTCCATAGATTTATAGGCAGAATGGGTGTTAACAGGCCCTATTCATGGGCAATGGTTTTATCGGTAAAGAGGTAATCTTTCAGCTCTCTGTCAAAACTGGGATCTTGTCGTCTTATCCACTCCAATACCATTGCGGCATGCTCTTTCTCTTCATCTCTGTTGTGTGCAAGGATAGCCCGTAATTCAGTATCGCTGCAGGCATCAACTCGTTGGTTGTACCAATCGACAGCCTCCAGCTCCTCCATTAACGAGATGATGGCCCGATGCATGTCCCGGGTTTCATTACTCAGTTGTTCCACAGGTTCGTGGTAGCCTTCGTTAGACATGATTTTCTCCTTGATTAAATACCGTAGGCCTTGCGTACCAGGCTGATTGGATGTTCGGGCTGACGACCATCACGTAGGCCGTTTTCGATATGTTGGCCTGCCATTGGACAATCACTCCCGTAGTGATCTGCTTCGGCCTGTTTGACCCTGTTGACGACAGGTTTGCCAATTTTCATGGCATGTTGGTGAAATTCGCTCTTGACAGCATAGGTGCCGTCATGACCTGAACAGCGCTCAATGACAGTGACCTGCGTGTCCGGGAGCAGAGCGAGCAGCTCCTTGGTCTTGGCGCCAACATTCTGTACCCGTTGGTGACAGGCTGCATGATACGCTACCTTGCCCAGACCCTGTTTGAAGTCGGTCTTTAGCAGTCCCTCTTTGTGGCGAATAATCAGGTATTCAAAAATATCAAAGATGGCCTTTGACACCTTTTTTACTGCCGGGTCATCCGGGAACAACAGGGGTAGCTCCTGCTTGAACATCAGTGCACAGGAGGGGACGGGTGCGACAATGTCCCAGCCATCATCGACCAGCTTGGCCAGCACCGGAATATTGGCATTCTTTGCGGCTTCCACAGCCTCAAGGTTACCCAGCTCCAGTTTCGGCATACCACAACACTGTTCTTTCTCTGCAAGGGTGACTGGGATGTCGTTATGCTCGAAGACGGCAACCAGATCTTCCCCCAGATGAGGCTCGTTGTAGTTGCCGTAACAAGTACTGAACAGGGCAACCTTGCCTTTTGTGGTGCCGGCAGGCGTTCCTTCTGCCATTCTGTTTTTTCGGTCAGCCAGACGCTTTCGTAGCGGCTTGCTGTGAAATTCGGGGAGTTTGGCTTCTGGATGCACACCGAGGGAGTGATCCAGTATCTCACGGAAGTTTTTGGCCTTATTGAATCTGTTCACGACACCCGCAACTATTGGGATGCCTGCCAATTTTCCGAGGTTATCGGTGCTTGTAAGGAGACGGTCGCGCAGCTTGACGTCACCTTTTTGATACTTGACCGCTTTCCCCCTAAGCATGAGATGTGGAAAGTCGATATTCCACTCATGTGGTGGTACGTAGGGGCACTTGGTCATGTAACAGAGGTCACATAGATAGCAATGATCAACCACCTGCCAATAATCTTTTTTATCAACACCATCGACCTCCATGGTTTCCGACTCGTCAACCAGATCGAACAGTGTTGGGAAGCTTTTACATAGGCTGACACAGCGTCTGCAGCCATGGCACAGGTCAAATACCCGCTCCAGCTCTGCCATTAGCTTCTCTTCGTTGTAATAATCCGGGTTCTTCCAATCGATGGGGTGCCGTGTCGGGGCCTCCAGATTGCCTTCTCTCTGGCCGGTGGGTGCTGCCATGGTTCTGTATACTCCTGATTGAGGCATCGGGCGGCCCGCAGGCCGCCCATGGGCTGAACCTGAACCCATGGGCTCAGGTTACCGAGCTGTGAACTCAGTCCATTTCGTCCAGGGCTCTCTGGTAACGGTTGGCATGAGAACGCTCGGCTTTTGCCAGGGTCTCAAACCAGTCTGCAACCTCATCGAAGCCTTCGTCACGGGCCGTCTTAGCCATACCAGGGTACATGTCGGTATATTCATGGGTCTCGCCGGCAACAGCGGCTTTCAGGTTGTCACCGGTTGGGCCGATCGGCATACCGGTTGCAGGATCGCCACACTGTTCCAGGTATTCCAGATGGCCGTGAGCATGGCCTGTCTCTCCCTCTGCGGTAGAGCGGAACAGAGCAGCGACATCATTGTAGCCCTCAATATCGGCCTTGGCGGCGAAATAGAGGTAACGACGATTGGCTTGTGATTCCCCTGCGAAAGCGTCTTTTAAATTTTGCTCAGTATTACTACCTTTGAGTTCCATATCTGGTTCTCCGAAATGATGGTTATTGTGGAAAGAGACGTCGAGCCATAGCGGCCCTTCGCTGCTGTTTAGAATAGTTATAAAACTGATTGGAAGCTAATGGTCTTTTCAATGGCATTGATAGTCTTTGCCTAATAGTCTCTGGATTGGTATTCAGCTCAGATCAGTGTCCATCCATACCCCTTACAAGTTGGGTGCTTTGGTGGCTAGCCAGAAGTAATACTGACCGATAAATAGGGCTAGCCCTTGGCAATACCCTAGAAGAATACTTATACTCTCTTGATGGATACGAACATCAGCAGATCGAGACAGCAACGGCAGCGCATTGATAAGTTGCTTAACACGTATGGGGTCAATTTGACCAGGCAGCGGCATGTTATTGCAGATACCCTCTTCGCACGTGATCAACATGTGACAGCAGACAAGCTGTTTGAGGCGGTCAACAACAGTGGTACCAAGGTATCCAAAGCCACGGTCTACAATACACTTGGCTTGTTTGTCAGAAAGGGTCTTGTACGGGAGATCTTTATTGATGCTACCCGTACCTTCTACGATTCAAATACCAGTCGCCACCACCATTTCTACAATGTCGATACCGGTGATCTGATCGATATGAAAGAGCGCTTGGCGCCACACTTTATTGATCAGGATCTCCCGGACGGAACTGCAATGGATATGGTAGATTTGGTCATCAGGGTTAAAAACAAGGCCCCTTAAAGCCAATCTGGCTTATACATAAACTGACGGTCATTCCTGTGCAATCAGGTATGACGTATCGTTTTTTATTCATTTGTCTGAATCCTGCCCCTCCAACACGTCATATAAGTTATTTCTTTTATCCCCTTCCCAATCTGGCGAAATAGTTGATCTGCGTCATTGTTTTAGAATTAGACTAAATCTAATATCTACCCCGCCATGTGTAGGGTATTTCTGTAGCCTAGCTGAAAATAGACATCGTTGGGTCGCTTTCAGATTAGAACAATTTAATCAAATACCCCAATGGCCTAGCTATCACCTCCTTCAGGTAACGCGATCCCGAAGGGTGTGAGTATTAATCAAATGAGGGGATGGTTTTACCAGCCTTATAACTATCAGGTAATGGATATGACATTTAAACAAACTGCTACTTTTTCTCTTCTGTTGGGCTTATCTCCAACGATATTTGCAGTGGATGAACCGATTCAACCCATTAAGCCGGTTCAAAGTATCAATCTTGGCCAGGTTGAATTGGGCAAGAAGCTCTATTTCGATCCCCGCCTTTCCAAGTCTGGCTTTATCTCCTGTAACTCCTGTCATAACTTGAGTATGGGTGGAACCGACAATCTCAAGACATCGATCGGCCATAATTGGCAACAGGGTCCAATCAATGCTCCTACAGTACTCAACTCAGGCTTAAATTTGGCGCAGTTTTGGGATGGTCGCGCAGCTGATTTAAAGGCTCAGGCTGGTGGACCCATCGCCAATCCAGGTGAGATGGCGGCCAGCCACACCCTGGCAATCGATGTGTTGGCATCGATCCCTGAATATGTCATGGAGTTCAAGCAGGTGTTCGGCACAAATAAGATCACTATTGAGGAAGTAACTCAGGCGATAGCAGAGTTTGAAAAGACCCTGGTGACACCAAACTCCCGTTTTGATCAGTGGTTGCTCGGAGAAAAGGCGGCTTTGACCGCTGATGAGATGACTGGATATAAACTCTTTAAAGAGAGCGGTTGTGTCAGTTGTCATAACGGCGAGGCTGTTGGTGGCAACTCCTTCCAGAAGATGGGTATTGTTGAAGTATACAACACCAAGAGTTCAGCCGAGGGCCTGAGTGGCGTGACGGGTAAGGATGCCGATCGCTTTAAGTTCAAGGTGCCAACTCTGCGGAATGTGGAGATGACCTACCCCTATTTCCACGATGGTGAGGCGGGGACCTTGACCGAAGCGGTTGATGTGATGGGACGTCTGCAACTGGGCAGGAAATTCAGTGACCTGGAGAATAGTCAGATTGTGGCGTTCCTGAAAACCTTAACCGGTGATCAGCCTGCTTTCCAGATGCCGATTCTTCCTCCCTCCACGGATAAGACGCCTGTACCAAGACCCTTCGACTAAAACCTGATGATCGGTCGATCAGGTCTGATGCGCTGATCAATATCGGATACATTTGAGTCTGTCATTGAAGCCCCCCCCCCTGGCGGGGGGCCTATCCGACAACTACTGTAGCCGGGCATACTGAGCCGCACCATTCAAAGCAGCTTTGTCATTGAGAATCACCCTGACTGGCATTGCTTCCATGATATGACGCATCCGACCCTTGGCAACAAAGGCCTCCATGAACTGCCCCTGTTTCAAAATTGGCAGGATTTGTGGTGCTATCCCCCCTCCCAGGTAGACCCCTCCCGTGGCCATGATTTTAAGGGCGTGGTTACCAGCCTCTCTTGCGTATAAGTGGGTAAACAGCTCGAGGGATTCCCGGCACACTGGATCAGCTGAATCAAGTCCTGCAGTGGATATCGCGGGTGCGGCGCCCATGTCATTCATCTTTTGCTGGAGCCATGTCGGTATCTCAGCATCATGGTAACGGATTAGATAGTTGTAGATGGTCTCCAGCCCAGGACCTGATACCAGCCGTTCCCAACTGACATGTCCATAGCGTTCGGAGAGGGCTTGGTAGAGAGAGAATTCCAAGCTGTTGGTGGGACTGAATTCACTATGCCCCCCCTCAGAGGGGAAGGGATGATAAGCTCGACCATCCCAATACAGCCCTGCCTCTCCCAGGCCGGTACCGGCCGAGATAATCGAGCGATTGCCTGCTGCATTGGCAGCACCGGAATTGAGCGTGTATATGTCACTGCTGTCTAGGACCTCAATACCCCAGGCATTGGCTTCCAGGTCGTTGAGCAGCCAGGTGGCTTCGAATCCGAATTGGCGGTTGATCTTACGGGCTGAGACGCGCCAGGGTAGATTGGTCGTTTCACAGATCTGGTCGATAACCGGTCCGGCCAGTCCAAAACAGGCGCGGTCGATCTGCTGTGCCGATGGTTGCTTGAGAAATTGTTGCAGTATCGCCTCGATAGAGTCATAGGCCTGACTGGAGTAGGTCTGTTCCAGGATAGGATTGAGGGGTGAAGCGGGGGTTGAGTGATAGAGTGCAAGACGGGTATTAGTGCCACCGATATCACCAGCCAGAATCTGCATACTGAACCTCAATAGTTAATTCTTATGGTACTCATTGATTCACGACCATTAGCCCATGAGCGATGCAATCAATCGATCCATTGTCGCTCCTGTCATGCTGTCCAGCACGGAATCAGGATAATTCTAACGGAAATAGCGGTAAATCGGCTATGGGATGTGGCTTTTCCAGGGCCAGGATGAGTAATATACTGGGTTATGGATGTCTCGCCGATTCTCGATCCCCTGAATGATGCACAACGCGATGCGGTAACAGCGCCAGTTGGCAATCTACTGGTTTTGGCTGGTGCCGGCAGCGGAAAGACACGTGTGTTGGTGCATCGAATCGCTTGGCTGTTGGCAGTGGAGACAGCCTCTCCCTGGTCTGTTCTGGCGGTCACCTTTACCAATAAGGCGGCCAAGGAGATGCGTCAGCGCATCGAGGCCTTATTGGGGCAACCACTCGGTGGTATGTGGGTCGGCACCTTTCATGGATTGGCACATCGGCTGTTGCGCGCCCACTGGAATGAGGCCGGACTGCCTCAGAGTTTTCAAATCCTCGATGCGGATGATCAGTTTCGTCTCATCAAGCGGCTGCTGAAGAGCCTTGATCTCGATGAGGCCCGCTGGCCTCCTCGACAGATACAGTGGTTCATCAATGGACGAAAGGATGAGGGGTTGCGTGCTCAACATCTGGATGATGGTGGTGATCCCTACCAACAACAAATGATCCGACTTTACAGCGAATACCAGGCTGCCTGCGAACGGGGTGGGCTGGTCGATTTTGCTGAGCTGTTGCTGCGTGCCCATGAGTTGTGGCGTGAGCGACCGGATGTACTGCAACACTATCAGGAACGTTTCCAGCATGTCCTCGTTGATGAGTTTCAGGACACCAACTCAATTCAGTATGGCTGGCTAAAGTTACTAGCGGGCCCTCGAAATAATCTCTTTGTGGTGGGGGATGACGACCAGTCGATCTATGGTTGGCGTGGTGCGCGGGTGGAGAATATCCAGAATTTTCAGACCCACTATCAGGCAACAACCTTGGTGCGCTTGGAGCAGAATTACCGTTCCACCGGCAATATCCTGAATGCGGCCAATGCATTGATCAACAATAACCCTTCACGTCTGGGTAAACAGTTGTGGACCGAGGATGGTGAGGGAGAGCCAATCAATCTCTATGCCGCCTTCAATGAAATCGACGAGGCACGTTTCGTAATAGAGAGGATTCGACAGTTTATCGAAGAGGGCAATATGCGTGCTGAAGCGGCGATTCTCTACCGCACCACAGCACAGTCACGTCTGTTTGAGGAGGCGCTGATTCAAGGGGCTATTCCCTACCGTGTCTATGGCGGATTGCGTTTCTTCGAACGGGCAGAGATCAAGGATGCCCTGGCCTACCTGAGACTGCTCAGCAATCCACAGGATGATGGCGGTTTTGAGCGAGCTGTCAATATGCCGCCACGGGGTATTGGGCCGAAGACCATGGATTCGGTACGTGCTCATGCCAGAGATTTTTCCTGTTCGCTCTGGCAGGCGGCTGGTGAGTTGCTGAAGGGCGGCGCCATGCCAAAGCGAGCGACCAGTGCACTCCAGGGGTTTCTTGATCTAATCGAAGAACTTCGAGTGGATACGGCTAATCTCGCGCTGTCGGAGAAGGTTGAGCAGGTGCTCAATGCCAGTGGTTTACCCGCCCACTTTGAAAAGGGTCGAGATGGTAAGGGGATCGACCGTAAGGAGAACCTGGAGGAGTTGGTTAATGCCACTCGCCAGTTCGGTTATGAAACAGATGAAGAGGTAGGGTTGGACGAGCTTTCCTCGTTCCTTTCACATGCGGCACTGGAGGCGGGTGATGCTCAAGGTGATCCCTCTGATGATTGTGTCCAGTTGATGACCCTGCATTCGGCCAAGGGTCTTGAATTTCCACTGGTGTTTCTGGTCGGTATGGAAGAGGGCCTGTTCCCTCACAGCATGTCAGCCGACGATCCTGCACGTCTGGAGGAGGAGCGACGGCTCTGTTATGTGGGGGTGACGCGTGCCATGCAGGTACTCTATCTTTGCCATGCTGAGAGCAGGCGGTTGCATGGCAACGATAGCTATCCCCTACCCTCCCGGTTTATTCGTGAAATGCCCTCGGAATTGATGCGTGAGGTACGTGCTGGACCCTCTATCAGCAAACCTATTTATGGTGGCAGTCCCTACCTGGAAACCGGAGAGTTGACAGGTTTTAATTTGGGACAGCGAGTTCGCCATGCCAAGTTTGGCGAGGGTGTGGTATTGAATGCAGAGGGCCAGGGTCGTAGTGCCCGGGTTCAAGTCAATTTCGAAGTTGTTGGCAGCAAATGGTTGGTCGTAGCCTATGCCAATCTATCATCCTGCTGAGGTTGTTCATAAACATGCACCCCGATGAACTCACGGATTCATGTTTAAGAAAAAGTGGAATAGGAGCGAGGCATGAAACGTCGTGAATTTATAAAGCGTGCAGGTAGCACGACTCTGGCTTTGGGTACTGGTATGGCCGGCGTCGGAGTTGCTGAGGCAAAGCAGAAGATCAAGTGGAAAATGGTTACCACTTGGCCAAAGAATTTTCCTGGTCTCGGCACCGGCGCCAACAAGCTTGCTGAGTCAATTAACGAGATGAGCGGCGGACGCATGCATGTCAAGGTATATGGCGCTAAAGAGCTGGTGCCTGCCTTTGAGGTATTCGATGCCGTCTCGCGTGGTACGGCAGAGCTTGGTCATGGTGCTGCCTACTACTGGAAAGGTAAAATTGAGACTGGGCAGTTCTTCTCCACTGTCCCTTTTGGGATGACCGCTCAGGAGATGAATGGTTGGCTCTATTTTGGTGGTGGGTTGGAGCTCTGGCGTGAACTCTATAAACCGTTCGGCCTGCTTCCCGCACCAGGCGGCAATACCGGCATGCAGATGGGGGGATGGTTTAACAAAGAGATCAACAGTGTCTCTGATCTGAAAGGGCTGAAGATGCGTATACCAGGCCTTGGCGGTGAAGTACTCAAGCGGGCTGGAGGGACACCGGTTAACCTGCCGGGGGGTGAACTCTTTACCTCTTTGCAATCAGGCGCCATCGATGCGACTGAGTGGGTTAACCCCTATAATGATCTGGCCTTTGGCCTCTTTAAAGCGGCCAAATACTACTACTATCCAGGTTTCCATGAGCCAGGTACCACCCTTGAGGCGATCATTAACCAGCAAGCCTTTGAGGCACTACCGAAAGATCTGCAGGCGATTGTCCTGAATGCGTGTAAGATTGCCAATCAAGCGATGCTCTCGGAGTATACAGCCCGTAATCCGGCGGCGCTGAAGACCCTGGTAGAGAAGCACAAGGTCGATATTCGCACCTATCCTGATGATGTGCTTGAGACGTTGCGCAAATTCTCGAATGAGGTGGTTGAGGAGTTGGCAAGCAAAGATGCATTTGCCAAGAAGGTATATACCTCCTATATGGATTTCCTCAAGAGCTCGAGGGAATGGGGCGCGATCTCGGATTTTGCCTACCTTCAGGCCCGAGACAAGGCTTGATTACGCTATCGTGCTGATAATGGTTATTGGTGTGGTCACCCTACTACACAGCTGCCATCTTCGGCTTAGCCAGCATGCCCTCACAATGAGCGCCCTGATTTCAGGTATAACAGCACATTGATACAACCCCCTCCGCTCTCTCTCTATATTCATATCCCATGGTGTGTTCGCAAATGCCCTTACTGTGATTTCAACTCACATGCCATGAGAGAAGTCATAGATGAAGGGATCTATGTAGAGGCCTTGTTAAAGGATCTGTACATAGACCGGGAGTTGGTCGGTGAGCGTCCTATCGAGACAATTTTCATGGGTGGTGGTACGCCAAGCCTGTTTTCTTCAGATGCCATTAGTCAGCTGCTGAAGGGTGTACAGGAACTTGTCGATTTCAGTGATCAGGTAGAGATCACGCTTGAGGCAAATCCAGGAAAACTGGAAGCCGAGCAGTTTCCGGGTTATCGGGATGTAGGTATAAACCGCCTCTCGCTGGGTGTACAGAGCTTGAATGCAGACTCTCTTCGGGCGTTGGGCCGTATTCATGGTACACAGGAGGTTTACGCTGCTGTGGACAGGGCCAAGCGGGCAGGTTTCGAACATATCAATTTGGATATGATGTTTGGATTGCCACAACAGACACTCGATATGGCGCAGTCTGATCTGGCATCAGCCATTGCATTGGAAACAGGACATCTCTCCTATTATCAGCTGACCTTGGAGCCAAATACGCCCTTTCATCAATCTCCACCTCACCTGCCAGACGAAGAGATCCTTTGGCAGATGCAGCGACAGGGGCAGATGATGTTGGAAAAGGTGGGGTTCAGTCAGTATGAGGTATCAGCGTTCGCACGACAGGGTGAGCGCTGCAAACACAATCTAAATTATTGGCGTTTTGGGGATTATGTTGGTATCGGGGCGGGAGCGCATGGCAAATTAACAACCGTGGATGGCGTCATCAAGAGGCGTTGGAAACGATGCCACCCTAACGACTATCTTGCAGCTACAGTTGATTCAAAAGGGTTTACTCAAGGTGATAGGACACTCCAGCCCGAAGATCTTCTGATTGAGTTTATGATGAACGCTCTGCGTCTGCGGGAGGGCGTTGAGAGTGAGCTTTTTCATGCAACAACAGGCTTGCCTCTGGTGGCCATTACAGAACTGCTAGAGCGTGCTGTCGATAAGGGTCTGTTGCTGCCGGACAGCGAGCGACTATGCCCCTCTCCTCTTGGTCGGCGGTTCCTGAATGATTTGCTGGAGATTTTCGAAGTTAAGCGCTTTAGTTAAATTAAATTTGATATACACGCCGTAAGATATTAAATTTATGTAACTATCTCGGTAATGAGGTATGCTTCATAGTCAGGAGTAGTAAAACCCCTCGTCTAATCTGGATACGCGAGCTGTAATGCAGGGAGCGAATCGGACCCTAATATGTATTTATTCATAGCTTTTTGCTGAATGAGTATGGGTGTCCAACCCGATTCCAGTCCTAGTGTGTGGGGGCGCGGCGCAATGGGCGCTGCGGTAGTGAGATGCAGCTCAAAAGCAAAGTTGTTGCAGCTATGGCAGCGATATTCTTTTGCCTTTTTGCCGTGGAAGGATACCTGGACTATCGTCAGATCAGTGCAGAGGTATTGACCGGTGCCCATCAACTACAAACAGGACAAGCTGATAATTCAACAGCGACGGCTCCACTTGGCCCACATTCATTAACCCTTATAAAACAGCAGATGACGGCGATCCTGATAGAACGTGCCGTTGTCTATGTAGTGGGGTTATTGTTAATTTTTGCTGCCCTCTCCTGGTTACTGAATAAGAGCCTCCTCTCGCCGGTGACACGCCTTAAGCAAGTGGCACTTGAGCTGGCAAGAGGTAACTATCTTGCCGCAGACAACTTGCCCGACAACGATGAACTGACCCATGTCTCTCAGGCGTTTAAAGGGATGGCAGCTGAAATCGCAAAGCGAGAGCAAGCGGTCAATCGTCAGAAAGGACTCTATGCGGCTCTCTCACAAACCAGTAAGACGATTCTGCGTAACAGCTCTCCTCAAGTATTGTTTGAACGGGTGTGCGATATTGCTGTGACCTTCGGCGGTTTCAACGCTGCCTGGATTGGCGAAGTGAATGCTATTGGCAAAACCGTTCAGCCTATCGCCAGTGCAGGAATCAACCTAAAAAGTCTCAAAGCCTGTCAATTCGATATCGATCTCACTGATCCACGAGCTGACAGTCCGTTGGCCATTTCGGTATACGGAAAGTGCCCCTCTGTTGTCGATGAAGTAGATGCTGATCCAGGTAAAACCCCCTGGCATCGATTGGCACGCCTAAGTGGCGGCCGTTCTGCAGCCGTATTCCCCATTGTCGTTCATCAGCAAGTGGTGGCGGCCCTGAATGTCTACGCGCAAGAGCGTCATTATTTTACGATAACTGTGCATGATCTATTGGACGAAATGGTCAATGATCTTGCCTTTGCCATAGAAAATTATGAACGCAACCAGGCACATCAGGCTGCGCATGAATCTCTCGAAGCTTCCTCGAAACAGCTTGAGGATGTCTATAAACAGATGTCGTTATTGTTGGAGTCGACCGGAGAAGGGATATTTGGTATCGATGAGCATGGACTCTGCACATTTATCAACAAAGCGGCTGCATCGATGCTTGATTATTCCCAGGAGGAGTTGCTGAATCAACCCATACACAAGTGTGTACGCATGTTTGATGAGGCGGGTAAATCCTTCAATCGAGCCGTTCTACATCGTGGTGAATCGGTACGGGTCAAAGATGAGTCGTTCCTGCGTAAGAATGAAACCCTGTTTCCCGTCGAGTATTCAACCTATCCGATCCAGGAGGAGGGGCAATTCAAAGGATCGGTGACGGTATTTCGTGATGTCACATCATCCCGTTCCATGATGCGTGAAATGCGCTTTCTTGCAACCCATGATTCGTTGACCCATCTGCTGAACCGTCATGCATTTGACCAGCGATTGCGACAGGCCTTTTCCGATTCGAAAGATCATGGCATGCAGCATGTACTGCTGTATATGGATCTTGATCAATTCAAGCTGGTCAATGACACTTGCGGTCACGTAGCAGGTGACATGATGTTGCGGCAGCTATCTCATCGACTGCAACGGACTATCAACGGTAATGATATTTTAGCGCGTCTCGGTGGGGATGAATTTGGTTTGCTGATGGAGAATTGTCAGCTCGATCACGCTCAACGTTTGGCCAATAAGATATGTAGTGTGGTAAAGGACTATAAATTTTCCTGGGAGGGAAGAACCTTCTCAACCGGTGTGAGTATCGGTATTGTCGCAATCGGACCCACTACAGAGAGTCCCCACAGTGCGCTTAGTTCGGCTGATGCTGCCTGCTATGTGGCGAAGGACATGGGGAGAAACCGGATTCATGTTTTCCAACCCTATGACGAGGAGATCAATCGACAACAGGGTGAGATGCGTTGGGTCAGCAGAATTGAGAATGCTATCGATCAACAGCGTTTTTCCCTGTTACAACAACCGATCATGTCACTCCGTAGCACCGCTATTGGTGATGAACATATTGAGGTGCTGCTTCGTATGCAGGATGAGCGGGGAAAGCAGATCATGCCAGGTGCCTTTATCCCTGCAGCAGAACGCTACAATATCATGGGCAGTCTAGATCGGTGGGTTATTGGTCACGCATTCAAATGGCTTTCAGAAAATCCGCAACGATTAGAGGAATTGGGGCTTTGCGCGATTAACCTCTCCGGTCAATCGCTGGGTGATGGGAATCTGCACGAATACATCCTGACACAGTTGCGGAAATATGATCTGCCTGCTGAAAAGATCTCATTTGAAATCACCGAAACGGCCGTGGTCAGTCGGCTGGATCAGGCAGTACGCTTCATCAGCTTATTGAAACGTCGGGGTTTTCGCTTTGCGCTGGATGACTTCGGTACAGGCATGTCATCCTTTTCCTACCTCAAACGCTTGCCTGTGGACTACATAAAGATCGACGGTAGCTTTGTATGTAACATGTTGAAAGATCCCGTCGACAAAGCAATGGTGGAATCGATTAATGAAATCGGGCACTTAATGGGGTTACAGACCATTGCAGAGTATGTCGAAAGCGATCAAATCCTTGAGCAGTTAATCGATATCGGTGTGGATTATGCGCAAGGTTATGGTGTGGTTAGACCATCACCTCTAATGGCTACTGGATCAGGTCCTGTCAATGCAGCATGATTCCAGAACTGTGGAGTAACTGCACTAGGGCCTGATAATGCTAATTTGATTGTTACTGTCGGCAGTCATTTTCAATCAGCAAGGCCCTAGGTATTACATCCGCGGTTTTTAAGGTTTGGTCTAGCCTTCAAGTCGACATTTATCCAGAAAGGCCTCTACACCCATCTCCTCAGCATAGGCCTTTAGGACCTTGGGTCTTGGACCTTTTTCCTTGACCTCAAAGATCACATCAGGATTACCGGGCAGGTTACCGTACTTACCAGCAGGTATCTTGATAGCTGTTGTCTTCGCTTTTGTGGATTTACGGCCTCTTCGAACAACGCTCTTTTTGCTGGATGTCCTGCTTTTATTAGCAATCTCGCCTGATTCGCCCTCTATTTTATGGATGATACGACTCGCCTTTTTAATGTTGTATCTAATGTAAGCCTCAAAACTGATGCCATTGTCTTTCAGGATTTTTTCAATCTGGCCATTTGCCGTACCGAGTGCTTTTTTTTCCACCTCGGCCTTTTTCTGTTCCTTTTCCAGGCGTGCTATCTTTGCCCGTAGACCCTCTATCTCTTTTTTAATGTTTGCCATAACTCCCCAGACCTTTAGCATGTACCTGAATTCAACTATTCAGAATGATTAGAACTCGCTGATTTTACAGCCGTTTTAGATCCAATAGCAAATAGTGTACATATCATTGAAATAGCTTGGACAAGATGTAACAGAAAGATGACTAATGAATCCTACCACCCCATCTCATGTGCGCTACATGAGGCCTATCAATATGCCGTCATGAGAAGGTCATTGTTAGATCTATGCTGGCGTGACGAAGATAACAGAGAGC
Source organism: Candidatus Thiodiazotropha sp. (assembly GCA_023838465.1). Taxonomy (GTDB): domain Bacteria; phylum Pseudomonadota; class Gammaproteobacteria; order Chromatiales; family Chromatiaceae; genus Thiodiazotropha. The sequence goes on from JAIVEQ010000040.1 coordinate 16,766, forward strand.
ATCGTACAAGGGCACTACCCGTTGATGTTCTAACCCATGGCAAAGCAGAATTTTTAGAATTGGAGCTTAGGGATGGTACCCGACAGCGCATAAGGCTTGATCAACTTTTGAAAGTGATTGTGGTCCAAGGGGGAGAATGCCTGCTTGGTTGAGTAGCAGAAGTCAAAATATTGTCATTTGCATGGATATTGCGCTAAATGACTGTATTTTAACGAAATAGCTATTAGTGTGTCTGCGCTATACTCGAAACTCAGGAATTTCCATCGGGGACAGTTGTGGTTTGCTGTGGTAGTTTTTCCTATATAGTCGTAGGAGGGTCGTCAGATGACACAGTTAGACAACCGCAAGTTTGATTTCGATCACCTTCTCAATCTGGCGAAGAGGGATCCGGTACGTTTTGAGGATATGCGACAGGAGGCAATTGATGATTTCATTGCCACTCTGCCGGTAGACAGGCAACAGCGGATGCGTCAGCTTCAATGGCGTATCGATCAAGAGCGTAGGAACCGCTCTCCTTTAAGTGCATGTCTAAAAATCTCCAGCATGATGTGGGAACATATGGTCGGACCACAAGGATTGCTTGGATACCTGCAAGGCGAGGTAGGGGTCAAGGAGGGTCCAATAAGCAAAAAAGGTATTGTTGTGGATTTCCCTATACAGCCTTCTCGTTGATAGAGACTTGACCTTGACGCGCGTCTTGGTATATAATTCCGCGCTTTCCCTGCCCAAGTGGGTAGATTGTCTAAGATATCCTTCTCACAAGTGAGTCAGTCATGAAACCGGATATTCATCCTCGTTACGAGGAGATCAAAGTCGTTTGTAGTTGTGGTAACGAAATCGTTACACGTTCCACCCTGGGTCAGGAAGAGATCCATGTTGAGGTTTGTTCCTCTTGCCACCCTTTCTATACTGGCAAGCAGAAGATCCTCGATACTGCCGGCCGAGTGGACAAGTTCCGCAAGAAATACAACCGCTAAATTAACTTCACTGCTGCTGTGTGTCGTCATGGCGCTGCTGGTCGAGATAGCAAAAGTATCTAAAAGGGCTCCGCAATGCGGGGCCTTTTTAATGCTGTTGTCCCTCGCTGAGCGCCAAGGAAGGCTGAAAGCCGAGGCGGTTAGTCCCCGGTAGGCGTGAGGCGAGACTGTAGACCCGTCGTGCCTTGCGCCAGAGGGGATGCAAAGCGAGCATCCGAACACGGCGTCCAGTCATTTGGGAACTGACGGCGGAGTGGTCACGAGCTTGCGATGTGATCACGTAGTGTCAGTGACCAGGACCGTCCGGGGCACTAATAGGTTGTCAAAGATCGAGTGTCTTTTAGGCCTGGGACGCCTAAAAGACATCACGAGATCGAAGACTCACTTGATCCAGCCTATCCCCACTCATCGCCAATGCGGCTTCGTGTACTCCATGCCGTGGAAAACTGTATGAGGTCAGCAGCGTCTATGATGGCGATACGCTCCACCTGAGGGATGGGCGAACTATTCGTCTGATTGGAATCAACACCCCAGAGCTTGGACGACAGGGTGCCGATGATGACCCTGGTGCACAGAGAGCCAAGCATGCGTTAAAGCAACTTGTGGACCTAAGTGACCGGCAGGTCAAAGTGTGTGCGGGAGTTGAGAGACGTGACAGATATCGTCGTCAACTTGCTCATCTCTACACCAAGCAAGGCGATAACATCAATCGGCAGCAGATCCAGCTCGGCGTTGGTTACGCAATTGCTGTCCCACCCAATCTGAAAAATCTTGCCTGTTACGCAACTGCGGAGAATAGGGCCCGTGTGGCGGGTCTGGGAGTCTGGGGTCGGTCAGTACAGGAAGCATCATCATTACGTGGGGATGAGACAGGCTTCCATCTGCTCCGCGGTTATATTATCCGGGTTGGTCAGAGTCGCAGTGGTGTATGGTTGAATCTCGAAGGTGGATTAGCGCTCCGTATAACGTGGGACGACTGGAAGTCTTTTGCAATTGAAGACCCGGACTCACTCCTCTACAGTTTGCTTGAGGTGCGAGGGTGGATCTACCTGCGAAATGGGCAACAACGGCTGCGTGTGCGGCATGCCGCTTCGGTCCGCTGGATGGAGAGTTAGTGTGGTAATTGCCAGCATTTCATACCTCTTCGATCGGCAGTCTTAATCAGTAGGAGTCTCCATGACTAAACATATCGGTATATTGACTTCAGGTGGTGATAGTCCTGGCCTCAATGCCGCCATTCGCGGTGTTGGGAAGGCGGCTTCAGGCTTCTACGATATGCAGGTTATCGGTATACGTGACGGTTTTCGGGGTCTGGTCGAGAATCGTACCATGCAACTGGATGGCACCATGCTTTCGGGAATCCTCACTCGAGGAGGAACTATCCTGGGAACCAGCAGAGATAAGCCCCACCGAATGCATTTCAATGGCAAACGTCAGGATATGACGGATGTCATCGTGGAAAACTACCAAGCTCACCACCTCGATGCTTTGGTTTGCATTGGAGGTGGGGGTACCCAGAAAAATGCCTTACAGCTGGTGGAAGAGGGATTGAATGTCATTACTCTGCCGAAGACCATCGATAACGATGTAGTGCTTACCGACACGACCTTTGGCTTCGATACCGCATTAGGTATCGCCACCGATGCCATTGATCGTCTGCACAGTACCGCTCACAGTCACCATCGTATTATCGTCGTGGAAATCATGGGTCATCGTGCTGGCTGGTTAGCCTTGGGGTCAGGTGTGGCTGGCGGTGCTGATGTTATTCTGTTGCCTGAGATACCTTACGATATAGAGCGTGTGGCAGAGGCGATTCGAGGGCGTGCTGCTGGAGGTAAGCCTTTCAGTATTGTTGCAGTGGCTGAAGGGGCGCTTCCCAAAGGTGATGCTGAGCGATATCAAGGATTGCGTGACCAGAAAAGCAGGGTCTCGGATAAGAAAGAGCGAAAAAAGGTAAAGGCTGAACTGGCTTCATTTGAGGCTGCCCATGCAAATCATACCGTTACCCTGTCGCGCCAGCTTGAGGAATTGACCGGTCTGGAGTCGCGGGTAACCATCCTCGGTTATCTGCAACGTGGAGGAACCCCGTCGGCGGCTGATAGGTTACTTGCCACACGTCTGGGAACAGCTTGCGCTGACCTGATTGCTGAAGAAGTTTTTGGTGTGATGGTGGCGGCACGAGGTGACTTGGCAGTGCCCATTCCCTTGGTTGAAGTGGCCGGCAATAAAAAGCTGGTGCCGCCAGATCACCCATGGGTGGTCAGCGCAAAACGGGTGGGTACCAGTTTTGGTGATAGTTAGTCGTCGCAGGGCCGGCGTTTGCTGAATAGATTAAAACGGTAAAAATTTACCCATGCCGTTCATTACCGGACTGACCGTATGTGACATTGCACCCACATCCTGGGTCATCACTCCCACATTGCGGTTAAGGTGATTCATGTTGCCATTCATGCCCTTAACCTGGGTTGTGATAGCCTGCATATTTCCATTCATCTGGGACATCTGCTGATTCATTTCGGTGACACCACCGGACATTGCATGGGTATCTGTACCGATGGAGGCGATGTGACCCTGGATTTGATGTATGTCTGTAGACATGCTGGTCATGGAGCGCTCCATGATATGAACAACGTAGAACAGATAGATCAGAGCAACAATCGCAATCAGTGTGCCGGGTAGGGAAAACAGCTTAATGCGCTGGATCCTGTAGGATTGCTCCTTTTCGATGGCATCCAGTCTCTCTTGTAACAGCCTCTCCTTCTCTTCCGCTTCGGAATGGGTCTGCTTGAAGGCCTGGGTCAATCTATCACTGAATTCCTCAATGATCTTCTCCTGGTGATCCTCGCGGACACGGTTGTCCTTATGGATCTTATCGAAGACCGACTGAAGGCCCTGTAGCAATCCTGGTAATATACGACCATCACTCGACTGTTTAGTCGATTTGGTAGCCGTTTTTGGTGATGTTTGTGCTGTGGTTTGGGTGGTTTGCCTTTTTTGAGTACTCTTTTTACTGACTTTTGTGGCGCTGGCAGAACGCTTTGCTTTGGCAGGCGCCGCCTTTTTTTTGCTGGTGTTGTTGGGCATGGGATTGTACTACTTGAGTTAGACTAAATAAGTTTATTATAAACCGCTTATTTATAATTGGATATCTGTCACGCTTTTTTATTCATTGTCACGGGTGTCCTCTGTGGCTCAGATCAGATAAGCCACTTTAAATTCTTCCTATTGAGGCATACATCTGCCTGATTACCTACCACAGACAGCTATTGTGTCGTGACAATTAATCATGTTCTGAATTGTTAATACAGGGATTTGCCTATACTTTCAGTGCATTATGATGGAGCCCTGCCCCACCAATCATGGCTAATTACTGCTCAGCCAGCAGTGCATCGATGACCTGAACCACCTCTTGGTTATCCCAGTTGATAGCACGGTTGGCAGAGTAGCGGATTCGCCCCTGTCGATCGATGATGAATGAGCTTGGAAAGCTGAAAACCTGCCAAGCCAGGGAGGTCAGCCCATCCCGGTCCATTAATACAGGGAAATCGACTGGAACATCCTTGAGAAATGTCTGTACTTCCTGTTCCGTTTCACGGTAGTCGACGGAGACAATATGGAGATCTCGATCTTTAAAATGCGCCTTAAGGCGATTCAGTGAAGGGATCTCTTCGACGCAGGGTGGGCACCAGGAGGCCCAGAAGTTGAGCAGGATAACCTTGCCGTGAAGTGAACGGGTATTCAAACGTCGACCCTGACTGTCAGTGAGGTCTACTTCGGGGGCTTGTTTTCTCTCATTATCGCGGACTAGGGTATGGATTGTACCGGCAGGAACGCTATCCTTGGGGAGTGGCATGGCTGAAACAGGTTTAGGATGATGTTCAAGCAACTTGGCCAGTAGACTGATCTGTGCAGGGAGTCGGTTGACTGCCTGCTTGTCCTCTTCAGTATAATCGTCCTCACCCATGATGAACCAATCCCTCACATCAGGTACTAGATAGACATAGGCTGGGGAGCCGGCCTGCCATAACGATGACATCACCCTGTTCAGGCGCCAGCGCTGACTGCCCATTGCAGGTTGATAGATCACCAATGGCAGATTGGTTGCGGTGAGAATAGGATCGAGCTCAGGTGCATCACCGGCGACTGGTGGCGGGCCGAACAGGTTTGGATAAAGAAGGATTGCCCCCAGTAGCCGAGAGTCGGGACGCCCTGCCTGCCAATGGTTGACTCCTCGCAGGAGTGGTATAGGCATGCGATCGTAGCTGACCAGGAGTATGCGCTTATTGCTGCGCTTATGAGCGGCATTCAACACCGCCGCTACGCCCACACCATCCAGAGTGCGTACGGTTTCGCTGGAGCGGGGAAGAAAGTAGGATTGGAGTAGATCGACGCGCCAGACTTCGATCCCAGCCTGGTTGACTTGACGTAACAGAGTGTCGAACAGGTGCCGAGGTTCATCATGATCGACCAGCCAGAGTGTCAGTAGATCACCATCGGCTTCAGCGACCTCGACTTCAATATCGTTGCCATTTTGGTCAGTTATAGAGAGCTCGAGCGCGGAACAGGTCAGGTTGAACAACAGCAGTGAGATGAAAAGCAGGATGTACATGCCGGAGATGTTACCGTTGGTGCATTGCGATGTGTAGAGCAAATATTAGGTTACCGGGTTAATAATTAGCTGAACAGGAGAAGAGGTGAGATGAACAGGCTTTTAATGATCTTTTTTATGTGTTGTCTTCCCCTTATCACCCATGGCGCGGTGACTGGCGAGCCGGTGGTGTATCGTCAAGGCGAAACCCAGATGAAAGGCTACCTGGCCTACGATGACGCTGTGCAGGATAAACGGCCGGGTATTCTGGTGGTGCATGAGTGGTGGGGACACAATGATTATGCCCGTAGTCGTGCAGAACAGCTGGCTGGTATGGGATTTACGGCGCTTGCTGTCGATATGTACGGTGATGGTAAACAGGCCGATCATCCAAAAGATGCCGGACGATTTGCCGGAGAGGTAAAGAAGAATATGGATAGTGCAGCCGCACGATTCGAGGCGGCAATGAAGTTATTGCAATCCCATAAAACCGTGGTCCAGGATGAGATCTCGGCAATCGGTTACTGCTTCGGTGGTGGAATCGTATTGGAGATGGCCAGGCGTGGACTCGATCTCGATCTGGTCGGTAGTTTTCACGGTAGTCTTCCAACCTCCAGCCCGGCAGCAAAGGGCGTGGTTAAGGCAGAGGTTCTGGTATTCAATGGGGCCGACGACCCCTTTGTTAAGGCTGAGCATATCGAGGCCTTCATGTCGGAAATGGATCAGGCGGAAGTGAAATACAGTTTTACAAACTATCCAGGCGCCAAACACTCATTTACCAATCCGGGCGCGGATAAGTTCGGTGAAGCCTTCGAGCTACCGTTGCAATACAATCGGGCGGCTGATGAACAGTCTTGGGATGTGCTATCGAAGGCACTGAAGGCGATCTATGGAGAATGAACATAGGGTCTGCTGATAGACCCTGGTCTAGGATGTTAGGTTAGTCATCTTCACGTTTTGCCACAACCTTGAGTATCTGTGCATCACTGTAGGTGATTTCTAAAGTGAGTGGTCGGCAGCAGACTGAGCAGTCCTCAATATAGGACTGTATTTCCAGGCTGCAGTCGACCACTACTTCGATGGTTTCTCCACAGTAAGGGCAGCCGATGAGGTCGGTTTGCAGCAGGCTCAATCTCTCTGGCACCTTAGTCGCCGACAGATACTTTCAGCTCGATTTTTAGCATGGTTTTCCATGTACATGGCGAAGTGTATCTGTTCTGTATCGATGGGGTCCCCCCGTTCTAGAGAGGTGAGTACATCCTCGGGTAAATGACGTAGCCAGGATAATACAAAACGCTCACGTCCACCCTGAATCTCGCAGCGTTCAGCATGAGCCAGCTGGTGTAGAAGTTGCATCGACAGGGTGGGTGATTGTGGGTCAGTCCAGGCGCTGATTTGACTATTATTGGCACAAAATATCTGCCGGCAATCGGTAAAACAGCCCTTTGAGAGGGCCTTGCTTTGTCCCAACTCGATGGTATCCAGATTGAGTCCGGAAAAAAAGATTGAGAGCTTTTTCAATGATACCTTAGGTAGACGAACTGACTGACCAACTTGTTGTCTTTCGATCTCCTTTATGAGTCTATTGAAATGCTCCAGTATTTGCTGTTTCTTTGCAGTGGCCAGATTGGTTGATGATCTGTTCAGTGTCGGTGGGCGTTCATGACGTAGATCGCGGCAGGCTGAGAAGGCAGTACCTGGGCTACCCTTAAATTGCTGGATGACCTCAAAGCCCCGTGGGCATTTGTTGCGTGAAACAAAGCAGGGTAAACGATTATTTTCACGATAGTCATTGCAGACGGTGACGGCCATCTGGCGATTGCTACGCCGATCAGTGTGAGGGTCTGCATAGCTGTAAAACACAACAAACAGACCCAGGCAGAAAAGAGCGATGTGCCAGCGGTGCATGGTCTGGTTCCTGGGAAAACTAGCTTAGCTATATTGCCCCCACCCTGGCTTGTAGGTAGAGGGTGGTATCACTACTCAGCATAGACGCTCTAGTTTTTTTTGCACCTTAAACCACTGGCATGCTGCCAAAATAGTATGGGCTGTACTCCATATGACTCAACTTGTCAGCAGCATTGAGTATTTCACTGGGTTTCTTTGTTCAGAGCTTACCGAGTTGTTTGCGCATCTCGGCAAATCGTTTGGCTTCATCCTTGACGACCTTCGGATATTGGGGATCCATGTTTTGCAGTGTCTTACGGACTATGCGTGCGACTTGCCAGCGCATATAGGGTTTGTTGTCAGCCGGGATTGCGTACCAAGGCGCCCAGGGTTGGGAGCTGGCAGCCAGTGTCTGATGATAGGCATGCATGTAGCTATCCCAGTGCTGTCGTTCCTCCACATCCTTGATGGAGAACTTCCAGTTCTTACTGACTTCGTCAAGGCGTGATAGAAAGCGCCTGCGCTGTTCATCTTTACTGACATTTAACCAGAACTTCAGAACCACCGTGCCGTTATCGGCAAGGTGTTTCTCGTAGTGGCGTATCGAATCAAAACGGTGTTGCCAAAGCTGATTAAGATCGGTGGGGATTGTAATGCGTTGTGTATTGAGAAAGTCGGGGTGGACCCGGACCACCAAGGTTTCTTCATAGTAGCTGCGGTTAAAAATACCGATGCGTCCACGTTCTGGTAGTGCGCGTGTTGAGCGCCATAAAAAGTCGTGATCAAGCTCCTCCTTGGAGGGTTGTTTAAATGAAAAAACCTGGCAACCACTTGGATCGATGCCCGTCATGACTGCGCGGATAGTGCTGTCTTTCCCGGCGGCGTCCATGGCTTGAAAAATGATCAGTAATGAGCGTCGGTCCTCAGCATAGAGTCTGCGCTGCAGTTCATCGAGTTGATCGATCTCTTTTGCCAGTGCCTTCTTACAGCCCTTTTTGTCAGGGGTATCATCTGGTGGCTGGGTGGTGAACTGATCATTCTCCTGCTTGCCATCGAATGGGACTAGGTAGGGGCTTGATACAGGTAGAATCATGGTCATTTCCTTAGGGCCTGTTAACACGCATTGGATTACCGCTGCCAAGACCATTTTTTAGTCCAGCAAGGCAGAAGGAACGCCGTGTAGTCAGTCTACATAAGCAACTGATAACGTAAAGTGCGCAGAGAAATACAATAAGCACTAGGCCAAAAAGATCGATATCTTTTGCATTTTTTGCGTTGTCTGTTACCGGTATTTCTGATCTAACACTAACTAAGCAATTCAGCCATGCGGCTACCCATCTCAGCGGGTGATCTGACTACCCTAGCACCAGCGGCTTCCAGTGCCTCAAACTTGGCTTCTGCGGTTCCCTTGCCGCCACTGATAATGGCGCCTGCATGTCCCATACGCTTGCCGGGCGGTGCCGTGACACCCGCTATATAGGCTACAACGGGTTTGTTGATGTGGGCTTTGATGTAGTCAGCCGCTTCCTCCTCTGCTGAGCCGCCGATTTCACCCACCATAATAATGCCATCAGTCTTTTCGTCAGCTTCAAAAAGCTTTAGGCAATCGATAAAACTTGTGCCATTGATGGGGTCGCCGCCAAGGCCAACACAGGTACTTTGGCCGAGACCGGCTAGTGTTGTTTGGTGCACGGCCTCATAGGTCAGGGTGCCAGAACGGGACATGACGCCAATTCGGCCGGGCTGATGGATAGCCCCGGGCATAATGCCTATTTTACAAGCACCAGGCGTAATAATACCGGGGCAATTTGGGCCGATCAGACGAGCATTATAGGATTTCAGTGCCTCCTTAACCTTCAGCATGTCGAGAATCGGGATGCCTTCGGTGATACACGCAATAACCTTAATACCTGCATCCGCTGCTTCAATGATGGCATCTGCTGCAAAGGGTGGCGGTACATAGATCATGCTGGCATCGGCACCGGTGGTGGCCACGGCATCATGAACCGTGTCAAAGACAGGCTTCTCCAGGTGAGATTGTCCGCCTTTGCCTGGGGTGACACCGCCAACAAGGTTGGTGCCGTAGGCGATTGCCTGTTCTGAATGGAAAGTACCCTGTTTACCGGTGAAGCCCTGGCAGATAACGCGGGTATTTTTGTCGACGAGAATGCTCATAGGTTTAGATATCCTGTTATGTAAGGGCTCAGGCCGCAGCCGTGACTGCCTTTTTAGCGGCTTCGGTAAAATCTTTGGCAGTGAGGAAATCCAGACCACTGGATTCGAGCATCTCAAGTCCCTGCTGGGCATTGGTACCCTCTAACCTGACTACGACCGGTACTGGAACACCGATACTTCGAGCGGCGGTAATGATCCCTTCAGCGATCAGGTCGCAACGGACAATCCCACCAAAAATATTGACCAGAACAGTCTTTACCTTGTCGTCAGAAAGTATGAGTTTAAAGGCCTCTGTGACCCGTTCTGCGGTTGTACCGCCACCAACGTCGAGAAAGTTGGCGGGCTCGCCACCATGCAGTTTGACCATGTCCATGGTTGCCATGGCGAGACCGGCGCCATTGACCATGCAGCCGATACTGCCATCCAGTGTGATGTAGTTGAGATCATGTTGGGCGGCAGCGGCCTCCTTCTCATCCTCTTGGGTGATATCGTGCAATGCAACCAGCTCCTGGTGCCTGTACAGCGCATTGCTGTCCAAATTGATTTTTGCATCCAGAGCGATCAGCTGTCCTGATGTTGTAACGATTAACGGATTGATCTCAATCAGGCTGATATCCTTTTCAGAATAGAGTCGATAGAGGGCCATCATGATTTTTGAAAACTGTTTTATCTGGTCGCCCTTCAACCCCAGACCAAAAGCCAACTTGCGGCATTGAAACGGCAACATGCCCGTTGATGGATTGACCACAGTGGTAAGGATTTTATCAGGTGTTTCGGCAGCCACCTCCTCAATGTTCATACCACCGGCGGCCGAGGCCATAAAGGCGATGCGCGAACGGGTTCTATCCAATAGTGCGCCGAGATAGAGTTCTTGGGAAATTTCACTCCCCTCTTCCACCAGTACATTGTTGACAGGCAGTCCTTGAGGGCTGGTCTGATTGGTGACAAGGGTCATACCAAGGATTTCACTGGCAGCCTGTTCTACTTCATCAAGGGTTCGGCACAATTTTACACCGCCTGCCTTACCTCGACCGCCGGTATGGGCTTGGGCCTTGACGACCCATACATGACCGCCGAGTGCCTGGGCTGCTGATCTTGCGTCGTTTGGACTCGATACGGATTGTCCCTGAGGAACAGGAATGCCGTAATTGGCAAACAGCGATTTTGCTTGATATTCATGTAGGTTCATGGTGCAGCCTATGGTGGAATTGATAGAATCTGTTGCTGTTGGTTTTGCTTATGGGTATATAAGTTGAATTATGACTGTTGATGAGCATTATTTATAGTGCTTTGCACAAAAAACTCACTATCAGTCGCACGTTGCATGAAGGAGGCAACGCCGCCTCCCTCCTATTCTTATATATTTAAAGGAGGTGTCAATACTGAAAGGCTTGAGTATTGCAGATTTCAATATAATATTAAAATACGTTATAAATTGATATATGCTGCGTAATACTTATAAATGCTTTTAAATGCACGCATTGTGCAATAAGGTGCTTGGCTGACTTTTTGCTGCTCAGGCAATTGTTTGTTAGGGTACGTCTCCTTCTGCCCGATCCCCTGGATGATTCGCGAAATTGGATTCGCGACCTAAGTCGCTGCCGACCACCAGGGCCAAGGGCTGCATTTTCCAACCATTTTAGGGATCCCTGGCAGGTATTTGGATCTCTTTAGGAGCCGACTATGCCGCGGAATTCCCAGTTGACCAGGTCACCGCTTCATGCAGTTGATATTGACTACGCACCGCAACGATTTACAGTCTACACGGCGCGGGATCTGGACCGTATTGAACAATTAGAGCAGCTTCCTGAATCATTGCGTTTTGAGATGAAGGTTGTCTCATCCGTACTGCCCTTTCGCGTCAATGAGTATGTAATACGTGAACTCATAGACTGGGAACGGGTCCCGGATGACCCGATGTTTCAACTTACCTTTCCACAACGGGGTATGTTGTCAGATGTACATTTCAATCGTATGGCGATGGCAATACGATCTGGGATGGATAAGCAGGGTTTGCAGGCGTTAGCGAAAGAGATCCGTGCCGATCTTAATCCCCATCCGGCTGGCCAGCTGGAGCATAATCAGCCGCTAGATGAGAATGGTGGGCTCCTTAATGGGTTACAACATAAATACCGAGAGACCGTGTTGTTCTTTCCCAGTCAGGGACAGACTTGTCACAGTTACTGCACCTTCTGTTTCAGATGGGCTCAGTTCGTCGGTGACAAGGCATTACGGATGGCCACGACCGAAGCTGATAAGTTGTATGGGTATCTTCGTGCCCATCCTGAAGTAACAGATCTTTTGATTACCGGCGGCGATCCCATGGTCATGAAGAGCAGGCAGCTCAAGGCCTATCTTGAACCACTGCTGCATCCCGAGTTCAATCATATTCAGACCATTCGTATTGGGACCAAGGCACTGACCTTTTGGCCTCAACGGTTTATCACTGATGATGATGCGGATGAATTGATTGAATTACTGCATCATCTTGTACTGGCAGGTAAGCATGTTGCAATCATGGCCCACTACAATCACTGGCGGGAGCTCAGTACCGATATTGCTCGGGCCGCTATTCGTCGACTGCGTGCCACGGGTGCCGAAATAAGAAGCCAGGGGCCGTTATTAGCACATATCAATGATAATGCCGAAGATTGGGCCAGATTGTGGAATGAACAGGTCAAGCTGGGTATCGTGCCTTATTATATGTTCATGGAGCGAGATACCGGTGCACATCGCTATTTCGAAGTCCCTCTCTACAAGGCTTGGCAGATCTATCGTGATGCGATGAAGAGCGTTTCCGGTTTGGGACGAACTGCCCGGGGGCCAAGTATGAGTGCGGGGCCGGGTAAGGTCGAGGTCCAAGGTATCACGATGGTGAATGGGGAGAAGGTCTTTGTGTTGCGTTATATTCAGGCAAGGGAGCATGATCGGGTACAACAGCCATTCTTTGCGCAGTATGATGAACAGGTGACATGGTTTGATCAGTTGAGGCCTGCATCAGGGCAAGATCCCCGTTTTTTTGAAGCTTTATAGGGTGCTCCTGGGTTAATAGTGGGATTATACCGCACCAAGTGTGTGCTGGTTTGGCCAATAAGAGCTGGTTTTAAGGTGGGGTATCTGGCGGATACCGGCAACAGCCTGGTAAAATACAATAGTTATCATTTACATAATCAGGTTGATGTACAACTCCTGCTTCGGGCTATAATTTAGGCCCTTATAAAAAATATATATGCGACTAGATATGATTATATACCACACGCAGGGTAGGGTATTGGCCTCGTACAGAGGCACAATCTCTATCATACGAATGCCTGAAGTAACTCATGGAGCTCACAATGGCGGATAAACAAAAGACCTATACCTTGACCAATGATGAGACTGGCGTATCGGTCAAACTGCCCGTTCGCGAGTCGACGCAGGGACCGCCTGCCATCGATGTATCATCCCTCTACAAAGATGCTGGCGTCTTCACTTATGACCCTGGTTTTATGTCCACGGCTAGCTGTAAAAGCAAAATCACCTTCATCCAGGGTGAGGTGGGTATTCTGGAATATCGGGGTTACCCCATAGAGCAACTGGCACAGAGTGGTGATTTTATCGAGACAGCCTATTTGTTGCTTAATGGTGAACTGCCCAATCAGACGCAATTACAGGATTTTAATAGCCTGATCGGTCGCCATACCATGCTGAATGAAACCCTGACCCATTTTTTCAATGGATTTCATTATGATGCCCATCCAATGGCTATCATGGTGGGTGTGGTAGGTTCACTTTCCGCTTTCTATCACGACTCGCTGGATATCAACGATCCGGAATTGCGTCGTGTTGCAGCCCACCGACTCATCGCAAAAATGCCGACGATTGCAGCCGCCAGCTACAAGCACAGTGTCGGTGAGCCATTCATGTATCCGCGTAATGATCTTTCCTATTGCGCAAATCTGCTGCATATGATGTTTGCCACACCTTGCGCTGAATATGAGCTCGATCCGGTTGCGGAAAAGGCACTGAATCTGTTGTTTATCCTGCATGCGGATCATGAACAGAATGCAAGTACTTCCACAGTGAGGCTTGCAGGTAGTTCGCTGGCCAATCCCTTTGCCTGCATAGCGGCGGGGATAGCCTCTCTCTGGGGGCCTGCCCATGGTGGTGCGAACGAGGCCGTGTTGGATATGCTTAACGAGATTGGCGATGTCTCACAAATCGACAAGTATATCGATAAGGCCAAGGACAAAGACGATGGTTTTCGTTTGATGGGATTTGGGCATCGTGTGTATAAAAAGTACGACCCTCGCGCCGGTATTATTCGCGAGGTTTGCCATCAAGTGTTGGAACGTTTGCCAACCGATGATAATCCAATGTTCGAATTGGCTCAGCGCCTGGAAGAGATTGCACTGAGTGACGAGTACTTTATCGAGCGTAAGCTCTACCCGAATGTCGATTTCTATTCAGGCATCATCTACCGTGCGCTAGGCATTCCAAACAATATGTTTACTGTGATGTTTTCTATTGCCCGTACCGTTGGCTGGGTAGCGCACTGGCAGGAAATGATGAATGACCCTAGACAGAAGATTGGCCGTCCTCGCCAGATCTACAAAGGTTATGCGCGACGAGATTATGTGCCTGTGAATGAGCGTTAACGCTATTCGGACGAATCTTCAACCTGGGTCCGTGGGTTCAGGTTGAAGGTCAAGTAGTCGCTTTAGCTGTTTGAGATTGGCGCCTTGCATGGGTAGGCTGTCTATCGGGTCAAGCGGTCGTTTGTGTCGGTTCCCGGCAGGTAGGACAATCAGCTCGAAAACGACACCGTCAGCACTGAACAAAAAGCTTGGTAGCGTATCTCGGCTACCATCACTGAACAGGGCTGTTTGTTGTTTTTCCTGCCAAGGGATATGCATATCACTGAGGGCAAACAGTATTTCCTCGGGTGTATTGGCAAACAGGTGCAACTTCACTTGGCTGTTGCTGTCTGCCGTTCCGTGAAAGACAGAACCGACAAGGATGGGTTGAAATTGCTGTAGCGCCTGCATCGCAGTCAGAGCGCTGAGACGCAGGTTCTGCATGACATCAGACTGCTGTTCACCACGCAACAATCGCTGTTGTTCCCTTAATGCTTGCTCGACCTCTTCCCTGTTGGGCATCATTTGGCGTCTGGTTACACCGTATTTGGCAGCGGCCTTTTGGCAGGCGTGCGTGACGTTGTCGGAGCGAAGTTCTGTCAGAATACGGGCGGCCTCATAGGCGATGCGGCGCTGCAGTTCACGTTTGCTGCTTCTCATGATAAGACTCAGAAGGGATCTTCGATAGGGGTTACGGTCGTTGTGGTGTTAGTCTTACCCCCCCTGTTTGAGTTGTGGCCATTTGGTAGTTTGGGTGCATTCTGGACCTCGAATACCTCAAAAATTGAATTTGGACTGCCGACGCCAACCGGTTCACCAGTATCCACATCGATGCGCATGGTGACCATGTCAGCCGGCATTTCAGGTAGAATTTCCTCGATACCATTGAGTGCTATACGCATGTAGTCAATCCAGGCGGGAAGCGCAGCTCGTCCACCTACTTCGCCTCGTCCTAATGGTTTGACATCATCAAAGCCGATCCATGTGGTGGTCACTAAATAGTGGTTGAATCCATTGAACCAGGCATCACGTTGATCATTGGTTGTGCCGGTTTTGCCCGCAATATCGCGACGCCCCAGAGCTCGGGCCTTGCGCGCTGTGCCATGTTGAATCACGTCGCGTAACATCGAGTTCATCAAATAATTATTCTGTTTTGTAATGGCACGTTTGGCACAGTGTGGAATCTTTGGTTCAGTGCCGTCATATTCAGTATCGTTTTGTAAAGTCGAATTCCCATCAGCAGACTCTTTAGCCAGTTTTGTCATCTCCTTGTTACAAACCTGAGTGGGATTTGCTTGATAGAGTATTTCATCCTTGTCACTTCGTATGGTGTCGATGACATGAGGTGAAACATAGTAGCC
Organism: Candidatus Thiodiazotropha sp.; assembly: GCA_023838465.1. Taxonomy (GTDB): domain Bacteria; phylum Pseudomonadota; class Gammaproteobacteria; order Chromatiales; family Chromatiaceae; genus Thiodiazotropha. Next base: position 32,370 of record JAIVEQ010000040.1, read on the forward strand.
ACCGTTTGCCAGCACACTATATCCTTTACTCATAGCGAGCGGAGTGACGGCACCACTCCCCAGTGCAAGGGAGAGGTCGCGAGGTAGATCATTTTTGTCGAAGCCGAAACGACTGGCGTAATCGATGGCATGCTTGATCCCCATTTTGCGTAACAAACGTATTGAGACCAGGTTGCGAGAGTGGGTTAATGCATAGCGTAGGCGTGTAGGCCCAAAAAATTTACCGCTATAGTTTTCAGGACGCCAGGCGGCCTCTAGGCCAACATCATCGAAGACGACAGGCGCATCGTTGATCATACTCGCCGGGGTAAAGCCTGCCTCCAGTGCGGCTGAGTAGATGAAGGCTTTGAATCCGGAACCCGGTTGGCGTTTGGCTTGCGTGACCCGGTTAAATTTACTGAGATAGAAGTCGTACCCGCCTACCAGTGCCTTGATAGCGCCGTTTTGAGGTGATAATGATACCAAAGCGCCTGATACCTCAGGAACTTGTGCCAATCGCCAATAGGTCTCACCCTTTTCAGGAATTTCTTGATAGAGGTAAATTATGTCTCCCACCAAGAGAACCTCACTGGTCTGTTTGAGGTCCGCCTTTTTGTGATCGTGATCAACGTAGGCTGTAGCCCAAGAGAGGGCTGGCCACTCTAGTGATATTTGTTCGCCTTGTGCGGTTAGGGCCTCAGCGGTTTGCTCGTGTACTGCAGTAACAATAGCCTTTTCCATGCTTGTTATGTTGGGCAGTTCCGCAAGTATTGAAAATAACGAGGATTGTTCGGTTATATCGGTGATATCATGATGCCCCGCGACACCCCGGTAACCGTGCCGTTTGTCATATGCCTGAATAGCTTGGCGTAAAGCACTATTCGCTGCTGTCTGTAGGTGGCTGACAATGGTGGTTGTTATTGTATAGCCACTTGTGTAAGCATCTTGGCCAAAGCGTGCAACCGCTTCAGCTCTGGCCATTTCTGCAACATAAGGGGCTTCGACTTCACTGGGTGTAGTGTGAAGTTCTGCGGTAATCGGTGATGCCTTGGCTGTGTCGTACTCAAGTTGGCTGATATAGTCGAGATTGAGCATGCGGCCCAATACGTAGTTGCGGCGTATCAAAGCCCTTTGCGGATCGGAGATTGGATTGTAACGCGATGGTGCTTTTGGCAGCCCTGCAATCATCGCAATTTCAGAAAGCTCAAGTTTTTCCACTGGCCTGCCGTAATAGACTAAGGCAGCAGCACCAACACCGTATGAACGGTGGCCGAGATAGATCTTGTTGAGGTAGAGTTCGAGTATCTCCTCTTTGGAGAGCATCCGTTCAATCTTCAACGCGAGCAAGATCTCGTTGAGTTTTCGAGTGTAGGTTTTTTTGCTGCTGAGGAAGAAGTTCCTGGCTACTTGCATAGTAATGGTGCTTCCGCCTTGTCGACGCTCTCCTGTGAGCAGGAGTTGCGAGGCAGCGCGTAGGATGCCTTGGTAGTCAACACCGGGATGTTGGAAAAAGCGGTCATCCTCGGCAGCCAGGAAGGCTTCGATCATTACGGGTGGGATCTCATCGAAATCGAGAGGTTCACGACGTTTCTCACCGAACTCTGCGATGAGTAGGTGATCGTTGCTATAGATTCGAAGGGGGACCTGTAGGCGTACATCCTTGAGTGTATCAATGGATGGCAACTTAGGTTCTAAATATAGATAGGTGCCAAAAAGTCCGCCGGCTCCTATCACGGATAGGCCGAATAAGAAGTAAACGAGGTATCTTAAGAGTCTGTAAATCGACTTCATGCACTGGTTCACAGAATTAGTTAATCAGGACGTACCAGAATGGTCCGTATGAAAGATCGATAGTCTAGCAAATAAAATGAGAGCTTTTTTAGCTCTTTTGTAAAAAAATGTCTTCACAAAAAAATCATTTGCTGCTATATAGTTACTTACTCTAGTTAAAGAGAATCCTAGTTAAGTTCTGCGGCATAAGGATCGTTTGGGTAAACCGCATGTCACTATTCGGAAGAAAAAAACCGCCTTTAATAGGCATTGATATCAGCTCCACAGCTGTCAAGTTGTTAGAGTTGTCCACCGCAACTGGGCGCAATGGCGCGACCTACCGGGTAGAAGCCTATGGGGTCGAACCTTTGCCGGGGAACGCGGTTGTTGAGAAGAATATTGCAGAGGTGGATGCTGTCGGTGAGGCAATACGTGCCGCCGTCAGGCGCTCTGGCTCCCGGGCCAAGCATGCATCTGTAGCAGTATCCGGCTCGGCTGTGATAACCAAGGTCATCTCAATGCCGGCAACTTTGTCGGATCAGGAACTGGAAAGCCAGATTCAGCTTGAGGCCGATCAATACATCCCCTACCCGCTTGAAGAGGTTAATCTCGACTTTGAGGTTATAGGCCCTTCTGATAAAAATGCGGAATTGGTGGATGTGCTTCTTGCTGCATCGCGCAGTGAGAATGTCGATGATCGAGTGACGGCCCTGGAACTGGCCGGACTGAATGCATCGATCGTAGATGTGGAAGCCTATGCGATGGAGAATGCCTGTTCTCAGTTAATGGATCAATTGCCTGAACATGGCGAGGATCAAACGATCGCAATTGCGGACATCGGTGCTACCACCACCACATTGAATGTGTTGCATAACAACAAGATTATCTACACCAGAGAGCAAAACTTTGGCGGTCGGCAGCTGACTGAAGAGATACAGCGCCGTTATGGTCTCTCTATCGAAGAGGCTGGGATGGCCAAGCGTCAGGGTGGTTTGCCAGATAACTATGTACCTGAGGTATTGGAGCCGTTCAAAGAGGCAATGGCACAGCAAGTCAGCCGGTCACTACAGTTCTTTTTCTCCTCGAGTGCATACAATAGCGTTGATCACATCATTCTGGCTGGCGGTAGTTCATCCATACCAGGTATCGATGATCTTATTGAGGAAAAGCTGGGAACCCCGGCATCTGTAGCAAATCCATTTGCCAATATGTCGGTTTCATCCAGAGTAAAACCACAGGCATTGAGCGCTGATGCTCCGGCATTAATGATAGCCTGTGGCCTGGCGTTGAGGAGTTTTGACTGATGGCGCGCATTAACCTACTCCCTTGGCGAGAAGCGGAACGCAAAGAGCGCCAGAAAGAATTCGGACTTATGGTATTGGCAGGTGCTTTGTTGTCTGCGTTTGTCGTGTTCGGTATTCATCTACTTATCCAAAGTCAGATTGAGGCCCAAAACCAGCGGAACGCCTACTTACAGAGAGAAATCGATGCAGTTGAAAAGCAGATCCGAGAGATACGGGATCTGGATAAAACCAAGCAAAATTTACTGGCAAGAATGAATATTATTCAGGAGTTGCAAGGCAGCAGGCCACAAATAGTCCATCTATTTGATGAAATTGTCACTAGGTTGCCCGATGGCGTCTATCTTGATCAGGTCAACCAAAAGGGAAATGCGGTGACGTTTGAGGGGCAAGCTCAATCGAATGCTCGGGTCTCCTCCATGATGCGTAATATCGATGATTCTGAGTGGCTGGAGAATCCTGCGTTAGTTTTTATGGGTCTATCCGGGTTTCGCAAAGAAATTAAGGTATTGATCGGCCACAGATTCTTCTCTATTTTTGATGTTGAAAAGGCATCAAA
>JAIVEQ010000041.1 GCA_023838465.1 Candidatus Thiodiazotropha sp.
AGACCAAGAAAATGTCTTGGCATGAAAACACCTAATCAGGTATTTTTAGGAATCAACCCACCGGTTGCACTTGCGAGTTGAATCCGCGTATCTTAATTTGTCGCTTATTTGGAAATGGAAATTACAATGGCAGAATCACGCAAGGAGATGGAAAAATGGATCCGAAATCGCTTATAAAGGACATCGACCACCTAGTCTCATTACCCGACATCTGTATCAAAGTGAACCAGATAATGGGGGCTGCCAACTATTCCGCAACACAGGTAGCGGATATTATTATTCAGGATACAGATATCTCGGCCCGACTGCTTCGACTGGCTAACAGTGCATTGTATGGACAGCAGGCAAGGGTCGAAACCCTGTCCCGTGCAGTTGCCATCCTCGGCGCTGATGAGTTGCGCAATCTGGTGATGGCGACATCTGCCATGCGAACCTTTACCAATATCCCGGATGAGTTGGTGAACATGACCGACTACTGGCGCCACTCAGTCACCACTGGAGTGATGTCACAGATATTGGCTAAGCGCTGTAATACCCTGCACAGTGAACGACTTTTTGTAATGGGGATGTTGCACGATGTTGGAAGGCTGGTGATCTATCTCACGTTGCCAGAAAAGGCCACAGAGATTCTACAGATCACCGGAGGAGACAACTGGGTATTGCCAGAGACGGAAGCACAACTCCTGGGTTTCACGAACATGGATGTCGGAGCTGAGCTGATGCGCTCCTGGGGTTTGCCTGACAGCTTCGTGGCGGTAACAGGGCATCACCATCACCCGGATCAAACAACTGAACATAAACTTGAGGTATCCCTGGTACACATTGCCAAAGCTATCGCCAATGGTGAAATGGTCGGCCTCTCCGTCGATGAAATGTTGTGGGCGATAGCCCCTTCTGCCTGGGATGCGACTGGCCTGAATACAGAAATTGTAGCGCCGATGGTTGACGAGATGTTGTTAAAAAGCAATGAAGTCATGAGTCTGGTTTTAGCACCGGCAAAGCAAAAGCAGGCTTAACTCAAGCCAGCTTTTTCAGTACACAATGGAAGCGATGCTAATTGATCAAACGTGTATCAATAAGGGGGAGAGTCAGATCTCTCTCCCTTAGCAACCACAAATGCGGAGAAATTTGACCACTCACCAGCGCCAAAGGCAAGATGGTCAATGAAGCGATGTAGCAATCCTCTCACCCATTGCTAACATCTACTAAAACTCTATCGAAATGCCGGTTTATCAGTAGAGCAGATGCCTGCTGACTATCTTGGCACCAAGTTGGAATGCTCAGCCTACCTGAGTGAATCAATACGACCAGATAGAAGTAAGTTATTAAAGCAACTCTGGCAGGATCATCTGCAAAGGCGTCTGCCCACTTTTTGCTAATGATCTACAACAAAAGAGTCGGCTGCAAATTTATCACCTATGGAGTGAGCAACTGGAAGCGTTGTATATAACAGAGAAGGAAACTGTTTATGCATGAGACTCAGTGGCAATTGATTCCCAAGGCGTTAAGCAAGGATGAGGCGTTTCAGGATGCATTACTTACTATACACCATGAGATCTATAACGATTTTTTCAGTGATGATCCGCTAACAAACAGTGAACTGGGTTTCCACCTTCATGCCTACCGGAGAACCAGTGGCTGGCGTGTGGTATTGATTCTGACCCCCTGGATGCTGTCGCGCCTTCTTTTCCCTGAGAATGATCCACAGATCGTCATCCCCGAAGGATGGAGCGGTGAAGAACGCGGTGAAACGGAATACCAGGTATTAGGGCCATCCCTACGCTTGGGTTGGAGCGGTGATTACATGCAAGCACACCTGAACTACCATCCCCGACTGGGCCACTATCTGCTTCAGCCTATTTCGCTGAAGATGCATTCCTATACCTCTCCACTTGAGGCATTTGAAGCATGGAATGGCGTGATAAATGACCGCGAAAGAACATGAAGTGAATGAGAAATTAGTGCCCCTGACAGGAGGAGGATTCATACTGGGAATTATTAAGCAAATAGTTGGACTGGTGTAGTGCCCTATACGAGTGATGCCTACGGATCACAGACCGCACAATCTTCAAGCATGTTTCCCCAACCCCCACCACCTGGCGTTTCAATAGTGAGCTGATCACCCGGTCCAACCATCAGATTAACCTTGGCCGGCAGTAACTTGCCGTTGAGACTATTGATGCCCGGCTCTCCTGGCTGACCGCCAGCACTGCCCCACGGCTGATGGCTACGCCGCTCTGTCAGTAAGGTAACCTGAGTCGGCGCTAGAAACTTAAAGGTCCTGACCACACCCTCACCACCACATCTCGCACCTTTCCCAGCCGAACCATGGCGCAATCCATACTGTTTTATCTGCACCGGAAAGCGTGTCTCGATCACCTCGATAGGTGTATTCAGGGTATTGGTCATATGGGTCTGAACCCCATTCAGTCCCCCACCGGTCCTGCCCGCACCCATCCCTCCACCAATGGTCTCGTAATAGTCCCAGCGGAAGTCACCACTATCACTGCCCATTGCAAGATTATTCATACTGCCATGACTGGCTGCCGGTATCTCATCAGGCAGCACCTGCGCGAGGGCTCCCAGTACCACATCCACCACCCGAGTGCTGGTCTCCACATTACCCGCCGCTACAGCAGCAGGGCGCTTTGCATTGAGCAGACAACCTTGCGGGGCATATAGCTCTATGGGTCTGAAACTGCCTGCACAGGCAGGTGTCTGGGCAGGCATAAGACAACGAAAGACGTAGTAGACTGCGGCGGCGGCTACCGAAAGAGGGCAATTGATATTACCGGGGACCTGCTGGGCCGTGCCGGTGAAGTTGACAAGGATATGTTCTGCTTCAACCACCAGCCTGACACAAATGGGAATATCACTATTACCCTGGCCATCATCATCCATAAAATCCTCGAAGCTGTATTCGCCAACCGGTATTCGTTTAAGCGCCTCTCTCGCCAATCGTTCAGCATAGGCATTGAGGGAGTCAAGACCACTGAGGAACGTGCCCCTGCCCCACTCATCAATCAATAATTCAAGACGGTTCAGACCGCTACGATTGGCACTGATCTGTGCTGCGAAGTCTCCTTTCGATTCACCGGGGTTGCGATTATCCCTTGTGATCTCTGCCAAAAAGCCATCTTCGATTTGCCCCCCTATGACCAATTTACCCGGCGCAATAATACGCCCCTCCTGCTCCAGGGTGCGAGAGACCGGCATCGAACCAGGTGAACTGGCGCCAATATCAGCATGATGGGCTCGGTTAACCAGGAAAGCGGTCAGCTGATCATCATAAAAAAGCGGTGCAATGAGCGTAACATCAGGCAGGTGCGTCCCCCCCATAAAGGGGTCATTGAGCACCACCATATCACCAGCATGCCACTCGACTTTGGAGACAATTTCCGCCATCGCATAGGCCATACTGCCAAGGTGGACAGGGATATGCGCAGCCTGGGCGCAAAGCGCTCCCTGAGCATCAAACACGGCGCAGGAAAAATCGAGCCTGTCGCGAATATTGGGAGAAAAGGAGGCATTGCGCAGAACCACACCCATTTCATCGCAGATCGCCTCCAGACGTGAGGCGAAAATATTCAGTTCGATCGGGTTCATACTCACTTCAATTATCAAATAAGGGTGGTATCATTTTCCCCCACAATGTCCCCTGTTGCATCCCTGCATTGGCATCGTTAGAATAGCCGACCATTCTACTAGGTTTTAATCGGATCCTCGACATTACCAGGATCACTACAAGTATTCGTATCGTACACATAAGGAGTCTTATCTCATGGCACACGAACTACCTGCCCTGCCCTATGCTATTGACGCGCTGGAGCCTGTTATCTCTAAAGAAACACTGGAATTCCATCACGGCAAACACCACAACACCTATGTGACCAATCTGAACAATCTGATACCCGGCACTGAGTTCGAGAATGCCTCCCTTGAAGAGATCGTTATGAAATCCTCCGGTGGCGTCTTCAACAACGCCGCCCAGATCTGGAATCATACCTTCTACTGGAACTGCCTGCGCAGCCCGAATGACGCCAATGCACCAAGCGGTGCATTGGCCGATGCCATCAACAGCACCTTTGGCTCTTTCGATGAGTTCAAGAAAAAATTTGCCACTTCCGGTGCTACTAATTTTGGTTCCGGCTGGACCTGGCTGGTACAGAATGAAGATGGCAGCCTTGAGATCTTCAATACCTCCAATGCCGGTAGCCCAATGACTTCCGGTAAGAAGGCGCTGCTGACGGCCGACGTCTGGGAGCACGCCTACTATATCGACTACCGCAATGCCCGTCCTGCCTATCTGGAAGCCTTCTGGAAAGTGGTTAACTGGGACTTTGTAGCAGCTAACATGAGTTAAGTGACTTCAGAAACCCCGTTACCTTCGGGTAGCGGGGTTTTTTTATTGTGTGATTGGTTACAAAGGAGCCCGTTCGTTTGTCAACATGGCTCATACTTCATTTTCTACGGTCATCACCCTGATCAGGTTTGTACCACCCGTCGTCTGACTATAGCCACTGGTGGCAATGGCGATATCACCTCGATTCAACACACCCCGCTTTCTAGCCTGATCAATACAATATCCAATCTTCGCCTCATCCGTCGTGCTCTCCTCCGGATAGAGTATGGGTAACACACCCCAATTCATACATAACCGCCGGGTCACCCTGGGTGACTTGGTGACGGCTAGAATAGGACACTCCGGTCGATGTTTTGAGATCAGTCTTGAGGTGAAGCCGGTCTCGGTCAAACTGATAATGGCAGCAGCATCAAGTTGGTCCGCCATGCTGGCAGCCGAATGACTGACCGCTTCTGTCACCACATTGGAGGGATGGGGAATGATACGTTGGAGATAACCATACTCACGCAACGAAGCCTCTGTGCGTATCGCCAACATCTCCATTGTCTTTACCGACTCCACCGGGTAGTCGCCCATCGCTGACTCACCTGACAGCATAACCGCTGATGAACCATCCAGGATGGCGTTCGCCACGTCACTCGCTTCAGCGCGGGTCGGCTTTGGATTGTGCTCCATTGAGGCCAGCATCTGGGTAGCTGTAATGACAGGTTTTCCATTGCTTACCGTAATACGGATGATCTTCTTCTGCATACTCGGTACATCTGCCAACGGTAGCTCGACACCCATATCGCCTCGTGCCACCATAATGCCGTCAGCCGCCGCCACAATCGATTCGAGATTGTCGATGCCAGCCCGGTTCTCGATTTTGGCGATAATCGGGATGTTCACCCCTTTCTCCAACAGAATCTCTCGCATCCTGTTGACTTCATCGGCATCCTGAATAAATGAAGCGGCGATATAGTCGACATCATTCTCTGCTGCAAAAGAGAGCTCCTGGAGAATATCATCTCGATGTTCCGGTTCCACCGCCGTCATGGAGAGTTGTGTATTGGGTAAATTGACACCCTTGTTCTCTTTTAGAGTGCCGCCCAACACAACCTTACAGCGAACCTCCCGATCCAACACCGATTGAACAACCAGTTCCATAGCACCATCATCGAGAAGAATGACATCACCCGGGTTTACCTCCTGGTTTAATCGCTGATAGGTGACTGAAACACCCTTCTGATCACCACTTCGTCCATCGGTAAAGAGCGAGAATGCATCACCGGATGCCAGCTCGATAGGACCTTGACGAATCTTGCCTGTGCGTATCTCTACACCCCGCGTATCGATCATGATGGCAACTGGAATTTCAAGATTTTCGGATGCCTGGCGAATTTGCGCGATACGCTGATTGTGTTCCTCATAATTACCATGAGAGAGATTAAGACGCGCAACACTCATGCCGGCCACAATCATCTCTTCGAGAGTCTTAACCGAATCCGAAGCCGGTCCAATGGTAGCCACGATTTTTGTTTTACGTATGGGAATTGCTGACATCATATGCACTCAATAGCATTAAATAAATGGTTCTTTAAGAAAATTTGTGGGCAGACTTTTTAATCCCGTCATTCAATATTGCCCAGGAATCATTGTAACGAAACAAAAAAATAATATTCAGCCTGAATCCATGGCTTTAGAGGACACGCAAGAACGAATAAAATCATCCCAACCCTGTTGGTAGTGTTCTATATTCTGCATAAACCCTTCGTTATGATCGCCACTCAATTCAAGAAAATCTTTTGGCTCGTTGGCAGTATCAAACAGTGTTCTTCCATGGGCGAAGGGAATAATTTCATCATGCCTGCTATGGATTACCATCAACCGACTATTGACACCCACCAGTCGCTCACGGGTATTGTAGTGGTATCGCGCCAACCAACGGGCTGGTAACCAGGGATAGAGTTCTGCTGCCATATCAGGTACAGAGGTAAAAGTTGATTCAAGCACCATCCCCATACTCGGGTGTTTCGTTGCGAGATAGGCTGCCACTGCCCCACCGAATGAACGTCCAAAGAGTATGATATCACTCTCTGGTACATTCCGTGTCATAGTTAGATATCGCCAGGCGCTCTCTGCATCGCGATAGATACCCTGTTCCGAAGGGGTGCCTTCACTTCTACCATATCCCCGGTAGTCAATTATTAAAACAGCAAGTCCCAACTCGTGAAACAGTTTGAGTGACCCTAGCCGATGTGAAATATTGCCAGCGTTCCCATGAAAAAAAAGCAGTGTCGCCCGGGGATTTTCGAGTGGGATAAACCATCCATCCAGTTTAACCTTGTCATCGGTATGAAGTGTGATTGACTCATATTCAAGACCAATCTGTTGTGGCGACACATTCACATCCCTTGATGGAATGTCTGGCAGATGAATCAGGTTGGTCTGGTTAAGGTAGAGATAGGCGATTAATGCTAAAAAGAGCAGCAATCCAAACAGAAAAAGCAGCAGGACATCCTTGAACTGAGGAAGCAATATCATAGCTTATTTCTGGCCTGGAAAAGTGCATGATACTCATCCAGTGCAAAAATCATTTTTAAATCGATATAGTTACCGTTCTCAATTACTATTAGTTGAATCATTTGCGGTCCATTGCGATGTTTAAGGTCCATTGGCGGCCTGTTGTTTCTCTTTCTGGTACCCTCTGGGTCAGGAGAAGCCATTTATACTTTCAATACCTGTTGTAATACCTGTTTTGTATAGTCGTAGGCCCTGGCCTCTCCACTGGCACGTGGCCCGGCCACATTTAAAACGGTAATACGATTTTTCTCGATGAATGAAAGAATCTTGCTCGCTGCCCGTTGAATGACGACCTCCTCCGCATCGATCAGGAGATAGGGCTTCTTTTGAGCGAGACAAAAACGCAATGTTTGTTCTGTACCTCCAGATAGGCAATCGTAGTAGACAATCATTGTCCCATCACTGTCTATGACATTTTTCAGGGTTCGCTCCTTATATCCTGCTCCAGCTAGTTCTTTGACTGGATATTTTTTGGGAATAGCCCCGTCTTCTGCCAATCTACCTTGCGGGCACCATCCTCCGGCTTGTATACCGCACTCCAGTGCGGCATCCAGTGCAGCCCTATCTACACCTGTCTGAGCGCCTGATATGATCTTCATCACGCTCACAGTGATTATCTTCTCTCACCATCAGAATTGCTGCTGCATTAACGGCAAGAATCCGATGCGCTGCTCTAGTCGGATGGATACCATCCCAAAACAGATATCTTTTTGGCTTCTTGCAGGCAAATGGTGGTTGATTCGGCATCACACAGGCATCCTGTACATTTTTCAGGCCGAATTCATCAGGGTTTGCCACGATGTCATGCACACTCTGGTAAACGTCCAACCGGGCTATCTCCAGGTCAGGAAATACGGTACTCAGCGTGTCAAGCAGTGTATCGAGTTCCACGTTAAATTGGAGGGAGATGAGCGCCGCCGCTAACGAGGCTCCCGGTGAAAAAATATCAAGTATCTGTATTGCCGGTGTCAATGAAAGATCAGGGGAATTAGCAATCAGTAACTTCCTTGCGCCGGCATTGTATAACGCAAAGATACTATCGGATATTGTCATCAATGCACTGCCAAGGATCTCACCACTGGCACTACCTGTAGGGTCAATTGACAACGCAGCCACTGCGTCCCGCACATCATTTCCACCCAGTGCGATCACATACAGGGCATCTCCTGACGCCACACCCTGAGCATCTGCAATAAAGGCATTCATCTGTGCCGTTAAATTGATATTGATCCCATCTTCATGCGCGCGCGCTCCGCCCACTGCGTAGTTCGTCCTTTTCAACTTTCCTTCGTTCTCTCCCTTGAACGCCGGTTTTACGCTATCTCTCAGATCCAGCTTGTTTGCCAATTGCTCAATCCAGGTAGCGCCATTGCTAAAATGTTTACCACCTCTTGCATAGGGCGCATCGGGTATTAAAAAGGCATCCAGGGAATCGTAGGGTGGCTTAAGCTTCCTGCCTGACAGATAGAATGCATTGCCTGGGTCAGACAGACTGTCACCGAATACGACAATCCGTTCGAATGGCTTATCAGCAAGGCTTATAACGGGTATGAGTAATAAAGCGGTAGTGATGCCCAGTAGCCAATTTTTTATTTGCTTTCTCTTCATGGCGTTTCCTCCTATAAGACTCTTTTTTCTGTTTATCGTGACCTAGTAAAAAACAAAAGAAGTCAGCCACCCCCTCGTCTGAAACAGAGGTCAAACCGGGACCAAAACAGCACCATCTCATGATCGTCAGTATATCGGGAAGTGAATTCAACTTGCGTCGATGGCATGGTCAGTGAGCCTAACTTAACCGCTTCCTCGCTACCCAGTTGCAATACGACACTGAGTTTTTGATCTGAAATTTCCACCTGATTTCCAGTATCACCGACTACCACCTGATAATAGTGTTTCAGTGGCTTAAGGCTGCGCAGGAACTCTGCATGTGTAATCGACATGGTCCGGCTGTCACTCCGTGTATTCGCCGGCATGTCGCCTCACTCACCCGCCGGCAACAGGAGGCCACAGCGCAATCACATCCCCATCCTGTAGCTGGTATGTCTTTCGTTGTGAAGGAGGAACGAATAGGCCATTGCGTACCACAAGATGAGCTTGAGTACGGGGTACACGGTACTTATCCATCAGGTCAAAAATGGTAGCGCCCTCAGACAGCTCGACCCTGACGCTATGATCCTGAGCACCTGCAGGCAGATACTCCATCAGCGTTGCGAACAGTTTGAATTCAACCGTAACCACAGATTTAACCTAGAATCCTCAGTTGAACACCGTGAAGGTGTGCGCTTGTGGTAGTTTAGTTCACACCTTGCACCGAGCCAAGATAGGCCTCCATCAGGCGGGTCGGATCATTCATTAACCGCTCCTTCCACACGCCTAACGGAACATGACTGCGAATCAATCCCCTGAGAACACCGATATGCTGGGTATGTCCCAAGCTACTCGCACCAACCAGATATTCACCATCAAACTGTAGTTTTAAATAGCGGTAACGCGCCTCATCCAGTAGGGTTGAGTGCTCACCTCCCTCCACACCCATCCACAGACCAAATGAGGCCGATATCAGGCCAAGGGTATCCAGCACATTCATATTGAGGCTACCCTGGTGGGCCATGCGTTTGGTGAAGACCATGTTGGTTGCTGCGATTCGTGCATGTTCTACCGACGTGGGCTGGATTGCCTGCATCATATTGCTGCCGGTAGAAAAGTCTCGCCCCTGTGCAACGTCACCAGCAGCGAATATCCCCGTCAGATTGGTCTCCAGATAAGGATCAACCAGGACGCCTTGATCAAGATCGATACCCGATCCCGCCAGGAACTCCATATTCGAGCGAACGCCCATCGCAGTAATAGCCAATCCGGCAGACAGGCTTTTACCATTATCAAGATTGACCGATACCCCTGCATTGTCTTTTTCAAAGCTGGCAACACCGCAGTTGGTAATAATCTTAATGCCTTTATTTTCACACCAGGTTTTCAACAACCCCCCTGCCACATCATCCATCATCCGGGGAACCATACGGTCTGCTTTCTCCACCACGGTGAGTTGCACATCGCGTCCTACCAGGGCCTCAAGGATGATACAACCGATGAATCCGGCACCGATCAGCACCACCGGCGTGCCGGGCTTGGCTCGTTTAACAATGGCACGGGCATCAGCCAGGGTCCAACAATTATGCACGCCAGGTAAGTCGATTCCAGGAATTGGTGGTTTTAGGGGCGTAGCACCTGTGGCAATCAATAGACGATCGTAGTCAAGGCGACCTCCCCCAGCCAAGGTGATCGACTTCTGCTGCGGGTTCACCTGTGTAACAGGATCGCTCAGGTATTCAATCTGCCTTTCACTATAATGACCTTCTGATTTCCGCAGATAGGTGCCCTGCTCATCGATATTCTCAACCAGCAGATAGGGAATGGCCATCCGGGAATAGGGTGGCTCCGGCTCCCCACCGATCAAGGTAATTCGACCGGTGGGATCCAGCTCACGTAATGTTTCGCAGGCTGTTACGCCTGCCGGTCCAGCACCAATAACAATATAATGCATCTAACATCTCCACACAGATGTCAGGACAAACCGAGCCGTTGACGGGTTGATTCAGTCGGGACGCCATCCGAGGTCCAGCCACGCAACTCATAATACTCAGGTAGCATCTTATCCAGATCATTGACACGTCCTTGCGCCGGTCCGGTTTTAGCCGCTTCCTTCAGTAAACGCTTTGGCAGTGTATCGTCAGCGGCAGTCAATCCTGCCCGCATATTGAAATCCCGCTCCATGTTCCAGACACGTTCGCCCAACTCCAGCATCCGTTCTGCCGTCCAGTCGCCTTCACAGGCTCCATCGACTTGCGGTGCAATATCTTCCAACGACCAGGCAAATGTCGAAAACAGGCAAAGTCCACTCGAATCGACTGCGGCAGTGGCATCCTGAAAGGCCTTGACCAAACCGGCCTTACCCTCGGTCTCCAAGGGATCGGTCTTTTCAGGGATACCCAGGACTTCAGAGGCAACCGTATAACCCCGCAGGTGGCAGGCACCACGATTGGATGTTGCATAGGCGAGGCCCATGCCCTGGATACCGCGAGGATCATAAGCAGGAAACTCCTGACCTTTCACCGTCATGGAGAGTTCCGGGTGCCCATATTTCTCACACAGTCTTTTTGACCCCAATCCAAGATCCTTACCGAACCCTTCTCCTTTGACCAACGCCTCAACCGCCCAAACCAGTGTCTCGGCCGAACCGAAATTCAAGTCCCTGCCGTCGGTCTGTTCGGTGGTAAGTGCACCCATTTTAAAAAGCTCAATGGCCGCCGCCAGTGTGCCACCGAAGGTGATTGGGTCAAAGCCATCCTCATTGCAGAGAAAGTTGGCATAAGTCAGTGCGTCCAGATCATCAACACCGGTATCAGGGCCCAACGCCCAGGCCGCCTCATACTCCAGTCCACCCGAACTACCCCAATACTGTGGTTTGTTCTCAACCGAAAAGTGGCCCTTGTCTACTGTTGAGATGCGTCCACAGGCGATGGTACAACCAAAACAGCCGGCATTCGTGGTCAAATTGGGTTTACCATCCGAGGCGCGCTTTTCATGCATCGCCTCACCTGAAACACTTTGAGCGCCCTCAAACTGTACCTCACGCATATTGCGCGTCGGTAAGGCGCCGATTTCATTGATCACGTTCATCAATACCTGGGTACCGTAGGTGGGTAACCCCTGGCCAGTGACAGCATTGTCGGCAAGCACCTTCTTTCCGGCATTGACCGCATTCATGAACTTGGCGGGATCCTTCACATTGTCGATCCCTTTGGTACCTCGTACCACAACGGCTTTCAAATTTTTAGAGGCCATTACCGTACCAACACCGGAGCGACCAGCCGCTCGATGTTGATCATTAACTATTGCTGCATAGAGACAACCCGCCTCTGCGGCACGTCCGACTGCTGCAACCCGGATCATCGGATCCTGATGCTTAGTGTGCAGCCACTCATCGGCATGCCAAACGGTGGTTCCCCATATCTCTTCGGCAGAGAGCAGTTCCACTTTGTCATTCATGACTGACAGGTAAACGGGTTTCGGAGATTTCCCTTCGAAAATGAACATATCCCAACCGGCAAAGTGCATCTCTGCACCAAAGAAACCACCGGAGTTCGAACAGGCCACACAGTTTGTCAGCGGACCTTTGGTCACCACCGAATAGCGCCCGCTTGTCGAGGCCATTGTGCCGGTTAGCGGTCCGGTGGTCATAATCATCTTGTTTTCGGGACTGAGCGGATCGACGCGAGGATCGATCTCTTCTGACAGGTATTTGGTTGCAAGCCCACGCTGTCCGAGATACTCCTGTGCCCATTGACGGTTAAGCGCCTCGACTGTACACGTCCCTTGAGTGAGATTGACGCGAAGAATTTTTCCAGCCCATGACATAGCTAATTACCTCCAGGTTATACGCTTGCTGCACTGCTGGCATCGGTTTTACCCGCCCAGGCACGCATTTTTTCAAATCCGGTCTGATCCGCGTCCACATAAGTGATCGCAGCCGTTGGACAGGCCTTGGCACAAGCTGGGTCTCCCCCACAGAGATCACACTTAATCACCTTGCCACTGTCACTGCTGTAATTCACCGTCCCAAAAGGACAGGCAATAGTACAGACCTTGCAGCCGACACAGACTGAATCATGGACCACCTTCGCCCCGGTATTAACATCGAGGGCTATGGCATCAACAGGACAGGCCTGCATACACCAGGCTTCGGCACATTGTGTACATGTATAGGGTACAAACCGCCCTTCATGGTGGAACGTAAAAACACGGATACGTGATTTTGAGGGGTTGAATACCCCTTCATTTTCAAAGGAACACGCTAATTCGCATTGAACGCACCCCGTACATTTATCTGCATCTATCAAAAGAGACCTGAGCATGCTGTTCTCCTTCCCATCTCACCTAACGCTTTAAAAAAATATTATGAATTCAATTACGATGACCCAACTACAACCCCTATAACCCAGACAAAGATCAAAAGATTATTGACTGTACAAATACACACCTACCTAGCACAACCAAGTACCAAGGTTGATTGGATTATTCGAATTGGTGTAGAAGATTGTCGTGATCAACACACTATAAATTCCAAGACTGCAGATGGAATAAAGTGAGCGCACAATCAAAGGGTAGTTGGGAAATTTTTATTGTTCAAATATTTCAGAGCGTTGGATGGTAGATAAGAGGGGTAAGAGAAAATAACGAACTATTATGACAAGAAGTCGTACTGGAATGACAAAATGTCACTGACCACACACAACACACTCACTCAGATAACTATGAATATTTGGCAAAGACCTCAGCCTCAGTCATATTCTCAGTGTTATCGGAAAAACTGTAATACAATGGCTTTCGGTCTATGAATACTTGATGATCAAAAACAAACGATTCCTGCTGGTTAAACAATCCCACTGGAATAAAGTATTGACCGCTCCCTTTCAATCGGTAGAACAGATGGCTACCACATTGCTTACAAAATCCCCTCTCCGCCCAATCGGATGAGTTGTAGATCCTGATCTGATCTTCTCCTTCAAAGGATACTGCTGTGCCGCACTCGACTGCCATCAGCGGTCCACCACCCCATTTTCGACACATTCCGCAATGGCATGCTCCCACATGATTGCTGACTTGTTTTGCACTAAACTGCACGGCGCCGCAGAGACAATTCCCACTTGCTATTGTATGGTTTGACATGAATTCTCACGCAGAAGATGAATAAAGGCTTCGGCAATGGCACTGTTCAGATTCGAACGTGTACGTGCAATCCACAACGTTCTATTAATACGCAGCCCCTGTATTTTTATATGATAGAGGGTATTGGAAATTAAGCTATCATCCACTGCAAAACGCGGTAGAAAACTCACATGCCGGCCACGTTGCAGCATCTCTACAATCGTATCGGTCGATCCGACTTCCATGGTTATCGGCAATTGATCAATACCAATATCCTTCAGTGCCTTGTCGAGAGTGAGTCTCATGGATGATTGCGATTCACGCAGCACATAGCGCAAGTTACCCAATTCGGACAGAGGTATCATGCCACTACCCCACAGCATATGGCCCGGTCCACAAACCAGAACCAACTCATCATCAAGCCATTTCTGTACAAGAATCTCAGGGTGGTCAGGTGCTTGCTCCAGCAAAGCAAGATCCGCCAGGCCCGTGGCAAGATGCCGCTGAATACGACGGCTATAACCCATGCGACTCTCAATTCTGTAGGCCGGATAGCTTTCAGCAAAACTCAACAATAGATTGGGTAACATATGCTCACCGATTGCAAAGGTGACTTCGACACGCAGTTTGTTTTTACCTGCCCGAAGCGACTCAAGATCATCCAACAGCGAGACCTGATGATCGAGTACCAATCTTGCATAGTTATAGACCTTGGTACCTGCCGTCGTAAGTTCCAGTCGACGTCCCTCCCGCTGCATCAAGCTCACGCCATAACACGCATCCAGAGCTCGCAACCTTTTTGTCACCGCCGGCTGCCCAATATGCATCGATCGTGCAGCCTCGGATACACCGCCACGCTCGACGACAGCTCTCAAAGTCGCCAGGTGCTTTAAGTCCGGAAGAAACCTATATTCCATAATGGAATATTATGACATTATTATTTATTTGAAAACAATAATCATATTAGGCAATATGCCCTGCTTTTCCGGCTACATGGCAATATCTAAGGCTGATCACAGCCCTTATCACTACTGAATTGCTTTCCAATCTGGAATGACCTGCCATTGAAGAAGATGGCCTGTCTTAACCATCCAGATTGATCGATTTGTTGAGTGCTGCAGGATTATCGCACCGTGGCTTGTCCTTAAAACCCAGTAGATGAGTGATTGCTTTGAACGAACAGCAGACAACACCGATTAGTGGCCCAAAATTCCCTCTTAAGCAGCTTATTGCTGGCGCGGTTTTCCTGACAGGAGGGTTGTTACTTGCCAATATATCACCCACTATCGAGATTGCTTGGGTTGGTGCAATATTGATGCTGACTATCTACCTTTTCGCATTTGAGGTTGTCGGTGTTGATGTAGCTGCTGCGAGTGTTATGGTGCTGCTGGGGCTCACATCATTACTCGCACCCTTTATGGGGCTGGAACAGGGCTTGGTAGACAATAAACACCTGTTCGACGGCTTCTCATCCAATGCCGTTATCTCCATCATTGCCGTGATGATTATCGGCGCCGGTCTCGATAGAACCGGCATTATGGGCAATGTTGCCACCTTCATACTGAAGGTGGGCGGCACAACAGAAGGGCGCATCATTCCGATCATCTCCGCTACGGTGGGGTTTATCTCCTCATTTATGCAAAACGTGGGTGCTGCTGCGTTATTCCTACCGGTTGTCTCTCGCATTTCCGCCCGTTCCGGCCTACCCATGTCACGCCTGTTAATGCCAATGGGGTTTACTGCGATCTTGGGCGGCACCATGACAATGGTCGGCTCAAGTCCACTGATACTGCTTAATGATCTAATCCTCACCTCGAACAAAGCACTGCCTGCAGAACAGCAGATGGAGACCTGGGGATTGTTCTCGGTAACACCGATTGGCATCGCATTGATCATCACAGGGATCATCTATTTCGTATTGGCCGGACGTTTCGTACTACCAAAAACATCCTGCGAGAGCAGTACCAGCGGCACTGATCCAATGCAATATTTTCAGGATGTCTACGGCCTGCGTTACCACCTTTCAGAGATGGTTGTCACAGATGGCAGTAGCCTGATCGGCAAACAGCTGGATGATATTGAAACAGCCTACAGCGTACGGATCATCGCAAGCAAAATCTCAGGTGAAGCCAACCGTATCGGCCCAGGTGCCTTGGCCAGAGATGTCGACATACAGGCAGGCATGGTAATGGGAGTTGTCGCAGACCCGGAGTCACTGCTGGCGTTCGTTGAAGCATTTAACCTGAAAAAGCGCCCCATTCTACGCACCTTTGCCAACGACCTCTCTGCCAGTAAGGCGGGAATAGCCGAAGTGGTCATCCCACCGGGATCTTCCCTTATCGGAAAAAGCGCTCGTGACGTCTGGATGAGAAAGACCTATGGTCTTGCCATGATTGGTATGCATCGCAACGGTGAGACCCTTAGGGAAGGCGATGATATTCGCAACAAGCCGTTCATGGCAGGTGATACCCTGGTTGTGCATACCCAATGGGACGTACTGCCAAGAATAGAAAAAGATAAAAACTTCGTCGTGGTTACCACTGAATATCCTCATGAGGAGCTGCGTCCTCACAAGGTGGGTTGGGCGATGCTGTTTTTCGCAATAGCACTATTCATGGTCCTGTTCACGGATATTCGTCTCTCAGTCGCTCTTCTGACTGGCGCCATGGGTATGGTTTTATCCGGTGTGTTGAATATCGAAGAGGCCTATGAGGCCGTAAGCTGGAAGACAGTATTTCTTCTCGCCTCATTGATACCACTTGGACTTGCGGTAGAGACGACAGGCACAGCCAAATGGATTGCTGAACAGGTACTATGGGTTGTCGGTGATATGCCGATATGGGTCATTCAATTGGCCGTTGCCGTACTGGCTACCTTCTTCACATTGGTGATGTCCAACGTAGGCGCGACCGTTCTTCTGGTGCCACTGGCAGTCAATATCGCAATCGGTGCTGATACCAATCCTGCTATCTTTGCCCTCACAGTTGCGATTGCGACATCTAACTCTTTCTTAATCCCCACCCATCAGGTCAACGCCTTGATAATGGGTCCTGCCGGTTATCGTGTTACGGATTTCATGCGTGCTGGAGGTATCATGACTGTACTATTTTTGGCTGTCATGATGGTTGTGATCAACTTGGTTTTTTAATGGGTGGTTCCACCCTTGTTTGTTAGCAAGTTTGAACGCCTTCAAGATACTATTGGAGTCTGCCATCACTTATATGATTGCCACTGCCGGTGGGGATATTTGTATGAGAACACTGTTTTAAGTACTATTGATTACGATGTATATTAATTAAGCATGACTGGTTGCAACACGCACCCTATCAATGCCATGTCAGCAATAATAACCATAAGCGATTGTTTTTCTTGCCTTTATTACAATTAGTACGGTAGTAGCCACACCCACTGATGAATGATTCACGGATCATTAAACGATACAACGCCTATTACAAGGGCTGGTGTCTTGCCTTTGGAGAACACACAGCCGATTATGATGAAGACCGGGATATCAGTTGGTTATTCGGTGAGGACAGGATTGGTCTGATTCTCTCAACCTCGCTACTTAAGAAGGCCCAGCACGAGCTACTTGGTCACCACGAATCGATTCCACAGCTCTTCCTGTCAAACGATACTGTTGGATTCAACCACTTCGATTATCATTTACAAGACGAGATTGATACAAAAAATGCATTGCGATTTAGAGAGTTCCTGCTCCAGGGGGAAGAGCTTCACATGTTTCAATGCAGCCACCTCTTCTACCCTTCTAGCACCAGGATTCTTACCTTTGCCACCAAGAAGCCGCTGATCATCATGTATAAAGAGATGCAGCCTCTCAAGCTTGCCACCGAATAGCATCAACATATCAAGATCTTACATGTGTAGCGTTTGCTGAAAATGCTAAATACTACAGTCTCAACGCCCACCTGTCCGGTGTAGTTCACGCATGCTTTCACTCCAGTACTGGCCGAGTAAAGAAAGTGACCGGACGCCTTCCTGCGTGCCAGGCTCAAGGGCCAGCTTCACAATCCCTGCAACACCGCCTTTGGCTGGCGGGGCGGTTGCGATTTCCCGACTCATCTGGCTGAGCGCCGTTGACAGGCCGAGCAGGAGATGTTGAGTCTCAGGGCGATCTAACACCTGCAGCAATCGCATCAAGCCTTCATTACGCGTGAGGCGGTCGAGTAGTGTTATGCCCTCGCTCAGTGCTGAGGCCAAACGGGTAACGATCTCATCCGACATGGCATCCCGTGCCGAGGTAACCAGTGTTGCCAGTTCAGATAGCTGCTCTAGATCACGAGCGAATTCCTCGCGTTCAGCAGTCGTTGCTTCAGTGGGGGGTGTTTCAGTCTGTGTAGTCATAACCTGGCCTCCTATACCTGGAAAGAGTGAAGCTCACCCAATGCGTATCCAGGTGAAAATCGAATAGTGTTGTTGTTCATGTAAGTGAGCCTTTTTTCGTCGGTCAACTGCTTTTTCCAGGTTAAAGTAAACCACGCACACTGGTCCAATACATCTTGTTATAGCTCATTTTGAACCAATGCATCGACTTGTTGGGCGACTTCAGATTGGGTGGATTTTGATAGTTGAACATCGCATAAGTCGCACGATCATGGCCCGCTTCAATAAAGCAGTAGACCTTGCCGTCGTATTCACGTACTGGTGCGCCAATCTTTATGATAGACGAGATATTTTCAGCAACCACCTCAGCCTCGAAGTGTGCTGCTGAACCGGTCTTGCTGACCGGCAGGTTGGTGGTATCACCCAGTACATAAACGTTATCGTGACCCTCCATGGTGAGTTGGTAACGATCAGTCGGGATCCAGCCACCGGCACCGAGTTTGTCCTTCTCGATCACTTCCATACCACGGTGTGGTGGAATTGAGATGAGCAGATCATACTCGGTTTCCGTACCCTCCTCGCTCTTCACGATCTGATTCTCTACATCCACTTCCTTGACATTGAACAAGGTCTCGTACTCGACACCAATGCGGTCGAATTCAGGCTTGGCCCATATAGCCACATTTTCAATCGTGTGGATACGCCCAATCGGGTAGTGATACTTAATGTGTACCTTATCGCGGATACCACGCGCCTTGAAATAATCGTGTAGGGCAAAGGTAATCTCGACGGGTGCGATTGGGCATTTATGTGGAACCCCAACAACAATGGCAACCTTCCCCCCCTCGAACTCACGCAGACGTTTGAACATCTTCACTGCAGATGCTTCGGAATAGAAGGTCTCTGATCCCTCTGTTAAGCCGGGAACCTCCTCAGGTACAATACGCGAGCCGGTAGCAATGATAAGCGTATCATACTCGTGGGTTTTGCCACTCTTGGTCTTTACCTTATTCTGATCTAGGTGAAACTCTTCGACCGGGTCCACATGAAAATCAATGCAGGGCTCAAGCAAACTCTCCTGATCGCGATACAGCTCATCCGGCATCATCTGTCCAAACGCGACATACAACAGGCCTGGCTGGTACATGTGTTTATCCGAGGCGGATAACATAGTGATTCGGACTTTACGGTTGCGAATCTCGCTGGCCAGCCGCCGCGCGAGGTTATTGGCCAATATGGTACCACCGCAGCCACCACCGACGACTAAGATTCTCATTCTGTTCTCCTATCCAATATTGTTAAGACGTTTCTGGTCACTGGCCAGCAATCTCAATCTCACAAGCAGCACACTATTTGGTCTTGCGCACCGTGAGATGCCAGACCTCTCCGACTTTCTCGCTACTGACCATCTCGTGGCCAACCTTTTTGATCCACTCCGGTACATCAGATGCCGTGCCCTTGTCAGTCGATAGAAGTTCGAGCGTATCACCCACATTAGCCTGCTTCATGTAAGTAATGAGCTCCATAAGCGGCCCAGGGCAAAACGTGTCTCGTGCATCAATGGTCTTGCATTCACTCATTACTCATATCCTCTTGCTGACAGTTGTTTGATTCATAGCCCTGTATTTAAAACGTAAGCAGTTGACCACCCTCGGCATCGCTCAGAAAGCGGGTCAGTCCCGTAGCCGGGCCAAGCTCCGGATCGAGTGCCTCTTCAGAGATCTTCAGCAAATCGAGAGCCATTGAGCACGGCAGCAATTTAGCGTCACCGAGTTCCGACGCATGCTTAAACAACTGTTTAAAGGGAGGGACGCCTACTTCCTGTTCCATAAGCTCACCAAATCGGCCTTCTACCGGTACCTTGTCGGTACTATCCTTGACGAAAAATGGTAGGGCATTCATTGAGAAAAAAACCGAAACCTGATCCCCTGTTGCGGCTGCGACCGACGCGAACATCGCAGCCATCTGTAACTTTTCGCGTGTTCCCGTAACACAAATTATGTGCAAATGTTGGGACATGTTGTTTTCGCCTCTCTCTGTGCCGCACTTTCGTTACGACGTAAGAATTTAAAAGTACCTGCATGCATTACGAACGGGTAACACTTACCACTTTTTCGATACCACCCGTTTCAACGCCTGATTACGGAGCGCCAGATCGGCGACGAGTGACCTAAGCCGCCGGTTCTCTTCCTCAAGTTGTTTTATACGCCTCGACTCGGTGAGTGACGACTCCCCGTGCTTCGCACGCCATTTATAGAATGTGGCATCCGAGATACCATGCTTGCGGCAAACTTCCCGGACCTTCACACCACTCTCCTCGGCTTCCTTTAGCACAGCAACGATCTGCTCTTCGGTGAATCGTGATTTAGTCATCACACTTACCTCGCATCCACACACCACTGTTCCGAGAGGGCGTTTAATCTATGTGTGCCTTAACACCCCTGCTCTTAAAGCCCCGCCACTCAAAGAGTGCCGAGCCTTACCCTCATGGATAGCAATGCCGCCATCCCAGCACACGATTCATAGCCAACATCAAACGGTTCAAACCAGACACAGTTTTTCACCTGTTGCCACACCTCAATTTTCTCCACGATGCCAACTGAAGCGTTTGATAAGTAATACACAGGAGCTATCGAGGATATAACCAATAACGCCAATAATGAGTACCCATGCCATGA
The DNA here is from genome assembly GCA_023838465.1 of Candidatus Thiodiazotropha sp. GTDB lineage: Bacteria > Pseudomonadota > Gammaproteobacteria > Chromatiales > Chromatiaceae > Thiodiazotropha. The sequence goes on from JAIVEQ010000041.1 coordinate 20,650, forward strand.
GATGATCGTATGACAACCCTTCACGTGCATCTTGAATAGAGTAACCAAGTCCTGTAGTCACCCCGAGAAATTCCGCCGGGACGAGCACGATCCACGCCACCCCAAGGGCCAGGCGTATACCAGTGAGAACATCGAAAGTGATTGCCGGCACAATAATTTTCATCACTACATGCCAAGGCTTGGCACCAAGATTTCGTGCTACTTTGAACCAGGCAGGATCCACCTTGGCCAAACCGGCGGCAGTCGCAAATGCAACGGGCCAGACCGAGGCAATTGCAATCAGAAAAATAATCGCCTGGTTCCAAGTGGCAAATACAATCACCGCAATCGGCTCCCAGGCGAGAGGGCTGATCATACGTAACAGCTGGAACGGGGAGTTGCTCAACTCACGGAATCGCTTGCTGCGGCCCATCAGTATCCCGATTGGCACACCGATGAAGATAGCAATGAGAAGCCCACTGCCCAGACGATAGCCACTGGACATAATTGAACTTTGAATCGTTCCTTCATCCCACAGTTCAGGCATCGCCTGGAGTGCCGGTATAGGCCCAAAATCGGCAAAGTGCTCAGTCGATGGCGTGGAAGAGATCAGGTAAACACCGAACCACCAGACAATAAACAGAATCGCAAGGCCTCCGAAAAAATTCGATAGCCCCCGCCACGAGGACTTCAGAGCACGGGATGATCTGGTATCACCAGTCCCAGCATTGAGAATATTCACCCCGACAGACGCGGTGTCATCGCTCATAGTTAAATAACCTCTTCAACAGGGCACATAGCCTTAATCCAACCACCACTCATTGATCGATCCCTTGCCTCATGATTCCGCATGGTGCCAACTGAATCGTTTGATGAGCAATACTAAGGAGCTATCGAGGATATAACCAAGGGCTCCAATGACCAGTACGATTGCTGTAAGATGGTCATATGATAATGTCTCGCGTGCGTCCTCGATCGAGTAGCCAAGACCGGACGTTACACCGAGATATTCTGCAGGGACGAGTACAATCCAGGCCACCCCAAGGGCGAGTCGAATCCCGGTGAATACATCAAAGCTGATTGCAGGCAAAATAATTTTAGTCAACATGTGCCAAGGCTTGGCACCTAGATTACGCGCAACCTTGAACCATGCCGGATCCACTTTGGCCAGACCGGCGGCAGTTGCAAATGCAACTGGCCAGAGTGATGCAATCGCGATGAGAAAGATGATTGACTGATTCCACGTGGTGAACACAACCACTGCGAGCGGTGTCCAAGCAAGTGGACTGATCATGCGCAATAATTGGAATGGAGAGTTACTCACCTCACGGAACTTCTTACTACGACCCATGAGAATACCAATTGGCACACCGAGAACGATGGCAATTAGAAGTCCAATACCCAAACGATAACCACTGGCTGCAATGGCACTCTGTATCGTCCCTGAAGACCACAGCTCTGGAAACGCCTTAAATGTCGGGATGGGTCCGAATGCCGCAAAATGCTCTGTCGATGGATTGATAGAGATGAAGTAACCTCCGATCCACCATAAAACAAATAGGATCGCCAGACCCCCGAAAAAGTTTGACAGACCACGCCCTGAAGACCTCAGGGCGCGGAGCGATCGAGAATCGCCAACACCGACAGATGAGGCGCCGTTGCTCACAGTTCAACTACCTCAACTCTGGTATAAGGATCGCCAGAAGATGGAACGCTTGGATCGTTTTTCCATTTGGGATTCGCTTCCAGCGCATTCTTGACAAAGGTGTAATTAACCAGATCATCAGCTACATGTTCGGGAGTCAGGTTATCAAGGAACCCTGCATCACCTGTCAGCACTGTTTTCTTCAGATCGGAGACGACAAGTTCAGTTGCCGAACGGTAAGGCCAGCTCTGGAAATTAATACGATCCATACCCCATTCCGGGTGTTTGATCGCTACCGGGTTGTTGTAGTAGGCAGGATCATAAAAGAGCATCGCACGTTCGATTACCTTCTTTGGAAATGGCAGATACTTTTTACCGTTACGAGACAGCATGTGTGCCATCTCCTTTCTGTTCTCACCCAGATGAATCTGTGCGGCAATGACAGCATTGTGCACACCCTGTGCCCAGGCTGCACGATCCGGATCCATAGCATCGGCCTCATGCATAACCACAACGCAGCAGGGGTGTCCCTTCCAGACATCTCCGGTAAAACGCAATACCTTGCCACCTGCCTTTAGCTCGCCCAAAGCATTAAACGGTTCGGCCACGCAGTATCCATCAATCGATTTCGATGCAAGAGCCGGTGGCATATCGGGTGGATTCAAGACCAGGAAGTTACACTCGTTGGGTCCTAGCTTCGCGGTTTGTGGGCGTATCACTGGCGTGATGCCAGCCTCCTTCATGATCTTCTGGGAAACGATATTGTGGATCGAGTACCAATAAGGCACAGCAAACTGCTTGCCACCAAAATCCTTCGGGTTATTGATGCCGCTATCCTTGTGGACGATGATTGCTGAACCATTGGTGTGATCCCAGGCGGTGATCTTTAATGGATACTTGTTGTTGTAGCGCATCCAGATTGGAATTGGGATCAGCATATGGGTGAGATTGAAGCGATGCGAAGCAAAGGCTTCAACCAATGGTGACCAACCACGAATGAGGGTTGGGCGAACGGAGTCTATACCCTCTTTTTTGAAGAAACCCAACTCATGGGCGACGAGCAGTGCAGCCGCATCAGTAATTGGAATATAGCCGATACGTACTACCGGATCCCATTTTTGCTCCTGGGCGAAAGTTGCAGCTGTAGGTATCAAACTACTCATTGCCGCCAGACCACCCATCTTTAAAAAATCACGTCGGTCGACGCCACTACCTAACACATTCTTAAAAAGCGGATCATAGTCCAAGACAAGTTGGGGATCATCTATTCCCTCGCCATACTTATCGATTTGCTGCTTCTGCTTCTTCATCTTCGGTATCCTCCGTTAGGCAGTCGGGCAATCCGACTTTTGCACGGTCAGGCATGCTGCGTGACGCTGTGTGGTTTGGATTCATCACCAACATCCTTGCTGGAAGCATTGGGGTCTTCATTTGCTGCACTTTGAAAGGCTGTCATCAGACGCGCGCGCATCGCCTGTACAGCCGGGTCCTGACGTTCGCGAGGATCAGGGAGGTTAACTTCGAGCTCATCGTAGATCTTGCCCGGTGATCCAGCCATGATCAGCGCACGATCAGCCATCAACACGGCTTCATCGATGTCGTGGGTAACAATGACCACATTGAAACCGAGACGCTTGGCGATAGAACGAACATCGTGCTGCAGGGATGCGCGGGTAAAAGCATCAAGCGCTGAGAAAGGCTCATCCAACAGTAGCAGTTCGGGTTCCATCACCAGTGAACGGGCTAGTGCAACACGTTGTTGTTGTCCACCCGAAAGGTCCTGCACATTGTTGTCAGCATAGTCCTGGAGATCCACAAGACTGAGTGCATCAACAACCCGTTCACGCATTTTTGCTTCATTCCATCCGGCAAAGTGAAGTCCAATGCCAACATTTTGCGACACCTTCATCCAGGGAAAAAGATGGGGTGCTTGGAACATCATGACCCATTGTGGTGAGGGTGCTGCAACCAATGTGTTATCAAGGTAAACCGTACCGTCTGTGGGACGTAGCAGACCTGCCAGGATATGCAATAATGTCGACTTGCCACAACCGGAACGTCCGATGATGGCGATTATTTCTCCCTGCTTTGCATCCAGGTTTACCTTGTCAAAAGTCACTGGACTTTTAGGCGTATAGCGATGGCTAAGATCTTGAATCTTGATGCGGACTCCGCGTATAGACATTAATCAAATCCTCTGTAATCAACAGTTAATTCTCACCAACCAGGATTATCACTCTGCAAACTGGTACCAACCTCATTGGCTCGCTTAATCTCTCAATATGGAAATAAGCAGCAGATCCTGATATTCAGTAGAGTCGTGTATCTGATAACGGAGAAACGATCCCATCATTAAGCACTGTTTAGTCGCTGATCAACCTCAGCCATACGGCTGGCAAGGTCCTTCTCATTCAGTAAGCCACGTCGAATCAATGTATGGGCCAGTGCCAATAACTGACTCTCTGGAAAGGGAACGTCAGTATAGTGCTGACTGACAAGCTGATCTTCTTCCCAGCGGCGCTCAACTGCATCGAGATTTTTACTTTCCTGTTCAGTATTACGCTCATCTTTAGGCTTGCAGATATTGAATGTGGCCCAATAGCCATCAGCAAGCATATCGCACGTCGCTTCAAGCGTAATCCGCCATGGCGGGTCAGGATTGTCCACGCCATACTGTTCACTCAAATCGTCCCAGACTCTTCCCTCATGCTTGATTTTCTCAAGTAATTCAATGGGTGAGTCATCCATGTTACGGGTCTCCATCTCTCCATCTAATTTAAGCTTGTCCGGGTTAATGTCAGTCATGAGATCACCTTAATGCTTATAAGGATTGATAGCTGGGCGTACAGGACGTGGATCATTGACAGTCTTACCAGGTCTAGGCACTGCAACACCGATCAGGCAATCTCGGGTCACAATTTCCGCCAGTTGATCCTCTGTCCAGCCCTCAGTGCCTTCGGGGCGTACAGGTAGCACAATGAATCGGGACTTCTGGTTCGAGTCTTCAACTCTTACCTCCACATCTTCTGGCAGTTGAAGCCCAAACTCCGCAAGTACCTGTCGCGGCCAGCGAACGAGACGACGGCGATAGTTTGGGGTCCGGTACCATTCCGGTGACTGACCAAGGATTGGCCGTGGATAGCATGAACATAAAGTACACACGACTACATGCTTCAACTTGGGCGTGTCCTCGAGGACACGCAGGTTACAGTAGTCACTTGGTGTACCAAATTTGGTTGGCATACTGTTGACCCAGTCAACACCAACATCCAAGCTTGCCTTGACGCCATCTTTAACGGCAAGCTTCTTATACTCAGGGTCCAGCCACGCTTTGGCGACAAGTCGTGCCGCAGGTAATGGGCCAAGGGTGTGCATGTACTCTGTCCAATGCTGATGATCTTCGGCAGTGAAAAGACCTTTCTCGATCGCGAGTTCACGAACGGCAATTTCAAGCACTTCAAATTCACTGACTTCATCAACCATCGGTGCGGGTTTATGTTTCTCCGCCATTTTCTTATCCTCTCTTATTTATGTTCCGTATGATCTGCAACACATGCGCTTGCCTGTCGGTTACAATGGCTCCAACCAACGTTCGGGCAACTCGGTCTCTACCGTGTCATTAGCAAATGTATCGGGATAATCGGGCCAAAGATCCTTCTGTTTGAAAACCACACTGTAGAACCATACGGGATTATCAGTGTTATCCCACGACTCATCTTCTGCTGCAGGGCTTTCATAGACCAACTCGGCTACCGTAGCAGGCGCACCTCGCGTATAAACTTGAGTACGTGAATAAAATATATCTGGCAGATCCTTGATCCGTACCTTATCGCCTACTTTAAATTTGGCAGGACCTGCCTCACCTTTGAAACACTGAGGATCACCGATTCCAGTGGCTTTCTTGACATGGTGCTCTCTATCGAAGTGTGGTTTACTCATAGCGTTTCTTGACCTCATCAATCTTGTCGGACAGTTCAGTGAGCGTGACGTACTGCTTGTCGACCAGAATCCTCGCTGCAGTCAACAGCCAACGACCATAGTAGGGAAGACCCAGATACTGCGTCTGCCCCACATCAACATTTTGACGACGACGCCTCTCTTCTGCATTCCAAACACCGCGCCATGCCAGAACCTCACAAGTCACGAAGGTATTGTGTTCCCATACCTCCTCTTCTTTCTCTTCCCAAGTGATAGGCACATCGGGTTCGCCGCCAACATCATGCGACATTCTCGTGTACGCTCTGTAGTGTTCGTTATCAACTTGATCTGGAGCAGGGGCATGCGTCTCTACATGCAGCGAAGGCTGTAGTTGCTTTACAATGTCAAGATGACGCATTACTTTCTGTCTGGTGGCTGATGACATGGCCTGGTGACCTCCTCAAATTAGGTTTCTAACAATCTGTCTTGCGCCTAATGGTTTTAAAACGTCTTGCATATACTGAAATAGGTCTTAAACCAATGCAGATCACTTAACAGGATTTTTAAGTGAAAGTTCAAAGACCTAAGCTTTTCTTAATAATTCACGAAGCCTCTCTACTTCCCTTCGTGTTATGTCAAACTATTTACTACGCAATAATAATTGTCCAAGACCAAATTCTGATTAGCTCTATAGGCGATGGCTATGGTTGAAGCCGTTTAGCTTAATTGTTCGTCATACAACCACCCTTATTCAGGCGCTTAATTCTGAAAATACATACAGAAGTTGACTAACAATCAAATAATTGAGCTACACTGAATTACCAAACAACAATTATTGTCTAATAACTAATTTTTAATGAACTCCATAGGGGTTGGCTATGGATCGAAATATCATGTGTCCTCGATCGCTTCGCTATTTGCTTGCGGTCGCGGAGTATCACAGTTTCACTCGGGCTGCTGAGGCGCTGTATGTGTCGCAACCGACTCTATCCCAACAAATCAAGCAGTTGGAGGAGTCGCTGGATGTACAGTTACTTGACCGCTCAGTGCGAAGCGTGAGTCTCACCGATGCAGGTGAAGTCTATCTAGGCTACGCACGCCGTGCCTTGGGTGAACTAGATGCGGGAAAGCGTGCAATCCACGAATTACAGGATCTAAGTCGTGGCTCACTCCGCTTGGGTATGACTCCTATCACTGACTATCTGGCTGCCCCACTACTGGACAACTTCAATACACGCTACCCTGGCATTACAGTAAGTACGCTGGAGATGCCTCAAGATGACATTGAGACGGGGGTTGTTGAAGATAACATCGACATAGGCATTGCATTTACCAATACGCTTTCGACAGAAGCACGCTCCAGCGGTATTGAAATGCAACTACTGTTTATCGAACCGCTCAATATGGCGGTCGGCAAGGCACATCATTATGCCGGCCAAAAGGCACCATTGAGTGAGCATGCGTTTGAACAGGAGCCGCTCGTACTACTTAACAGTGATTTTGCACTACGACGCCATATAGATCTCTATTGTCTGGAACATGACATCACACCGCACATTGCGATTGAAACCAATTCGCTCAGTACCATCATAGAAGTGCTCCGCCTTGGCAGGCTTGCTACCATACTTCCTAACACCATCGCCTGCCAACAGCATGAGATTCATCCGGTCATGCTGATACCTGAATTACCCCACCATACAATTACTTTGATCTGTCGCAGAGATGCGTACAAGAGTCCCGCCTCCATGGCCTTCAAGGGTCTAGCGGCTGAATGGGGCGTTGATGGGTGTCATGATACGCCTGTCAAAAGAACAGGACCCTGCCCGATGTCGGAAGTCTGCACGCCAAATGGAGATGGACATATCTAGAGCACTACTGAAGCATCAAGACAAAGATAGGGTATACATGTAGGGTGCGGCCCTGTCGCACCAGGTGGAGCCACATTCAGCTAGCCTATTCTTGTATCATACAGCGGCCTTTACACTGCCAGCCTACTCACATCGTGCAATACAGGCGGCACCGGGCCACCTGTCACCCAATCCAGTAACTCCACAGTATGTACTACCGGCAATCCTGTTGCGGATGCTATCTGCACCATGCATCCGATATTACCTGCAGCGATTACATCAGGCGCCCCCACTTCCAGCGTCTTGACCTTACGAGCCTTTAACTGCTCCGATATCTCGGATTGCAATAAATTATAGGTCCCGGCAGCACCACAACATGCATGGGAGTCCCTCGGTTCTAATACAGTAAAACCAGCCGCCCTCAGTAGCTTCTTCGGCTTGAATCTGATCCGCTGTCCATATTGCAGGGAACAGGTGGCATGATAGGCAACACGTAATCCGGGTTTCACCCTATAGTCCAAGGCTAAATCCGCCAGTAATTCAGTAATGTCTTTAGCCAACGAAGCAACTGTCGCAGCATCCTCTGCTAACGCATCATTGCGGAATATATAACCATAGTCTTTGACCACGGTACCGCAACCACTTGTGTTGATCACAATCGCATCCAGGCCGGCACCATCCACCTCTTTCATCCAGGCGCTGATATTCCTTGCCGCCGCTGCACGACTCTCCTTCGTCTTACCCATATGATGGGTCAACGCCCCGCAACAACCTGCACCTTGTGCAATCACTACTTCACATCCGTGGCGACGTAAAATTCGAATGGTTGCATCATTGATATCCGTATTCAGTGCCTGTTGCGCACAGCCTGCCAGCAGTGCCACACGGCGTTTTTGTTCTCCTAGTGCTGGAAATACCTGTGGTTTGTCATTCAAGCTTGGAGTCGGCAATCTGTTAGGCGTCAATGACAACATAGGGCGAAGTTTACGAGGCATGGCTATGGCAAACGGCTTTATCAAACGGGCACCCCGCATAGCCAGTCGAAAACGGCCAGGATATGGAAGGAGTTGTGCCAACATCCAACGTAGCATTCTATCTGTCAATTTTCGCTGATGATTGTCCTCAATAGTCTCACGGGCATGATCCAATAGATGTAAATAATGTACACTCGACGGGCAGCTGGACATACAAGCCAAACAAGAGAGACATTGGTCGATATATTTGACCGTTTTCTCTTTCGGTACTCCTTCGCCCTCCAACAACTCCTTGATCAGATAGATGCGCCCTCGGGAGCTGTCATACTCATCACCCAGCAGTTGATAGGTAGGACAATTCGGTGTGCAGTAATCACATTGGAGACAAGCACGCAACTCCACATCTGAACTGGCTATAGCAGGTACCGACAGTTGTTGTTGCGTGAAGTTGGTTTGCATAACGCTCCTCTATGCGCACTTAAAACAAGTAATTACCCATCAGCCGAACAAAATGACCATCCTCATGCATATCTGTATAGATCAGTTCAAAATCCAGGCTTTCATTTACATAGTAGTTGACGTAATAATCCGTATCGTGTGAACCAACATTAAAATCGACATGCAGTACACCGAGCACTAATCCCGGGATACTGTTGTATTCAAGTCCCAGCGCTGCAGCCGACTGATCTTCAATATCACCAATGGTATGGTCATCTGCAGAGGTAAAATAGGGACCTCCACCAAATCCGTCAGTTACTGTTCCAGAAACATCATTGTATGCCATTAATAAGGTAAAACCGTTAGTGATATAGCTCGTAGCCACTCCGTAAACATTGCCGTCAGGACCACTCCCGTCCTGAGTCTTATCTGACTGAGTGCCATACTGTAGACTGAAACTGTATCTGTCTGTCTCATACATGCCTTCAAGATAAAATAATTGTGCATATGACTTACCTTGATAAAGCCATCCTTGTAGATCCAGGTTCTCAAATCCAGTGTAAACCACACCCAAAGCAGCAATACCATTCTCACCATTCATATCTTTGAATTTTTCAGGTGTCCCTGCATCGAATCCTGCCCACTCATCGAGATAGGTGAGATACAGTGTCGTATCCGGCAAATCGCTGTTGCTTAATAGCCCACCCTGAAAGGTATTCGGAATCATACGTATGTCATCTGTATCCGCATGCGGTGTATCTAGTTCGAATCGACCCAGTACCAGTTGTGTATTACTGTAAGAACCTTGTAAAAAGACTTCGCCGAATATCGAATAGCTTGAATGATCAGATGCAAAGAAATCTCCATTTTCATTATTAAATAGTTTCTGTGATGTATAGATAGTTGCACCTCCACTCAAGCCATACCAGCGTTGACTGACAAATCCCACCTTACCTCCAATTGCTGATCCTTTGGTGTGCTCTGCTAACTTGTCTTCAGCATCGATAAAACCAATCCTGATGTTTCCTGAAATACCACTCTCTTCCACCTTCTCCGCATAGCCAGGTGGGGAGTAAATTATTGTTGATTGCAATATAACAGCTACTAAATAGTGTTGGATCTTTATACGAGCCACAAAAATCACACCCCCCCAACCATCAACTATGTGCTCAATTTGCAGATAACTCATATTCTTCGACTGCTCTGGTAAATAACTATTTATTACTCTTATAACTCCTGGTATTTAAGTAAATATTTACTAACCAATGCTATTAGTCAAAGATCGATTTCATATGAACACTATAGGAAATGACTATAGTAAGTGGAAAGAATGCCTCAATTGGCATTTCAACTGTGGCCATGGATATTTAGGGACATATGTCACCATAACTAGATGACTCAGGCATGACCCGCACACCCAAAGATACATGTGTGAATTATATTTCTAAGCGCAGCGGACCAAATAAGTGTAATAGTTGCAGGATGCAAAAAATGTTCTATTTTCCATAGCCTGTCTCTGAACAGTCAACCAGCTGTTAACCGCTTCTTCAGAAAGTAAACCCGCATTTGACACATAAGGTGCATATGTCTCAGCAAAAGACTTGAAATAGCTACCCTTACCTATCTCAACTACTGCATCACCCCAGGCATCTATCACTTCAAACCCGAACTCTGGAAAAAGTCTTGGCAGATCTCGCATAATGCGCGGATTATTAAATGAGGCCCTTGTTAAAGCGACATCCATTTTATGACCGAAATCATGATCGGGCATGGCATATGTCAAAGAGGCATAATCCCCATCAAAGATAGCTACCGTACCGCCTGGACGAACAACACGGGCCATCTCTTCAAGCACGGTGGTAGGCTGAGTGACATGACTGATCAGAGTATTTGCAATTACGACATCGAAGCTAGCAGGGGGAAAATCCAACCTATGAGCGTCACCGACTTGAAAATCTATTTTATTACTGACGTTTTCAAGTTGTGCAAATTTATTTGCGGCTTCAACGAAAGGAAGACTCTGATCAACCCCAATTGCTTTGCCTGAAAAGCCGCTGCGGCTTGCGAAAAATCGTAGCATTGCGCCTGTACCACAGCCTACCTCCAGCACTTGAGCTGATGGAGGCAAAGTCAGCCGAGATGCATACTTATCAAATAAGCTAGTGAACACTTTATCTTTGGCACGGCTTTCAAGCCGTGAAATAAGGCGTTCAATTGCAACCTCATCAAGCTCATTAACAAAACGGTGTGGATCCCGTGCAACCATGCTTCACTATCTACCTCGCTTGATTGTTATTTTTTTACCTGACTAACAGCTGCAAGATGCAGGTACGCAGCATTCTTCCTCTTAAGCCATCACCATGATTTGTAAGGTAGAAACTTACCATTCAGCGTGACCACTACCCGATCACCTTTCGGATCTTCCTGCTTATCGATATCCATAGTAAAGTCGATAGCACTCATGATACCGTCACCAAACTTTTCGTGGATCAACTCTTTGATTGTCTCCCCATATACACCAACAATCTCATACCAGCGGTATACTACTGGGTCGGTAGGTACTGTTTGGTTCCAGATTTTATTGGGAAAACGTTGCAGTGTCATCGAGACCTCATTACCAAGACCGAGTAATTCTGCAACGGCATCTGCCTGTTTTTTATCCAAGTGGTTCATACCTAAGCATGCAGAACAGACAAACTCGGTAGATAGGCCTGCAACCTCTGCAATATCACTCCACTTCAGATCTTTTTCGAATTTTGCCTCAGATATTGCATCTTTCATTTCAACTTTATTCATTGACTTTGCCACTTTAATTATCAACAGGGTTATATTGTGAACATAAACAGTATCATGTTCCTGTTCTATAACGACTTTTGCATTATGAACCGACTCAGAAAAAACAGCCTGTCTAAATATTAGGCATATTCAAAACGTAGCTATAGCAATCACCACAGGAACGCAGCAAGTACGTCATCATGAGGTCTCCGGTAGATTTTCCGGAGACCTCACCTTAAGATCAAGCAGCAGCCCGATAGAGACGGGCATTGAAGACCTTGCTGTCTTTGAGTTGATGCAGCGATTTGGCTGTGGCGAGAATAGCCATATCCAGAAGTGGCTCAACAATAATAACTAGCGCATAGGCAGCACCGAACGAACCGACCTGCGCGAGATTCTCTGCTCCAAATCCGTTTCCGTAAAAAGCCCAAAATGCAACCCATGCAATAACACCACCCTGGTAGGCTGTCGATAAAGCAAGGGCCTGTTTGTATTTTACGTCTTTGTAGGCAGTCCTTTCTGGAATGACACGACGAGCCAGTGTGTCGACAAGTAGCAGCGGTACTAATAGGCTGGTTACATTCATACCATACTGAGGTAAATCAGTCGGTGCGAATAAAAGTCCCTGTGCCAGCAAACCCATTGCCAAGCCTATAGCTGCAGCTCCAGCACCAAAGATCAGAAAGAGCGTCGCACCAAGAATAAAGTGTACCTCGGAAACGCCTACCGGATAGTGCGGTAAAACTTGAAAAAAGCTAAACACGAGTATTGCTGCAATCACACTGCGAACAGCAAGCGGGGCGATACCGTCCTGTTTAACCGTACCCAACGCAAGCTTGGCAGCAAACCCAATCGCACCTGCAGCCGTAACAAAGCTTAGCGCCACTTTTGCGCCCTCAACGACACCTGGTTCAATATGCATCTGTACCCCCTCTCCTCTCACTATTAAGTGTGATCATGTCACCAAACGAAGGTCTGGTGGCGGTTGAGACTATTTTCACGATACCTAATGATTAGGATGAGCAGGCTTCACCAGCTCAATGTATCGATTCAGTTCGCTATTAGATGACAGGTTCTTGTACTCCTTCCCAATAGAAATCGAACAAGCCGTCATTAAGTGAAACTATTTACCACGCAAGCCTATTTGTCCAAGATCTAATTCTGATTAACTCCATAGGAGTTGACTATAGAAGTAAAATACCGTCTAAACATTTCCAGTCGGACAGCATGATGTATGCTCTAGGCTGCCTTGTTCTGCACACCAAAGCATCAATATCCTTATAAAGTGGGAAAGACTGTATTTTCAAAGTGATGAAAAACACGTACATCAGTCATTTGAAAATTCTATGACCCCGAACCAGGTATCATAAAAGTGCAACTCAACTTGGCATCAGGAGCTTGTTATGCCTCACAGTTAACACTCTCTTTGTGACTTTTATTAAACTATCTTAATGAAGATCGGTAGCCTCATAAAATCGAATCGTTATCAATAATTTATATTATTAAGAATATGATTATCTAGGAAACCTCTGATTTTTCATCGTTTCGAACATTGTGAGATATGCCAATACATCTGACTGGTTAAAAGGAGGTGATGGCAGATCTCTTTATGCGCCGCGATGACAGTGGCACAATACATCAGTTTTTTTGCAAGTTAATAGATGCTGTATGCGCATCTAATAACAAAAATTAAATCAGGTGTGATTAACCCATGGCGCAAAGACAACATAGAGTACTGTTAAGTGTAGACAAGACTCGAATGACCGCCAGACTACACTTCTTTATAGACAAAGCAGAGGGGGCTTACGCCCCCATCAGCGTTCGTCATAATCAATCGCTATTAACTCACTGTGACTGCAGCAGTGAAAATGACCCTGTTACTTCAATCGGTATTGGGCCATCAACCAGAACTTGTCCGTATCAATGCTAAAACCATCACCGCCATCATCGAAGCTGGCATACTTCACCAATCCCAACCACTGCTTTGTAAATGGCTTAGCAAACAGCAAACCCCACTCATCGCCATAGTCATTGACACCACCGAGTGACTTGTCAGCTTCATAGTCATGATACTGGAAAACCAGCTTAGACGGCCCTATCAGTCCAGCTAAAAGACCTTTGATCACCACTGTTGCACTGGTGTCCTTGAGACCACCGACCGGTGTTGCAGAGCCACCAGGCGCACCCACAAACTTATCACTCCAGCCATTAAAGGCATGCACTGTGGCAAGGGGTGTTTGCAGGGCATTTATACCATTCCCCTCCAGCACCTCATGACCTAACTTCACAACAACCGGCTTACCTGCCACTTTGAACGCACCACCTATCTCGATGTTGATATAGTCATTATCATCCAGTGCTGGACCGGTATCGCCGCTGGGATCCTGATTAGCCCACTCCAGTTCAGTTAAAAGGGTAAAGCCGTCACCAACCGGGTGCTTACCTACGAATCGCAGACCCCAGGTATCCGAATCAAAATTGGTTATACCCGGACCAACACCGACACCCTCCGGAAAAGGCGTACGTGTGTTGTCATCGAAATCCAACAAATAGCCGTAACCGGTCAACTTGCCGATGGGTAGCTGATAGGCAATATTAATGAGATGAGAGTTATTCATTTCATACTCTCTGAATACCGAATCATCACCGAACAACCGGTTTACATGGTTGAGATAGGCGTATGAGATACTAAGGTTACTGATTGAGCTATTATCGATCCGAAAGGCATCGTATGATTGAAAATTCTGACGCCAAACGATATTACCCACCCAACGATGATTATCATAGATGATGGCTTGTCGACCCAGCTTGAAAGAGGTATGACCATTACAGGCACCTGGTGCGTTCGGACAACCACCTGATGCACTACGCCAGCCAATATAGGCCTCATTGACCTCTTCGAAGTTATTATCCGGAATAAGTGCATGTCCCTCAGCGATACGGGAGCCGGCCGGTCCCGGCGGAAAGGTCAGGTCTTCATCGACATTGAGTGCCTCATCACTGCTTAACCGTCTACTTGCCTCTAACTCTAAACGAGCCCAGAAGCCATGAAAACGGGCTGTGGTATAACCCAGTGCGGCACGTAAACTCAATAGCTCTGCATCTTCGGTACCAGCTAAAGGGGACCCTGCAGGGATATCATCCTCAACATCCTCATAACGCAAACGGAGCCACACGTCAGGCTTACCTGTTGTAAATGCACTGCTGAATTCACCCGTTTCCGGTAACACTTTACCTTGGTGTACATTTGAAACATTGGGAAGACCCACTGCACTGGCATTCGGCGCGACAACAAAAGCGATAACCGTCACCAGACATGAAGCGGACTTGAATAATTGCATGCTCTTTCCTCCTCAGACAATATGGGTTTAGCAACTTGTTATGCGTGAATTTCAGCTTTTTTAGGCTATATCCGGATTTCGCAACGACATAATATTCAATCGAGTGCAGCATAGTATAGCCTTGTAGGCATTTACAGTGTACGAAATT
>JAIVEQ010000042.1 GCA_023838465.1 Candidatus Thiodiazotropha sp.
GACAACCAATTGTCAACAAAGCGACTTGCTGATACTGTACTACGACAAAGTCGCTTGGTAATTAGTCCGCCAGTTTCCCTTGGTAATGACATTATTACAGATTACTGTTTATCGATTCACTGACGATACGGTTCCTCCCCTCCGCCTTTGCTTGATAGAGTGCTTGGTCAGCACGTTCCAACAATGTTTCAAAACTATCGCCTTGATGGAAACTTGCAGCACCAACCGAGACTGAAATACTGGGTAGTTTTTCTTTTGTGCTCCTTTTTACCAATACCATGTTGCCAATCGATTGGTGTATGGATTCGGCAACAGTGAGTGCGTTGTTGATGTCAGTTGTCGGCAAAAGAACAGTAAATTCCTCTCCTCCAAAGCGGGCGGGGAAGGCCTCTCCCCCTACTGCATCTTTCATAATCAGGCCAACGCGACGTATCACCTCATCGCCGATCATATGGCCAAAGTTGTCATTGAATTGTTTAAAATGGTCGATATCGAGCATCAGGATGGAAAAGGGTGTTTTAGCATCACTCGCTGAGCGCCAAGGAAGGCTGAAAGCCGAGGCGGTTAGTCCCCGGTAGGCGTGAGGCGAGACTGTAGACCCGTCGTGCCTTGCGCCAGAGGGGATGCAAAGCGAGCATCCGAACACGGCGTCCAGTCATTTGGGAACTGACGGCGGAGTGGTCACGAGCTTGCGATGTGATCACGTAGTGTCAGTGACCAGGACCGTCCGGGGCACTAATAGGTTGTCAAAGATCGAGTGTCTTTTAGGCCTGGGACGCCTAAAAGACATCACGAGATCGAAGACTCACTTGTTGTTCTTCAACCAATTCCTGCATACGCTTATTCAATGCGCGGCGGTTGAACAAGCCGGTAAGCGCATCTATGGAGATTTCATCACGTAGTTTCTTAACCTCTGATTGGAGTGTAAGGCTGTGCTGTTCTGCAGATTGCAGATGATCCCGCATCAATCGGTTGCTCTGCATTGCCTCGGTGGTGGCTTCCAGTAAGGTGCTGGCTATACCCTGCAAATCCTTAAGACTGGGGTTGGCGTCAAGTGCACGGGTCTGTTGTAGCAGGGTTTCATTGAAATGCTCGGTATGATCGCAACTGTTCGTAACACCCTCAAGCACCTTATACAGTAGACCATGTAGATCGGCCAAATGCTCATCTAACCTGTCACTCTCTGTATTGTCCATGCACTGAGACTCAAACAAGTGGAGCAGGAAGTGGCTATCCAATGAACCGCTTGTATTCAGCTGTGTATCAATAATGTGTGTCAATTCTTTATTGAGCTGACTGACATACATATATGCCATGTGGTAACAGACAGGTATTGCAGGAATGTTGGATCGATCAAGAAATTCGATCGCCTTGGTATGCCACTCCCTTGCATCTTCCGCTTTGTCTAATTTCAAACAGTTGGGGGTTTGCATAGCGTCACTTTATTTATTATAGAGTTTTCACAATTAAAATTGTGAGGTCGTTATTTTCCAGGTTTCCTTTAGTGTTCGTATAGCGACCTCTCCTGTCCCTTCTTTAGGAATTAAATGGAGTTTATAATAAAACAGGCAATAAAAAAGAGGCCGAAGCCCCTTTTTTATTGCTTAGTACGGAATAAGTTGTCAGCTAATGCACGCTACCGAAAGAGAGATCCAGTGAATAAGGAGGAAGAGGAATACCGGCAATCTTGCATGCCTGTACTACCGGTCCTCGGGGAAAAAGGCTGTAAAGGTACTTTTTACCACCTCTCTCTTTGACCTGACCTGTCATGGCCTTCAGTACCAGCCTGGCACTGCAGGTGGCGCCGTTCTCTTCGCAATGGTGGCGCAGGAAATGAATCACTTCCCAATGAGCATCAGTCATCTCAATTTTCTCTTCCGCAGCCAATGTAATGGCTTGTTCTTCAGTCCAGTCTTCGAAACCTTCTGGGGTTTTGCTGTTCTCGACAGCCATTGGGTTCATTCGAGGCATGGTCGTCTCCAGTGGTGATGGTCGTTTGTTATAAATATAAGTAATTTTATTGGGGGATTAGTTTTACCCACGCATTAAAGATAGATCAGATTTTCATAAAGACCAAGAAAAATAGTAGGAATTATAGAGTGGCTCCAAATTTGATCATCAAGTTGGCGACAAGGCGCGTTGTTTTAGCTAACATCAACAAAATATTTTTTAAGGAAATTCCGCTGCTTATGTCCGAATCACCCACATTTGTCCTGGTAGATGGTTCCTCTTACCTATTTCGTGCTTATCACGCACTTCCCGACCTCAGTAACGCTCATGGTGAACCGACAGGTGCCATTGTTGGGGTACTGAATATGCTTCGTCGATTAATTAATGATTATCATCCCGACTATATAGCGGTGATTTTCGATGCACCTGGTGGCAGTTTCAGAAACGAGCTTTACCCCGATTACAAGGCCAATCGCCCACCGATGCCGGACGATTTACGCTGCCAGATAGAACCCTTGCATGAAATTATCACAGCCATGGGACTCCCCCTGGTGGTGGTACCAGGCGTCGAGGCTGATGATGTCATCGGTACACTTGCACAACAAGCCAGTGAGAAAGGGATAAAGACCGTCATTTCGACGGGGGACAAGGATATGGCTCAGTTGGTCAATGAGCATGTCAGCTTGGTCAACACCATGTCAGAGACGACCACAGACGTTGATGGGGTAGTGGAAAAGTTCGGTGTCCGGCCAAATCAGATAATCGACTTTCTGGCCCTGGTTGGCGATTCGGTAGACAATATTCCAGGCGTACCAAAGTGTGGACCTAAAACAGCAGCAAAATGGCTACAAGCCTATGAAACGCTTGATAATCTTATTGAACATGCCGGGGAGATCTCAGGCAAGATCGGTGAAAACCTGCGTGCCGCACTAGCGCAGCTACCCCTCTCAAAGTTGCTGACCACAATAAAGCTTGATGTTGCCCTAGACCATGGGCCCGCTGACTATCGTCCAGGCAAACAGGATATTGCCTCATTGCGCAATCACTATCAACGGATGGAGTCGAACCGTCTGCTTGCGAGTCTCGATCAGGGTGAGGAGGCGAGCGTTGATACGACACAACCACCACCTCAGCAAAAGGGAACGTACGAGACAGTGTTGACTGAAAAGGCCTTTCTAGCTTGGCTGGAACGACTGGAAACCTGTGATCTCTTCGCCTTTGATACTGAAACCACAAGCCTTGACTATATGTCAGCAGATCTGGTTGGTTTGTCATTTGCCATACAACCCGGCGAGGCAGCCTATGTACCGGTTGACCATGACTACCCTGGTGCACCAGAACAGCTGCAGCGAGAGTGGGTACTAACTCACATAAAGCCTCTTCTAGAGAATCCAAAACATAAAAAGGTCGGCCAGAATTTAAAATATGATATGAGTGTACTGGCACGTTATGGTATCAAGATGCAAGGGATTGCCTACGACTCCATGCTGGAGTCCTATGTGCTTGATTCCACGGCAACCCGCCATGATATGGACTCCTTGGCAAAGAAATATCTGCAGCACGATACTATCCATTTCGAGGACATTGCCGGAAAGGGCAAGAAACAGCTCACCTTCAATCAGATCGACTTGGAAATAGCCGCCCCTTACGCGGCAGAAGATGCAGACATCACACTACGATTGCATAACTTTCTCTGGCCAAAATTAGAAAGTATCCCCTCACTTAGTCATTTATTAACCGATCTCGAAGTTGCATTGATACCCGTGCTGTCCCGGATGGAGCGTCATGGTGTACTTGTCGACAGGAAGATGCTGAGAGAGCAGAGTGATGAACTGGCCAAAAGCATGCACCAATTGGAGCAACAGGCCTATGGACTGGCCGGACACAGTTTCAATCTGGGCTCTCCAAAGCAGATTGGTGAGGTCTTTTTCAACGAGCTGGAATTGCCGGTGATTACAAAGACGCCTAAGGGAGCGCCCTCAACAGCTGAATCTGTATTGGTTGAGTTGGCTGATCAGGGTCATGAGCTGCCTGCGGTTATTCTTGAATATCGCGGTGTCTCGAAGCTCAAATCAACCTATACAGATAAACTGCCTGAAATGGCTAATCCTGAGACCGGTCGTGTGCACACTTCCTACCACCAGGCAGTTGCAGCCACTGGCCGACTCTCATCATCTGATCCCAATCTGCAGAATATCCCTGTGCGAACCCAGGCGGGCCGCCGTATCAGGCAGGCTTTTGTACCAGAACCGGGTTGGAAGATGTTGGCTGCGGATTATTCGCAGATCGAATTAAGGATAATGGCCCATCTCTCCGGGGATAAGGGGTTGTTGCAGGCCTATTCTGAAGGCAAAGATATTCACAGCGCCACTGCGGCAGAGGTGTTCGAGGAGCCATTGGAGCAGGTAACTCCAGAGCAGAGACGCTCTGCCAAAGCGATCAATTTTGGCCTGATCTATGGTATGTCCGCATTTGGCTTGGCTCGTCAACTGGGTATAGAAAGAAGTGCGGCACAGGCCTATGTGGATCTCTATTTCAAGCGCTATCCGGGTGTGTCGGAGTTCATGGAACGGACCCGTGAACAGGCCCACCAGCAAGGCTACGTGGAGACCCTGTTTGGTCGCCGGCTCTACCTGCCCGATATAAATGCACGGAATCACCAGCGTAAGACGGCCGCAGAGCGTACTGCCATCAACGCACCCATGCAGGGGAGTGCAGCAGATATCATTAAGCGAGCGATGTTGGCTGTGGATGGCTGGATTGAAAATAGCACTCCACCGGCTCGTTTGCTGATGCAGGTTCATGATGAGTTGGTGCTGGAGGTGGAACCGGCGTATGTGGCTAAAGCGACACAAAAATTACGGGATTATATGGAGAGTGCGGCAACCTTGGCAGTGCCTCTGCTGGTTGAGGTGGGGGTAGGTGATAATTGGGACGAAGCGCACTGAACTTTCCCAGATTTTGCCAGTCTATCTGTCTGTAAGTCGTACGGCACGGGTCGCTTTTCCTCCCTTTGCGACCCAACCTTCCCGGTAACCCCATCCGGGAAGATCCGGCCCCGTCAGTCTCTCCCCTTAGACTGATGGGGCTTTCTTTTTTTGGGCCTTCCCCTAACCAACAAACACATTCAGCGATATTTCTCGATAGCTCTGTTTAGTGTCCGCAAATGAACGCGAATTAACGCAAATGTGGATAATTAATTCATGATTCAGCGTTCATCAGATAGTGCCTTATTTCTATAACTAATTGTTATTCATAGTAATGGTTATTTAGCAGGTACCATGTCATTGATCAGAATTTTGCCGTTAACTATTATTTTGACCAGAGATAGTAATACGAAATATTTGCGTTAATTCGCGTTCATTTGCGGACAAATCTAATGAATTGATTTGTTGTGATTTACGTGACCTAATCACGTTGTCAGTTGTAGGGAGAGTGTCCCTTCTGCACGCTACTTCGTTGGCGTTTCCAGCTGTCCCAGATCGAACCAGATATCAAGCACTTGGTGACATTCGTCAATGCCTTGTTTTTTCAGTGAAGAAAAGCGTTGTATAGAGATCTCCGGGTGATCACTCAACGCTTTTTTAACCTTTAACAGGACATTTTTAACCGCACCACTTTTCAATTTATCGGCTTTGGTCAGGAGGATGTGCGTTGGCAGGCCATGGTGGGTATTCCACTGTAACATCTGCATGTCGAACGCTGTCAGTGGGTGTCGAATATCCATCAGCAGGACCAAGCCCTGCAGGCATTGGCGATGCTCGATATAGTCGGCCAGTGTCTGTTGCCACTGTCGCTTAACGGATTCGGCCACTTTTGCATAGCCATAACCTGGCAGATCAACCAGACGACGGTTGTCATCCAGGGTAAAGAAATTCAATAGTTGGGTGCGACCGGGAGTCTTACTGGTGCGAGCCAGTGATTTTTGGTTGCACAGGGTATTCAAGGCACTCGACTTGCCTGCATTTGAGCGTCCGGCAAAGGCGACTTCAAGGCCGTTATCCGCAGGTGATTGGGAGAGTTGGGCCGCACTTTTTAGAAAATGGGTCCGATGATAATAGGGATTCATGACTTTCTAACGCTCACTTTAAAGAGCCATGAACCCTATGCCAGGCGGTCCTTCGGGTCAACTACCCCAGAGGCGTTTAATCCACGATTTTTTACTCAATTTAGCTTGAGCGCCCGCATTGAGGAAGAAACCGGTGTACTGCATGTCTTCTTCCATGATGTGCTTGGTTAGCCAAGTTTTCAGGAAATGCATCAGCTCAAAACCTATTGCAGTCTTGCCTGTTGCAACCTTCTCTTGTAGGTCGGAAACAGAATGCAGCAACTCCTCATGGATCTCCTTATGGTTTTCATAACCGGGATAGTTGAGGATGCGCATCAAGCTCTCTTCGACCGCAAAATGAATGTGGGTATAATCAGCTAGGTCACCCAGGATGCTTTTTACAACATCGCTGCCATGACGTTGGTGGATGGCCTCATGCATTTTATTGACCAGATCAACCAGCATTTTGTGCTGTTCATCAATCTCTTCGATACCGACACTCAATGTGTCAGACCATTCTACAAATTTGCCCATAACTGTTTCCCTACGGCCAATAGTGGTGGGTGTGATATGTCAATACGACGCGTGTGTATTGTGACAGCGATCACGTAGCCGTACAACATAGGTCGGCACGCTATCTGTTAACTTTAATCCAGTCGTTCCCACACACCGGATTTACCACCACTCTTCTCCAGTAAACGTATGTTACTGATGGTCATTCCCCGGTCTACGGCTTTACACATGTCATAGATGGTTAGCAGGGTGATCTGGGTGGCACACAGAGCCTCAATCTCAACCCCGGTCTGGCCGATGGTCTCAACATGGCAACGGCATTTAATCGTGTTGTCTGATTCCTGTGGGGAGAGATCAATCTCCACCTTGGTCAGAGACAGGGGGTGACAGAGTGGAATGAGGTCTGATGCCCGTTTGGCTGCCATAATCCCGGCAATGCGCGCGACACCCAGTACATCCCCTTTTTTGTGGGTACCTTGCAGGATCATCTTTAGCGTCTCGGCATGCATGGAAATGCTGCCTTCAGTGACGGCCTTGCGTTTTGACTGGGGTTTGTCGCCGACATTGACCATGTGGGCTTCGCCTGCAGCATTGAAGTGAGTGAATTCAGTCATTTGTGCTCTATCCAAGGGATTATTGCGGTTACAGTCAGCTTAACAGGCTAGTATTCCGTCATCCTGAGTGATTAGGATGAGGGAGTACTAGTAGCCTGCATCCCGTTCAATCTGCTTCGAGACTTCTCTTGCTTCAAAGGTCATTTCTTCCAGGTCAGCCATGACATAAGTTGCTGGCGATTTACCGACACCACCAACGGTTCCCGGGTTGACCAGGTGGGTTACGCTGCCCTTGATGTTGACCAGGCGTTCAAATTTCAGTTTGTGGCTATGACCACAACAGACCAGATCCCAGTCCCCGGTTGCTGCCATGGCTCGGGCGTAGTGCGGGTAGTGGACCAGGAAAATATTACGCCCTGCCAGTTCGACCCCGGCATCCATACCATGGTAATGGATATGGTTTTCATCTCTGTTTGCCAGCCGGCCTAAGGTGTAGAGATCACCTGTATTGTTACCATGTATGACATGCACCGGCAGACTATGTTTATCCAAGCAATGCAGTGTGCTGGGAGCTACCACATCACCACAATGCAGTACTGCTTCAGCACCCTCAGCTTTAGATGATTCAACGGCGGCATCCAGCAATGGGATGTGGTCGTGACTGTCAGAGAGAATACAAACTTTCATAAATCACATTAATTTGCCATTGTGAGACATAAGGTCTTCTATTAAAGATAGGTCGATGACTTAGAAATTAGGCTTTTCCGGAGCATCAACATACATTTGCACAGAGTTGCGGACTTCCTGCTTAGCCGCTTCTGTCCCCTCCCACCCTTGAACACGTACCCATTTACCTTCATCCAGATCCTTATAGTGTTCAAAGAAGTGAGCAATTCGTTCCATCAACTCTACAGGCATGTCATGCTCTGATCGTACTTGGGTCCAGCGGCTTGAGACGCTGTCAACCGGCACAGCCACCACTTTCGCATCATCACCCGATTCATCCGTCATCTTGAGAACCGCGATTGGGCGGCAACGAATCACTGAACCAGGGATCAGTGGGAAGGCGGTAGGTACTATCACGTCGCAGGGATCACCATCATCCGACAACGTATGGGGAATGTAGCCATAGTTGGCAGGATAGTGCATGGCAGTGCGCAGTATGCGGTCAACAAACATAGCGCCGGTCTCTTTGTCGACTTCATATTTAACCGGATCTGCATTGGCTGGAATTTCGATAATGACATTGATTTCGTCAGGAATATTATTCCCTGAAGAGACGCGGTCAAGATTCATAGTTTTTTTACCTTGCGGATAAACAGAGGTTTTCGAGTTCGGCTGTTTGGCCAGAAGTCGCACGAGGGAAGAAGATTACGGATAACATGCTCGGGTGTCTAGCCCGAAAGTTTCTGATTTGGGGGGATTGAGGGTGCCATGTTGGCCTTTTTCCTTTTGCCCCTGTACTTGACCGTCAAATGATTTAACGGTCTATTTCTCGGAAACAATGGAAGACCCGAGTCTGGATGGTGTACTGGATCTCTTTGAGTACGCTCAGTGAACAATAAAACCATAAAGTAATAGAGGTTTTGAGAGAAGACAGGCTCCCTGTGTCATAAAAAAGGGGAGCCGAAGCCCCCCTTTTCTCTATTATGGTGCCAGATTACAGAAGAGGCACAATCAACAATGCGACAATGTTGATGATCTTGATCAATGGGTTGATCGCTGGACCGGCGGTATCTTTGTAGGGGTCACCGACGGTGTCACCGGTTACTGCGGCCTTGTGGGCATCAGAGCCCTTGCCACCGAAATTGCCATCCTCAAT
The DNA here is from genome assembly GCA_023838465.1 of Candidatus Thiodiazotropha sp. GTDB lineage: Bacteria > Pseudomonadota > Gammaproteobacteria > Chromatiales > Chromatiaceae > Thiodiazotropha. The sequence goes on from JAIVEQ010000042.1 coordinate 8,888, forward strand.
GTATTTTTTGGCGTTATCCCAAGCGCCACCACCGGCAGTCATCGAGACAGCGACAAACAGGCCGGTAATGATCGTGCCTATCAATAGACCACCCAGAGCCTGGGCACCCAGGAACAGGCCGACGAGAATGGGTACTGCGATGGGCAGCAGGGACGGGATAATCATCTCCTTGATGGCTGCCTTGGTCAGCATGTCCACGGCATTACCATAGTCCGGCTTTTCACTGTGATCCATGATGCCGGGTTTTTCCCGAAACTGACGGCGCACCTCGTTGACGATACCGCCGGCTGCTCGGCCCACCGCTTCCATGGCCATGGAGCCGAACAGGAAGGGTACCAGGCCACCAATTAACAGGCCGATCAGCACCATGTGGTTGGAAAGGTCGAAGCTTACGGAGGAACCGAGATGGGTCTCCAGGCTGTGAGTGTAATCAGCGAACAAAACCAGAGCGGCCAGACCGGCTGAACCGATGGCATAACCTTTGGTTACCGCCTTGGTGGTATTACCCACCGCATCCAGCGGATCGGTGATATTGCGAATCTTCTCATCCAACTCTGCCATCTCGGCGATACCACCGGCGTTGTCGGTGATAGGGCCATAGGCGTCAAGGGCGACGATGATACCGGTCATGGAGAGCATGGCAGTGGCTGCAACTGCGATACCGTAGAGGCCGGCCATATCATAGGCGCCCCAGATGGCGGCGCAGATCACCAGCACCGGTGCAGCCGTGGACTTCATGGAGATGCCCAGACCTGCGATGACATTGGTACCATCACCAGTGGTCGATGCTTCGGCGATGTAGCGTACCGGGCTGTATTCGGTAGAGGTATAGTACTCAGTGATGACCACCATGGCGGCCGTCAGCACCAGGCCGATCATAGCGGTACCAAACAGGGCTAGCACCGGGTTGGCCACAGCAACACCGTCGACAGTGATGACCGCACTGCTCATCATGTAATCGGTGACGAAATAGAAGGCCACAGCAGCCAGCACCCCTGCGACAATCAGCCCCTTATAGAGGGCGGGCATGACGTTGGTATCGGTATCCTTGGCTTTTACAAAGAAGGTACCGATGATGGACGCGAGGATGGAGACACCACCCAGCACCAACGGATAGATGACCGCCTCGTTACCCACACCCGTAACCAGCAGGCTGCCGAGCAACATGGTGGCGACCACGGTTACCGCATAGGTCTCGAACAGGTCAGCGGCCATGCCGGCGCAATCACCCACGTTATCACCCACGTTATCGGCGATAACTGCCGGATTGCGTGGGTCGTCCTCGGGGATACCGGCCTCAACCTTACCAACGATATCTGCGCCGACGTCAGCGCCTTTGGTGAAGATGCCGCCACCCAGTCGGGCGAAGATGGAGATCAGCGAGCCGCCGAAGGCAAGACCGACCAGGGCATGCAGGGCATCGCTGTCACTCACACCCATTGCATTCAGGATGTAGTAGTAACCCGCCACGCCTAGCAGCGCCAGACCCACAACCAGCATCCCGGTGATGGCGCCGCCGCGAAAGGCGATCTGCAGGGCGGCGTTTATGCCATTGTGGGCGGCCTCGGCAGTACGCAAGTTGGAACGTACCGAGATGTTCATACCGATATAACCCGTGATACCCGAGAGGATGGCACCAATGGCGAAACCGATGGCGGTGGTGCTATCGAGGCCAAAGAATATGACCACCAGGACCACAAAGCCAACAATGCCGATGGCGGTGTACTGACGATTGAGATAGGCTTGAGCACCTTCCTGTATGGCGCCGGCGATCTCACGCATCTTTTCGTTGCCTTCAGGTTGCGCAAGTATCCATTTTACGGATATGAAACCATAGGCAAGCGCCGCAAATGCACAAGCCAGGGCGAAGATCAGTTCTGTGTTCACTTATAGCTCCTCCAAAGAGATAGACAAAAAAAGTTCAGGTATAAAAATTCTTGCTCACCAAATTACAGGCGTCCGATGCGGTCATGTTTGACTGGGTTTGATCAACTGACCATTCTGTCAGGGTTGAGAGCGTAAAAAAAGGGGCTGTTTACTTACAGCCCCTGTTGTCGTTTCTATAGTTCGAAGGCAGCCAACTTCTTGGGAACGGCCACGCCTTTCAGCGTAACGTAATCCGGCATGCCGTTTTCATTATAGGGCGGGTAGGCCTCTCCCCTGATCAGCGGGTAGAGGTACTCTTTGCAAGCTTGGGTAATACCAAATCCATCTTCAGTGATAAATTCCATGGGCATCATCTTCTCAACATTTGCCACTTCGCTGAGTGGTGCCTCGCCGATGCTCCACTTGTAGGGGTTGGAAGACTCACGCACAACAGTGGGCATGATGGAGTTCTTACCTTCCAGGACCTTTTCCACAGCAGCCTGGCCCAGGGCGTAGGCTTGCTGTACATCTGATTCAGAAGCGAGATGGCGGGCCGCCCTTTGCAGGTAGTCAGCCACTGCCCAGTGAAACTTATGGCCCAGGGCATCTTTAATGATATTAGCCACCACCGGAGCTGCGCCGCCCAACTGGGCATGACCAAAGGCGTCACGGGTACCTTGCTCAGCAAGGAATCTACCGTCAGGCCAGTGGCAACCTTCAGAGACCACGATGGTGCAGAAGCCATGTTCCTTTACCTTGGCATCAACGTTGGCAAGGAATTTCTCCTGATTAAATTCAACCTCAGGGAAAAGCACCACGACCGGGATACCGTTATCCTCGACCAAACCACCTGCAGCGGCAATCCAGCCGGCATGGCGCCCCATTACCTCGATGACAAAGATCTTGGTGGAGGTGGCGGCCATTGAGCGCACATCGAATGAGGCCTCCAGGGTGGAGACGGCAATATATTTAGCGACAGAACCGAAACCCGGGCAGTTGTCAGTGATCGGCAGGTCATTGTCAACGGTCTTTGGTACATGGATGGCCTGTACTGGGAATCCCATTTTCTCAGAAAGCTGAGAGACCTTATAACACGTATCGGCAGAGTCACCACCACCATTGTAGAAAAAGTAACCGATATTATGGGCCTTGAAGATTTCGATCAGGCGTTCGTATTCACGCTGGTTCTCTTCCAGACTCTTCAATTTGAAGCGGCAAGAGCCGAACCCGCCGGATGGTGTGTGTTTTAACGCAGCGATATCCTCTGCGGACTCAGCGCTGGTATCGATCAGTTCCTCGGTGAGAGCGCCGATGATGCCGTTACGTCCGGCATAGACGTTGGCAATCTTATCAGGATGCTGGCGGGCTGTTTCGATGACGCCACTGGCTGAGGCGTTAATTACTGCAGTCACACCACCTGATTGGGCATAGAAGGCATTTTTTGCTGTCATAAACATGATCCCCTTTATGTTATAGATATTTGTGTTTTTTTAACTGGCGATGCTGATCGCTCAGATGTCCCCCTTTTCCCGTGCCTCATGATCGGCCTGGGCCTGGAGCAGGGAGACAATGCATTCGGTTAGGTCGTCGTATTCGTGAACGCCGGTGCCATATTGCTGATAACCCCGGTAGAAGAACTGACAGCGGTATTTACGACTGCCGCTCTTGAAAACAATGAAGTTACAATCTTCTTGATTCCAATAGATAACCGGACAGCTGGTCAGCTCACGGTCTGATGGCATCAGCCGGATTTCAGCATCCGCGATTTGGGTCTCCACCTTTTGTCCATAACGTTCGGTCAACGTGGTTTCGATGATCCAGTGCTCAGAATCTGTAATATCTGGAATTTCAGGCATGAAGGTCTTTCTGCATTCGGCGACTACGTGAGGCAGAGAAGAATAATCTAATCGACCCGTTTAGTACATAAAGTCCGTTGACTTTACGGGAAATCTTGGATTAGCTTACCCAAGCTTGCCGTTGGCGGCTAATGCAAAACTTGGATGGAGCCATGGAATTTCCTAATTAACAAATCGATCATGGACCGTCAGTCCGCAAAACTTTATGTTTACTCGGTCTTGTTATTGTGGTTTGGTTCTTCTTCAGGTTGCGTAGATGCTTGTAATATAAGGGAATATTAGACAATTTATCCGTCTTATCTAAATTTGGAGAGCTTAGGGGATGCGAATTGTAATACTGGGTGCGCCAGGGTCAGGTAAGAGAACCCAGACAGATCTATTGGCCAATAAGTACGCAATAACCCCTGTCATGACTGGTGAACTGCTGAAGAAGGCAGTGGAAAAGCAAACCCCCCTCGGTATCGAGATTAAGGGATTGCAGGATCAGGGAAAGGTGGTCACAGAAGACATCATGCTCACGCTATTACGCGAGCATCTGCTGAAAGCGGAGATGCAAAGCGGCTTTGTACTGGATGGCTTTCCACGCAATCTTCTTCAGGCTCTGACGCTGGATGAGTTACTGATTGAGATCGATCAGCCCCTTGATCAAATCCTACTGGTCGATATTGAGACAGACACCCTGATGGAACGGCTGGTTGGTCGACGCACCTGTCGTTCTTGTGGCTTGTTGTACAACATTTATAGCAATCCATCTATTGTGGAAGGTATCTGTGATGCCTGTGGAGGACGTCTTCATCAACGCTCTGATGACAATGAAGAGACAGTCAGCAGCCGTTTTCATGTGTTTGATCATCTTATTTCACCCTTGATCACACATTATGAGAAGCAGGGTAGGTTAGTCCGAATTGATGGAAATGGTGAGATAGAGCAGGTGTTTTTGCATATCTGCAGGGCTATTGAACAGAGTACACCTCTAGCCTCTCGGGAGGTGTCTGAAAAGCCTCGAACCGCCTCACAAGAGGTAGAGAAAGATGTGATCGAATCCGAGTACAAACCAGCCGAAAAAAAGGGATCGTCACCACCAAAGAAAACGTTGGCTGGAAAGGCTTCTAAGATTGAGAGATCTGCTTCTGCATCAAAAAGTAAGAAAAAAACAGCAAAAAAGGGAACGATGAAGAAAAAGGTTAAAGCGCGAGCCTCCAAAAAGAGGGTAGTTGCTCAATCGACAAAGAAGAAGGTTAAGTCTACAGCTCAGAAAACAGCATCGCGAAAAGAACCTACTCAGCCTAAGAAGCTGAAGGGCAAAGGCAAAAAAGTTTCAACAAAGAAAACAAAAACAGCCAAAACGGTTAAAAAGATATCGAGTGGAAAAAAACCCAAAGGCAAGCACACCGACAGTGACAGGAGGTTGACGAAAAAGGCGACGGCCAAAAAGGCATTGAAGAGCAAAAAAGTGCCTCTAAAAAAGAGGGTCGTAAAGAAGGTATCCGTTAACAAATCGACAGTTAAGAAAAAGACGGTAAAGAAATCGATACCCACTTCGAACAGAAGCAAACAGAAGAAACGAGCATCAGCAAAAAAGAAGGCAAGGTGAGGTGAGCCAGGTTCTATACGAACGCCAATTGGTACACTTGCCGTAAAACCTTAATTAATATAAGGTTATAGTTTGGAGCGTTATTATCAGGGAGCTGCAATTTGGAAAGCAATAAGCGATTATTATGGCTAAGTTGTATCTTGTTGTTTGCCCAAGCTTTTTCAGCCCAGGCAGCGATGTACAAATGGTATGATGAAGAGGGGAAGGTGAATTACAGTCAGGCTCCACCACCCAAAGGGAGTCGTCCTGCCAGTATCAATACAGAAACCTTTAATACAATAAAGATGCGCAAAGTACCCGCTATTTCCAGTACCTATCGGAAACAGGTTTCCCACAAAAGAAAAAAAACAATACGAAAGACGACCGGGCGCCGCTGCTCACGCAGATAATTACGGGCCATTTTTAAGGCACTGATTCAAGCCCTAGTTAGCGGTAAGATCACTTTCCTCTACTGAACGGCACGTTGAAATTCGGTACCTTTGCATCCGGAGCAGGGCGGGATATGGCCGGTTTTCTTAAAGTGCATCTCTTTGCCACACTGGATACAGAGCAAGCTTCCTGGTCCTGTTACTTCGCCCGTGTGATAGAGCGAGGATTTATTTGCACGTTGGGCCAGTTTTGCCAATTCCAGTTTGGTTTGATCAGCGACACTGGTAAACATCTCCAGCATGCGGTTTTCCACCTGTTGGACGTCAAAACGCCACCAGGCTGATAGCTGCTCCCCCGTCTCCAATAGATAGTTGGCGGCATCTTTCATGTCTCTTTCCACATAGCCAGCCACTTTTTCCGCCTCTTCGCGGCTAAGTTCTCCCAGCTCGATCAACTTTTCACGGGCATCATCTAGGTACTCTTTCAGGCCGGGTAGCGCATTCTCTTTCGCTGATTCCGCAGCTTCATGCACCTCTTGCAACATCTTGTCATATGCGGCAGTTAGTCTGTCTAAAGGGTCTTTGTGAGAGGTGTTTGTCATAGGATGCTCCCTGCGGCAATGATTGCCGTTTTGTTCTTGCTCTGTCACTAATGATGGATCAATTTTGTGACTACGCCAAGGGTATAAGTCAATGCTATTGAAGTGAAAAAGGTTAATGATCGTGACAAGTTGGGAGTAAACGGTATTTTAGAAGCTCTGCAGAGAGGAGGGGGTATGGTATTGTCGGCTGATCAGCTTAGTCTGCAGCGTTCAGCCAGCTTTTCAGCAGTAGAAGTACGCCGCCTATCCCAAGCCCGGCGCCCAGTGCGGTTGCCAAGGTGACTGGTAACAACCCACCGCTACCAAAGACCAGTAAAAGGGAGCCACTCATGAGCATCGCACTTCCGGAGATAGTGGTTACCGTGTTTCGGTGGTTACTGTGCAGCTGCTCACGCAGGTTGTCGAGTTCATCAGATTTCCACTTTAGCTCGAGACGGCCTGATGCTGCCTCATCGATGATTTTATTAAGCTTGTTGGGGAGGTCGGGTAGATGCTCGGCAATTTCCGGCAGATTCTTCTTGAGTTTGCCAATGAATGCGCGTCGGCCGATCTGTTCACTCATCCAGCGCTCAAGAAAGGGTTTTGCTGTCGTCCAAAGGTCCAGTTGGGGATAGAGCTGTCGCCCCAGCCCTTCGATGTTCAGTAGGGTCTTCTGCAACAGAACCAATTGTGGTTGTACTTCCATGTCAAAGCGTCTGGCGGTCTGGAATAGCCGTAACAGGAAATGGCCGAAGGATATTTCACTGAGAGGCTTCTCGAAAATCGGTTCGCTGACGGTACGGATGGCTGATTCGAACTCCTCGACCCGAGTCTCTTTGGGTACCCACCCCGACTGGACATGGAGTTGTGCAACCCGCTTATAATCCCGATTGAAGAATGCCAGCAAGTTTTCAGCAAGATAGCGCTTGTCCTCTTCCGTCAGGGTACCCATGATACCGAAATCAACGGCGACATAGCGTCCGTTGGGTTCAACAAAGATGTTACCCGGATGCATGTCAGCATGAAAAAAATTGTACTTGAAAACCTGAGTGAAGAAGATTTCCACGCCGCGTTCACCCAGCAGTTTCATGCTGATGCCCTGTGCTCGCAAGGCATCTATGTCTCCTACCGGGGTGCCACTGATCCGTTCCATGACAAAAACGTTTTGTCGGGTAAGATCCCAGTAGACTTCAGGGACATAGAGTGCATCACTGTTGAGGAAGTTACGCCGTAGTTGGGAGGCGTTGGCTGCTTCGCGCATCAGATCCAATTCATCAAAAATGGTCTTTTCATACTCTTGAACCACCTCGACGGGCCTGAGTCGGCGCCCCTCCTTCCAATATTTTTCAGCCAGCTTAGCGATGGTGTAGAGCAGATCCACGTCGCGCCGAATCGTCTTCTCAATATTCGGACGCAGCACCTTTAGGACCACTTTTTTGCCGCTCTTTAGCTGTGCTGTGTGAACCTGGGCGATCGATGCAGAGGCAAGCGGCTTTTCGTCAAACGCCTCAAGCAGTTCATCAATGGGTTGTCCGTAGGATTTTTCGATGATGGCGCGGGCCTTGTTACCAGGAAAGGGGGGTACCCGGTCCTGTAGTTTTGCCAACTCCCTTGCCAGATCATCCGGTAGCAGGTCACGACGGGTTGAGAGAATCTGGCCAAATTTAACGAAGATAGGGCCGAGGTCTTCCAGGGACCGGCGAATGCGAACAGGATAGGCTGCACGATCCTTGCGAAACCAGTACCAGGGAGAGAGATAGATCAGAAATCGAATCGGTCTGAATAGATGAGTGGCGAGGATAACCTCATCCAGTCCATGGCGAAGCAATACCAGGTTTATATGTATCAACCTAAGCGCTTGTGAGGGATGAATCACGACCCATTATCCTTATCAGCAAGCTGCTGTTTGAGCCTCTGGATACGGGCATCGAGTCTTTCAACATCGTCACGCAGTCGATCCACTCCACTTAAGTAAGGTCCCATTTCGTATCGCCCTGGCAAGAGTCTCAACTCTTCTTGCAGATACTCCTGAAGATTGTGTTTTGATGTATGACCCAGTGATTGCCCCCATGCCATGGTGCCGCGTGCCAGGTTGCCGACTTCATGGGCAACCAGATCGCCAGTGACTTTAGAGAGCTGCTCCTCCCAATCAATATCAAGTTCTGAGAGAAATGCACCAAATTTGTGGGCCAGGTTGGTATCGCCTTCAATCTGAACCGAACCACTAAACAGTTGATCGGCACTTTGGTGATTGCCGCGCATGCGTGCCAGGTCAAAGGGGGAGCCGCGCAAAGTACAGTCGGGTTCACCCTCGAATTCACTCAGTAACTGAATACCGTTTGGCTCTGGAATGAGGTAGAGAGAGGTCGCTAAACCAAGCAATTCCATTTTTATTACACGCCCATGCATGGGTGCGAGCTGTTTTGGGGACTCCGGATCGAGACGGATGGTCTGATTGAGCAGTTGCTCAAGGGTGGCGAATACAGCGGCGCTGATAGTCATACTTATCTGTCTCTATTCAACCTAAATCCAAGCTTACAACTTATAGCCCCGATGAATGGCTACAACACCCCCTGTGAGATTGAAATAGTCACAACGCTCAAAGCCAGCGTGCTCCATCATCCCTTTGAGGGTCTCCTGATCAGGGTGCATGCGGATTGACTCGGCCAAATAACGGTAGCTCTCTTCATCATGAGTTACCAGTTTGCCGATTTTCGGTAACAGATTGAATGAATAGAGGTCGTAAATCTTCTCCAGAGGTTTGTTGGTCGGCTTGGAAAACTCCAGTATCAATAAGCGTCCACCCGGTTTGATGGTTCGGAATATCGAATCCAGCGCGAGTTGCTTGTCAGTGACATTGCGCAGACCGAATCCAATCGTGACACAGTTGAAGTGGTCTTCGGAGAAGGGCAGATATTGTGCATCTGCCTGAACATAGCGGACATTCCCCACACGTCCCTCGTTGACCATACGATCCCTGCCCTGGCAGAGCATGGCGGCATTGATATCGGAGAACACTACCAAGCCATCATTGCCGACCAAGCCACTGAAGCGGGCTGACAGATCGCCCGTACCGGCTGCCAGGTCCAATACCCGATCTCCTTTGCGAACCCCTGATAGCTCGATAGCACTCCGTTTCCACAGCCTATGAACGCCGAATGACATCAAGTCGTTCATCAAGTCATATTTGTTAGCAACAGAATCGAAGACTTCACGCACCCGTCCAGCCTTCTCGTCAGTGGGGATATCCTGATAGCCGAAATGTGTGGTTTTTTCGTTCTTCATGGGGTGATTACCTGTTGTATGGAAACCAAGCAGTTCGGTGTGAGTTGTTTATGCCGATGGTTCATTCCGCTCATAGCCGGCTGTCTTCAACCGTTGCAGGTACTCCTGCCAGTTTCGGTCAAAGTTACGCCCGAGCTGATAGAGCGTATCCCAGGAGTAGATGCCTGTGTTGTGCTCATCATCGAAGTGCAGACATATGGCATAATTACCCACGGGATCGATATGGGCAATATTCACCGCTTCCTTGCCGACCTGCAAGACCTCTTGACCGGGGCCATGTCCCTGTACCTCTGCTGAAGGTGAGTAGACACGCAGATACTCTGCGGGATAGCTGAACTTGCTTCCATTATCAAAGCTGATTTCCAGCACACGGGACTGCTTATGCAAATGGATCTCTGTCGGATTGGGATGTGACATGGTTTACTCTCGTTACTTAGTGTTAACAGGTCCTGATGACCAAACCCGTCATTCTACCCTCCCAAAGGGGAGATAAACCCGGTTGCTTGGGCGTGATCTGGTGCTTAAAGAATGTACTGACTCAGGTCTTCGTCCGCAGCCAGCTGTGAAAGCTGATTGTTTACATACTCTTCATCGATAATGATGGTTTCACCAGTATGCTCGGAGGCCATGAATGAGACTGTCTCAAGGAGACGTTCCATCACTGTATGGAGTCGTCGTGCACCAATATTCTCTGTGGTTTCATTAACTTGCCAGGCGGTCTCAGCGATTCGGCGAATACCTCCTTCAGTGAAGTTAAGCTGAACATTTTCGGTCTCCAGCAGGGCCTGGTATTGCTCAGTGAGCGAGGCATCCGGCTCTGTGAGGATGCGAGTGAAGTCATCGGTGGTCAATGCCGAGAGTTCTACCCGGATTGGCAGTCGACCCTGCAGTTCGGGGATCAGGTCGGACGGTTTGGCGAGATGGAAGGCACCGGAGGCGATAAAAAGAATGTGATCGGTCTTTACCATACCGTGCTTGGTGGAGACTGTGCATCCCTCCACCAGTGGCAGCAGGTCGCGCTGTACCCCCTCACGGGAGACATCGGCACCACTGCTCTCAGTGCGGCTGGTTACCTTGTCCAGTTCATCAATAAAGACAATGCCATGTTGTTCCACTATCTCCAGGGCACGCAGTTTTAGGTCTTCCTCGTTGATTCGCTTAGAGGCCTCTTCATCACTTAAAACCTTGTAGGCGTCCTTGATGCGCAGTTTACGTCGACGTGTACGTCCACTGCCCAGATTTTGGAACATGCCCTGCAATTGGCTGGTCATCTCTTCCATTCCCGGGGGGGCCATGATCTCAACCCCTACTGGGGTGGAGTTGACCTCGATCTCGATCTCCTTGTCATCCAGTCCACCATTACGCAGCTTGTCACGAAATTTTTTTCGGGTAGCATTGGAGACCCCGGTGTTTGTCTCGCTCTCTTCCCATCCGGATGGCTTGGGTGTGGGTAGCAGGGCATCAAGAATGCGCTCCTCAGCGGCCTGACTGGCTTCAGCTGCAACCTTTTCCATCTCCCCTTCGCGCACCATTTTTACAGCTGAATCAGCCAGTTCGCGAATGATCGAGTCTACTTCACGTCCAACATAACCGACTTCGGTGAACTTGGTCGCTTCTACCTTCAGAAATGGGGCGTGAGCCAGTTTTGCCAGGCGGCGGGCTATTTCAGTCTTGCCAACACCTGTCGGGCCAATCATCAGGATGTTTTTGGGAGTGATCTCGTTGCGTAGGATTTCCGGTACTTGTGATCGACGCCAGCGATTGCGTAGCGCGATGGCCACGGCGCGTTTTGCATCTGTCTGGCCGATGATATGTTTATCCAGTTCAGCAACGATCTGTTGAGGGGTTATTTCCGACATCAATGGTTATCCGCAAAGTGTTTACAGGCTCTTGGGCCTAGGTTTCGCTGTCCAATTCTTCAAGCACGATATTGTGATTGGTGTAGATGCAGATGTCGGCAGCAATGCCGAGACCCTTCTCTACAATATCGCGAGCACCGATATCGGTGTTTTCCAGCAGGGCGCGTGCAGCCGCCTGAGCAAAACTGCCGCCGGAACCGATAGCCATCAGATTATGTTCTGGCTCGATCACATCACCGGTACCGGTGATGATTAGTGAGGTTTGGGCATCCGCAACGCAAAGCAGTGCCTCAAGTCGACGCAGGGCGCGGTCTGTACGCCAATCCTTGGCCATCTCTACTGCGGCACGGGTCAGCTGACCCTGGTGCTTTTCCAGCTTACCCTCGAATCGCTCAAACAGGGTAAAGGCATCGGCAGTGGCACCTGCGAATCCGGCGATGACATTGCCTTTGTAAAGTTGACGAACCTTGCGTGCGTTGCCTTTCATCACGGTATTGCCAAGTGAGACCTGGCCGTCACCACCAATGACTACTTTGCCATTGCGTCGTACTGAAAGAATGGTTGTGCCTCTAAAATTTTCCACGCGGACCCTGAGTGATTATTAACAAGGTGGCGATTGTACCTGAGGCAGCGGTCAGTGAGAAATCGGTTGAGTGATATCCATAAGGTGAGCGAGTCATCACATCCTATTAGGGTTATCACTTTCTTGTTTGATGCGGATATCCATGGCAGAGTCATTGCCATGTCATTAAAGATCACTCTCTTTTCATCGATTGGCCTGATTTGTTTACTGCTCACTGCTGTTCAGGCAGAGGAGGCCGGACGCTTTTTGCACCATTCGTTGAGCGCCGAGGAGATTGCCAGTCAAGTCTACACTGCAGCCCACGGAGGGTTGGTCAGGAATGCGCTTAGCAAGCGTCAGGGGCGAGAGGTGGCAGTGGTGGTTAATCGGGCGCCACAGTCGATGCGTACTCAGAACCGTGTTCCGGGTGTGCAAACCTTTGATACCTATGTCAACAACTCGCCCCAGGACCCGGCTATAGAGACGTTACAGATGGCGATCCTTACATCGGGGAAGACGAAGGGTACAGGTGTGCTGTTCACTCGTTTTACAGAAATCGGCAAAGGCGCCATGATTTCGATGTGGTTGCCGGCATTGCGCAAGATCCGACGTATCAACGAGCCATCTCATGAGGATGTCTGGTTTGGTACCAATCTGACTTACGGTGAGTTGGTGCTGAGAGGGCCTGAAGATGAGGTCCATGAACTGCTCGGTGAAGGGAAGGTCGAGGGGTGTCTCGGCGCAATGGAGCTGCAACCCTGGGAGAAGAATCGCTATACCATGCATCTGCCCGGTCCCCAGTGTGCCCATATCGGCAAGCCTGTCTACCTGCTGAAGAGTACGACCAAATTCAAAAACTGGTGGTACGACTACCATATCAGCGAGATAGACAAGCGTACCTTTGCCCTCTACCAGACGGTCTATTATAAAAACGGTGAGAAGATTAAAACGGTCTACATTGACTGGCAGTCACTTGATCAACCTGATCCGCGTATCACCTATCCCCGCTATATCTATGCTGTGACTCACGCTGATGGCAAGGACAGTATGGTATATGTACCCCGCAGCACCATATCGCTCAATGTCGATCTTGCTGACGATTTCTGGTCTGAAGATACATTGCGGACCTATGGTCGATAAAGCGACACATAATGGTATTGTATCTAGGAGTCTGTCGGACTTAGGTGATCGTAGCGAGGGAAAGCCAAAATGGCTTTTCCGCAGTAGATTCATCCTAAGTCCGGCAGACTCCTAGCGTACTGGCCTGCTGAATGTTACAGGATCTATGACGAGGCACACTAAAGACTATGCGGATGCTTATGCGCGCTTTGTGCTGAGAAACCGCCGGGCTGTCATCTTTCTGCTGTTTGCCTCCACCTTGCTGGCGCTGTTTTTCATCGATCGGGTCAATTTGCGTAATGATCCGGATTCTTTGCTGCCACTCTCCAACCGTTATATCGCCACCAATCTCTACAGTGATCTCACCTATGGTATGGGAAACCTGATGGTGTGGGGCATGAAGGTCAAACAGGGAGATATCTACCAGCCCTGGTTTGTCCGTATGGTCGATGAGTTCTACCGGGATGTGAGTGGGTTGGCGTTTGCCAATGCGATCAATTTTGTCGGACTACCTTCGCCAAAGCTGCGCAATCTCGGTATCACCACAGATGGCAGCCTTGATTTTCGTCGCCTGATGCCGGCCAATGGGCTGGCCAGCGATGAGCAGCGGCAGCAGGAACAGCTCGACTATCTGCGAGATGGTTTGGAGAAACACCTGGTATTGGAACCCCTGTTGATCTACTACCAGGATGCGCAGGGAAATAAGTGCGAGATGATCGGTGCCGATGGATTGATCAGCAACGACTCTATCCGCCATGTGCATGAGCATTGCACTGCAGTAGGTACCTTCATCATTGGTGATTTCAGCAATGAGTTGAAAGATCACCACCTGGATTGGATAGCAGCAGCCAAGCATGTGATGGCCGATTATCAAACCCGTTATGGTGATCGGGTCGAGTTCACTATCTCAGGAGAGCCCTATTTCCTTGCTTCCATGGTCGAGGAGTTGTGGGACAAAGCCTGGCTGTTCGGTATCTCATTACTGATTATCCTGCTGGTGCTTTGGTATGAGTTTCGCCACTGGAGCTGTGCTCTGTTACCCCTGCTTGGGGTTGGCATGACCATTATCCTGACCCTGGGTCTGATGGGTTATACCCAATTCAGGCTCACCACCATGATGGCCTTAACACCGATGCTATTGTTGGCTATTGGCATTGGCCATTCGATGCAGATCACCCGGCGTTTTATGCAGGAGCTGCACAATACAGGTGATCATGAACAGGCTGCATTGGCTGCCATTCGTTACACGGTTGTACCGGCAGCGCTCTCCATCGGCACCGATCTGCATGGCTTTTTTGCTATCTCTTTTATCGATATCTCTTTCTACAAGGCGTATGCCTATTTTGGCATCTTCGGTATGTCCACCTTGATATTGACCACCACAACCCTGATTCCTTTGCTGATGGTCACCTTCCCACCCAATCTGCATGACAAAGAGGATGAACGGGGATGGGAAAAGTGGTTGGCAAAAGGGCTGACTGGGATGCTGACGGGTCCAACGAAGTGGATACCCGTCGTTGCAGTGATCGGGGTTTGGTTACTCTCTGCCAACCTGGCAGAGCTGGATCGTGGCTTCGCTGCCCTCCTGGCCGGTGAAGCGGGGCGTGCCGATCCAGAGATTGCACGAATCCAGGATGAATTCGATATCATGCCCGGGGTGGAGAAGGGTATCCACTATCCCCGGGCAGCCTACAAGGACCACTACCTGTTGGGTGAGCTACTGACCGGGAATGGTGAGGTCAAGGCGATCGCCGATCTGCGATCCCTGTCTAGCATGATGCCGGGTGTGATTACAGCGAATATGGTGATTCGTTCCAAGCAAGGCACACTTCCTCCCTGTGGAGTGGATGCCTGGAATGAGGCGGGTGAGCGGGTACTGGATGCCGATCACTGCTTTGATGAACTGGAGGATCCACCTCAAGGTATCTTCAATCAGGCTGAGGTGCTGGGTGCCCTGTCAACCTTCGAGGATTGGTTGCGTGGCCACCCGAATATCGGTTACACCGCCTCTTATGTGCAGTTTGCCAAAACCCTCAACATGATGCTCAATGCCCCAACAGGTGAGCTGCCGATGGGGCATATGAATCTGTTTGCCATTCCCACTATCGAGCATATGCGGAACAATGCCTACGCCTATCAACTCTCAGCGCATGATGAGCAGTTCCCGGATCCCGACCAGACGGTACAGCTCTACAATGGCATGTTGAATACCAGCGCAGAAGCCGGCGAACTCGATTCGTTCGTCAATACCCGTAGCTGGGATGAAGGGATCATCGTTGGATTCGTCAATACTATGGACCCGAAACAGACCCATCAGACCATCCTCGATATCCAGCGCTACCTACATGATCATGGGTCGGATCCTGGCATGGATCAATTGACAGTGGGCATAGAGGGGGGAGAGCGCATTACCATTCCCTCTGACAACAAGGCAGGCACGCGTACTATCGTTACCGGAGACACCATTCCCGGTAAGGCTGCCATTGGCGGATTTCTCGGTGTCACTGAAGCGACCCGCGATGTCGCTTTCAAAGAGTGGTTGAATGCGCCTGTTGCAACTTCGTTAACTGTCTTTCTAATGACCTTGATCATGTTCCGTTCGTGGATGATTGCCTGCATCCTGATCAGCCTCTGTTTTATTACCCTGATGACCCAATATGGCCTGGGTGCCTACATGAGTTCCATGGGTGAATGGTCAGCCAATCTGGCATTTCATGTCCAGGTAGCACTGAGTATCGCGATGGGATTGGGTGTGGACTATGGGGTCTACATGGTGTCGCGCCTGCGGGAGGAGATGCGTGCTTCCGGGGAGGATTGGCAAGCGGCACTGCAGACAACCTTGGAGACCACCGGTTCAGCGATCATTATTTCCATGGTGGTTCTGCTGGGTAGTTTCATCCCATTGATGAATACTGAATTGGCCAATCTCTGGTCGGTCAGTCTCTATATATCGGAAGCATTGATCATGGATGTGATCATTGCTTTGATGGTATTGCCGCTGATGGTCCATTGGCTGCGGCCTAGGTTTGTATTTGGTAAAGAGTGACCGAAACGAGATAAATGGGATGTACTGAGTGATGCAGCAAGAACAGTCTGGCATAACGAGTCACAACAAAACGGCTGAAAAAAGCCTTCCCTGGCAACATGGCTTAATCAGATACTCTCTATCTCCATCTTGATGGCACCGCAAGGGCACTCAGTAGCACACATGCCACACCCTTTGCAGTAGTCGTATTTGATTTCGAAGCGTTTTCCGGGACCCAATTTGGTGATGGCATTGTCAGGGCACACACCATAGCAGTTGTCGCACTCAAAACAGTTACCGCAGGACATGCAGCGGCGTGCCTCGTAGGCGGCATTGACCTCATCCAGGTCACCCACCACCTCGGCGAAGCCACTCTGGCGCCGCACGATATCGAGCATCGGACGTACAGTGCGAGGTGCATCGGAGTAGTACCAGGTGTTCATCTTGTCGATGTCCACAATCTCGTGCTTTACTGGTTTGAGATAGCTTTCTTCCTTCAGCCAGCTATTGATGTTGAGCGCCGCCTGTTTGCCGTGCCCAATGGCCGTGGTGACAGTTCTGGCAGAAGGCACCATGTCGCCACCGGCGAAGATGCCTTCAGCTCCGGTCATCATATGACGGTCAATCAGAACCGCATCGGCTTCGATAGAAACGCCATCCACAGGTTCAACCAGTGAAGTATCGATGTGCTGTCCCAGGGCCTGCACTAATACGTCTGCAGTAAAGGTCTCGAACTGGCCGGTTGGCTGTGGCCACTGACCCTCGCCATCAACCATCCGCTCTAGCTTGAGGCTGTGGTCATGGATCTCTCGGATCGCGTGGAGGGGCAAGATCTCCACCCCTTCCTCCAAGGCCTCTCGAATTTCCATTTCATGGGCAGGCATCTTTTCACGTGATTCGTAGACCACTAGAGTGACCTTTGTCGCACCCATGCGAATGGCTGTCCGGGCCACGTCGATGGCACTATTGCCACCGCCGTAGACCACCACAGTGCCACGTAGTGCAACATGCTCCTCCTCTTCGACGGCGCGTAACAGGTTGGCCGCGTCAAGCACCGGTAGGCTGTCGTCCGACGGAATCTCGATCCGCTTGGCATGCTGTGCACCGATCGCGAGAAACACCCCATCAAACCCTTTGGCCTGTTTAAAACCCTGGATGTCATCAATGCGGGTATTGAGCACGATCTCCACCCCCATTGCCTCGATGCGCTGGATCTCTGCCTTCAGCTTCTCTCGCGGCATGCGGTATTTAGGGATGCCGTAGCGCACCATGCCGCCTGCCTGGGCAGAGGCCTCATAGACGGTGACCTGGTGGCCGAAGCGGCGCAGGTGGTAGGCGCAGGCGAGTCCAGCGGGACCGGCTCCAACCACCATCACCCGCTTACCGGTCTCCTCTCCTGGTTCAACCTTCCAGCCTTGACGCAGTGCTTGGTCGCCGAGAAAACGCTCCACCGAGTTGATACCAACTGCGTCGTCTACATGGACCCGGTTACATGCCTTCTCACAAGGGTGATAACAGACCCGGCCCATGACAGCAGGGAAGGGATTGTTAAGCATAATCTCCCGCCAAGCCTTCTCGTAATGACCCTCCTCGCTGTGGTAGAGCCACTCCTGAATATTCTCGCCGGCTGGGCAGGCATTGTTGCAGGGGGGCAGGCGATCGAGATAGACCGGTTTTTCGGTACGCCATGAGCCGGTCTTGTTGAGCAGGCTGCTGCCGACATCAAGGGTTATGGCAAACGGTTTTTTCATGGTCAGTCTCCCTGCTCGTCGATGAGGCCGAAGCGGCGGATATGCTGGTCCGCTACTGCCTGGATGCGGGCAAGTTGTGCTTCGTTCTTTAGGGTGTGGGCGAAACGGCGTTGGATCTTGAGATATTCCGAGACCGGTACCTTACGGCGGATCTTGGTGGAGGCGACGATTTCACCATACTCCGCTTCGAAAAGGGGGTAGAGTCCACTCTCAACTGCCAGCCTGGCTATCTTAACGGTATCGGCAGGTTTAGATCCCCACCCCAGGGGGCAGGGCACAAAGACCTGTATATAACGTGCGCCGTGCATAGACATCGCTTTCTCCACTTTGGCCTCCAGGTCGTGGAGACGATCGACACTGGCGGTGGCGACATAGGGGATGCCGTGTGCCATGGCGATCAGCGGGACATTCTTACCTTTGTCGAAATCTGCACCCGGCTCAGTGCCTACAGGCATTGTGGTGGCGGTGCGAGCACCCCCAGGTGTGGCAGACGAACGCTGTACGCCGGTATTCATATAAGCCTGGTTGTCGTAACAGATATAGAGTACGTCGTCATTGCGCTCGAACATGCCGGAGAGGGCACCAAAACCAATATCGGTGGTGCCTCCGTCTCCCCCTTGGGCGATGACCCTGACATTTTCTCGCCCTTTGACACGCATGGCGGCGGCAATGCCAGTGGCGACAGAGGGGGCGTTACCAAACAGGGAGTGTATCCAGGGGATGCGCCAGGCCGATTCGGGATAGGGGGTGGTGAAGACCTCCAGGCACCCGGTCGCGTTGGCAGCGATAAGCTGATTGTTGGTGGCGCGCATGGCGGCATCGATGGCGTATCGCGCACCTAATGCCTCACCGCATCCCTGACAGGCGCGATGGCCGGAGTCAAGTGAGTTTGAGCGATCCATAGTCGCCTGTACCGTACGATGGGCTTCATCGAGCAGCCGATTACCGACGGTGAGTGTACCGGTCTGATAGAACTTTACTTGTTGATGTGGCATGAGTCTTCTCCTCAGGCTGTTTTGGCAGCGTCGACAACGCCAGCCTCACGCAGGATATTTTCCGCCGCAGCACCAGACCGGGTATGATCTCTCTCCCGTGCCAGTTCTCGTTCGACGATGTCACACTTGATATCAAGAAAGGTGATCTCATCCAGTTCGTCCTGTATCGCTTTCTCGAACAGAAGCTTAAGCGACTTGCAGGTGATGGGGCGTCCACCGAGGCCACCGATGACGGTATAGACCGGGGTGGTGAGCCCCCGGGTCGACATGCGTACATTACTGGCGACAATGCCGCCCATACCGACAGCCAGGCATTTTTCGAAAACAACCACACGTTGGCAATCCTTGAGGGCCTCTCTTAGCGCAGCGGTGGGAAAGGGGCGGTAACAGCGCAGCGTGACGGCACCAATCTTTTGTCCCGCATCACGCATGCTATCGATGACATCGGCGATGGTACCAATAACAGAACCAAGCGTGACGATGAGGGTCTCTGCATCCTCAGTGCGGTAGCTGGAAATCAGCCCGCCGGAATCCCGGCCAAAAATGTTCTTGAAATCATCGGCGATCTCAGGGATCAGCTCCAGTGCCTGCATCTGTTTATGATGGGCCAGATAGCGAACATCAGTGAAGGCCTCTGGACCGACCATCGCACCCAGGGAGATGGGTTCGTCCGGATCCAATACCTGACGAGGCTCGAAAGGGGGTAAAAACTGATCGACCTGTGCCTGTTCCGGGATATCTATGCGCTCGAAGGCATGGGTAAGAATGAAACCATCAACACAAACCATCACTGGAATGCTTAGGGTCTCAGCGATACGGAAAGCCTGGATGTGTAGATCGAGGGCCTCCTGGTTGGTTTCGGCGAAGAGCTGAATCCAGCCCGCATCACGCATCGACATGGAGTCAGATTGGTCATTCCAGATATTGATGGGTGCGCCGATTGCCCGGTTACCCACGGTCATCACGATCGGTAGTCCAAGACCAGAGGCGTTGTAGACCGCCTCAGCCATGTAGAGCAGGCCTTGGCTGGCAGTAGCGGTATAGGAACGGGCGCCAGCGGCGGAGGAGCCAATAGCCACCGAGAGGGCGGCAAATTCTGATTCCACATTGATGAATTCACACTTGCTGAGGTTACCGCTTTTTACCATTGTACCCAGGTCTTCTACGATGTGTGTCTGTGGGGTGATGGGGTAGGCGCAGATGACTTCTGGACGACACATTGCCACCGCTTCGGCAATGCCGTGTGAGCCTTCGATCTGTTTAAGCATGAGTGGCCTCCTGTGGGTGAGACGATTGCGCCATTTCGTAAGCAACCTTGGCTGCAGTGATGTTGGCCTGACCGACCTTGCCTGGGAATTTGGTTTCAATGGCTTCGATCACCGATTCAATCTTGATGACACCGGTGATGGCAGAGAGGGCGCCCAACAGCACCGCATTGGGTACGGGTCGCTTGACATGGGTTAGTGCGATGTCAGTAGCAGGCACGGTACAGACATGTCTGTCGGGCAAGTGCTCGATCGCATTTTCAATACCAAGGGCTTCGATAGATTTCCCGGTGTTGATGAGCAGATGGCCATCATGGGTCAATCCGTTGAAGACATCGATGGCATTAAACAGGGTCGGATCCTGGATAATCAGGATATCCGGCTCGAGAACCGGCTCGCGGAGACGGATCGGATGGTCGTCGATACGGCAGAATGCCACGACGGGTGCGCCCATACGTTCGGAGCCGAAACTGGGTACTGCCTGGGCGTGTTTGCCTTCGAGAAAGGCGGCAACTGAGAGCATTTCGGCGGCAGAGACGACGCCCTGGCCACCGCGTCCGTGGATGCGGATCTGAAACATTGGTCTTTTCTCCTATGGGGTAGATTACCCGCCTGCCTTTTGAGCTGGCGGACGAACCTGACGGATTGGATTAATCCGTTCACCTATTGAACAAAAAGATAGTGCGTGTTTGTTCTTGCTGCCGGAAAAGTCGGCGTTATGGTTTTTACAGCATCCCGTGAGCGTTTTTTAATTAACAGCCGATGCAGGCCGTGAGTCGCTCTCGTCGGGGTGAGTTCAGCGTCTGGCTGAGTTCACATTGACCAGTATCCCTATCAGGGTTAATTATGTAAAATAATATATAATTCAATTATATTAATATTATTGATATGGAACTCAGGCAGCTCAAGTCACTGATCATCCTGGTTGAAAATGACTTCAGCGTGAGTCGAACGGCACAGCGTCAGCATTTGGTCCAACCCGCCGTCTCACAGCAACTCAAGCAACTGGAGAATAATCTGGGTGTCAGGTTGTTTCTGCGACACGGCAAGCGGCTTGTCGGGTTGACTGAGACAGGGGAAACGGTCGTGCACTATGCCCGTAAGATCCTTGCCGATACGGTCAATATCATGGCAGTGGGACAGGATCACATCTCAGAAGAGAGAGGTATCCTGCGAATCGGCACCACACACACGCAAGCCCGCTATGTATTGCCCCCTATCATCCGCCAGTTCAGTCAGAGCTATCCGATTGTAGAATTACAGATTCTGGAGGGAACCCCCCAGCAGTTGGTCGATATGGCGGTTCACGACAAGGTCGATTTTGCTATCTGCACCGAAGCACTGAGTGATAATCCTTCCCTGTTTGCCATTCCCTGCAATCGTTGGAACCGGTGTCTGATTGCGCCTAAATCACACCCCATACTGTTGCAGGAGAAGATCACCCTTGAAGCACTCTGTCAGTATCCGATTATTACCTATGTGGCAGGATTTACGGGTCGTGGACATCTTAACGACACCTTTGGTATGGCGGGTCTGGTACCTCATATAGTGTTGAGTGCGACCGATACGGATGTAATCAAGACTTATGTCAGAGAAGGTATGGGAATCGGCATTATTGCTGATCTTGCCTATGAATTCGAAAAGGATAACGAACTGGGGAAACAGGACTTGAGCCATCTTTTTACATGGGAAGTGACTAAGATCGGTTATCGACGGGACAAGTACCTGCGTAGATTTCAGCAGCGGTTTATAGACTATTTTCAGGAAATCTCTGGAAAGATGGGGAACAGGGCCGAAGTAGATTAATCACCCTTTTTTTTCGCTCGCGGGTGGGCCTTGTCATAGACTTCTGCCAAATGTTGGAAATCGAGATGAGTGTAGATCTGTGTGGTGCTGATGTTGGCATGCCCCAATAACTCCTGCACCGCACGCAGGTCGCCAGAAGATTCCAGCAGGTGGCTGGCAAAGGAGTGACGCAATAGATGTGGATGGATGTTGCGTGGTGCCCCTTGTAGTATCGACCAGGCATGCAACTGGCGATGGATAGTGCCGCGACTGATACGTTTACCGCGTACGCCAACGAACAGTGCCTGCTCATCTAATGACGCCATCTGTTGTCTGATGGCAAGCCACCGTTGGATTGCCTCCTTGGCAAGCTTGCCTACTGGAACACGTCGTGTCTTGTCCCCCTTACCGGTGACCTCCACCATCTGTTCCTTGAGGTCGATGTCTGACAGATTAAGGCTGATGAGTTCCGCTAATCGTAGACCTGAAGAGTAGAAGAGTTCCATGATGGCGCGGTCGCGTAAGGCGACAGCTGAATCATCGTCTATCTCGAGTAGATGACTGACCTGGTCTGGGTCAAGGGTAATGGGGAGCTTGCGTCGCACCTTGGGAGCCCGTACACCGAGTGCTGGATTGGCTTCCACTTGTCGTTCCCGGAGCAGAAAATTGAACAGGCTGCGCAGACTTGATAACTGGCGGTGCAGACTCTTTGCTGCATATCCCTGGCGATGTCTGGTTGCGATAAGCTGCCGTATATGGTGTTGAGAGAGTTTGGCCCAGTTATCGATCTGCTGTTTTTCCAGCCACAGAATTGCTGCATTCAGATCCCGATTGTAACTCTCCAGGGTGAGGGGTGAGAGGCGACGCTCATTCCGTAAATAGTTGAGAAACCGTTCTGTCCACTCCTGTAGCTTGAGCTGTCGAGGAGTTGACACCGGCATTATATGCCAGGCAACGACACCGCTTGCAGTGTTCGGCTGATAATCTCTCCAAGGCGGGTCAGAAAGTCAGTACCATGGTGAGGTGCGAAGCGTTTAGGATCGCAGCTGCCGATGGCTAAAAGACCAAGCACACCATCGCTTTTAAGTGGTATCAAAGCGGTTGAGGCAATCCGGTCACCCTCAGTACCAAAAATATAATCAAGCTGATGCTGATCCAGTTTTCCGCAGATAGGCTGGTTTTTATTAAAAAACTGTTCGAATGTTGCCACCTGGCTGCTCAATTCCTCATCCAGATGCTCATCCAGATGGCTGGAGGAGAAGAGTCTTAACTCAACTGCATCGGCCTTAAAGTCGTCATGCAACTCGTCTTCCAGGGCGTTCAATACCTCTTCAAAGGTTGCTGCATCGATTAATTCCAGGGTGAGACGATGCATCCGCTCCTGAAGTAACTCATTGTTGCGGGCGACTTTTAGTAATTGGGACAGCTGCTTCTGGGATTCATGAAGCTGACCTCGCAGCGTCTCGACCTGGCGCTCAATAAGCGAGACCGCGGCGCCACTTTGATGAGGGATCTCTATCTGACCAAGTAGATCATCATGGTGAATAAAGAAATCTGGATGATCATTAAGATAGGTGGCTACCTGATCCTCAATGTCATTATTATCAGTAGTTTTTGTAGGTGCTTTTTGGTTCATAATTCGATGGTTCCTTCGTACACGGTCTCTGCGGGACCTTGTATGAGTACGGGCTGGCCTTCTGAATGCCACTTTACCACAAGATCGCCGCCAGGTAGATGCACAAGGATCCGCTCATCAAGCAAACCGAGTATTCGGCCGGCAACGACTGCAGCGCTGGCGCCGGTGCCGCAGGCAAGGGTTTCCCCGGTGCCTCGTTCGTATACTCTTAAATGAATCTCTGAGCGCTGCACAATCTGCATAAAGCCGACATTGGTTTTTTGTGGAAATGCAGCATTGTTTTCAATGAGAGGGCCAAGACGGCTAACTGGAGCTTGTATGATATCGGGAACGATGATTACGGCGTGTGGATTGCCCATTGAAAGGGCACAGAGGTTGATTTTGTCGCCACCTACATTGAGGCTGTAAGATTTGGCCTGTTGTGGTGTCTCGAATGGTATGCACGAGGGTTTGAATATCGGTATTCCCATATCCACTTCAATGTATCCATCAGGTTGATGTTTGAGAATAATTCTGCCAGCCATGGTGCCAACAGATATAATATTTTTATCGCACAGTGACTTCTCTCTGATAAACAGCGCGAAACAGCGGGCACCGTTGCCACAGGCTTCAACTTCTGAGCCATCTGCATTGAATATGCGGTAATGGAAATCGGTGTTTACTGTGTGTGGAGGTTCGATGAGTAAGATCTGATCGCAGCCTATACCGAAATGTCTGTCAGCTATTTCTCGGCATACCGCAGGAGTTAATTGTACTTTTTGATTTATGGCATCGAAAACCACAAAGTCATTTCCCAGACCTTGCATCTTTGTGAATGATAGTTTCAATGATTTACCTCTACAGCTAAGTTAGAGCTTTTATTAGATGGAGCTGGATAAAGAGGTCCTTTCTGGCCACAGCCAAAATTAAAAAGGCAACAAGCAACAAGGATGAATATGTAAGTTTTATAAAGCATTTTATTTATTGACAGCTAGTGAGATTATTTAACGCGAGAATGTATTTTTCATTGATTGCACAAAATTGTATAAGCATAATGTTATTAATTTCCTGTTGATACTGTTTACAAGTAAATGGTGTTTGATAGTTCAGTTTGAAATCGTTGCTACTAAGTAACATTGAATCTGCGGAATAAATGTCATTATTATAGTATGTAATCAGTATTGGTGACCCATTTTCTTCGCAAGTTACTAAGGGGCCTGCTATCATTATTTCACCATTTTTATACTCAATGTGTGTACCTTCTACTGGTGTTGCACTGATGTGTTCATGTTGAGGCGTTGCGTGCTTGTCGCTGTTATCATAATAAAAGAATATATTACCCCAAAATAATGATGGAGCAATCAGCGCTGCCGCAAGAAATTTATTTATACGGTTTGTATGTGTATGCCAGAGGATATAGCCGATAGCAATTACAGGAATGAGTGGGAAAAAATATCTAAATTGCACACCACCAGGATAACCGTAGTGCAAATATTTAGTGTAGACAATGCTGAAGTGAGTCACTGTAAAGATTAAAGTGGTAAAAACGCCAGCAGTAAAGATGATCCATAAGTACTGCATATTCTTGTCTTTAGGTTTTCGAAATATCTGTGAGATGGATATTAAAACCATTAATATAATGCCATACGACTGAAATGCATTTTGTTTGTATATAGAGGCGTGAGATGTAATACCAGTGAAGGATTTAAACAATGCTTGTGAATAGTGATTAAAATAACTGCTTAAGTTCATAGAGGAATTTGATTTTTCCCAGTAGGAGTCAAGCAGGGAGGTTCCGGAAGGCAGAAACGAAGTAAATGCAAGTTTGGTATATATGAAGTAAATAAGTGGTACAAGCAGAATTGCTGAATAATAGAGCATGTATCTATTTGGAGTAAGTAATGACTTTCTTAAGTTCGATGGTGTGATTACAAGTAAAGTTAGACTAAATATAATTGCCTGTAAGCCTGCTGTCGCCTTTGTGAGAAGGCATAGTGCTAGGCCGAATGCTATGATTATTGAGGATATATTCGATTTGCTGTTTGCATATAAGTGAAACCAGCCAAACAATAAGATTGAGAAAGAAAGTATCGCGAGACTATCGTTGTTGACTGCTGCAGATATGTAGGGAAATATTGGAATAGAAGTAATAAATAGGGCGTACAAGATAACTGCAGAATTATCGCGATTTAATTTTTGTACGCCAAATATGAACAAACACAAAGCTAGTACAGAGAAGGTAATGCTGAGCATTCTGAGGCTGTAGTAGTCTGATACCACAGTACAATCATCCTTATCTGTAAAGACGGCAGAAAGTAAATAATAAAGTGGAGGATGTGAAAGATAGTTTGGATCATATCTCTGCTTTCCACCATGAGTACATAATTGTTCCTGTAATGGTTTGAAGGCGCCCCAATTCTGATTCATATGTGAGATCTTTGATAGGTGTGCTATCTCATCAGGAGGAATGCCGAGTCGTAAATCATTCGCTAGGTAGTATGAATATGTTGTAAATAAAACGACTATAACTATAAGAGATACAATAGTGACATTTACAGAATGCTGATTTGTGCTAGGAGTTTTATTATTGAACATGTTATTGAATCGAAGTTGATTGTTTTTTGAAATGTGCTGCCATAGGGTGATTGATCTGATTTCATCGCTCGAAAATATACTGGAAAGCTTGAAAAAACTTATAAGAAGAACAAGTGTTATAATGGTACTAATCACCCATCCAGTAGCTACTGATGTATATAGCCAATAAGGTAATCCCTGTTGCTTCGAAATGATCTTTAATAGATGATCAATTTGATACCATTCAAGTCCTTGGACCAAAGCTTGGTTGCTAAATTTAATGAACCCCAGTACAGCTAAATTAGAGAGTATAAAATATAATATTATAACGAGGATTCAACTCGCAAGTGCAACCGGTGGGTTGATTCCTAAAAATACCTGATTAGGTGTTTTCATGCCAAGACATTTTCTTGGTCTGTTGTT
>JAIVEQ010000043.1 GCA_023838465.1 Candidatus Thiodiazotropha sp.
AAGGATGCATTCCTGAAAATCCATCAACTGGAGCAGCTACAGATATTACAGGACTATCTTGAGCAGACTGGCCTTTATGACAAGAGCTTCTCGTTTGCAGATTTCATCGGCGTAGTGCATAGCGGTATCGATGGCGAACATCCGAACAAGATCTATCTACCTGACAATGATGAAGTCATCAGCGAATATATGTCACTGTTGGGTCACGCGAATGCCAGGTCATTCGTCTCCCCGGACTTCAGTAGCGCCAAGATTATTGTCAGGCACGGGATAGATTCATCCAGCCTGCTTAATCAGGCAGTGCAGGATATTATGCAATTCTCCCGTGAATCTATCGATCCACAACTTGAAGTCGTTGTGACAGGAGGCAGCTATCTCAACAGCCAGGCTGTTGACTACATGGCTGATGGTCAGACACGCTCACTATTGCTTATGCTGACAGTCATTTTTCTACTCGTCACTCTACTACTGATGAATACAAAGATTGGCCTTGTAGCTGTCATTGCCAACCTGTTCCCCATCCTCGTCCTGTTTGGTGTTATGGGCTATTTTGAGATTGCCCTGGATACCGGAACAGCCATGGTCGCCGCTATCGCCCTGGGTATCTGTGTCGACCACACCATGCATTTCATGGTGCGCTACCAACGCCTGATAAATGAGGGACTATTGCAGATGGAGGCGCTCGCTCAAGTCATCCAGCAGGAATCACGTCCCATCTTCGTAACGGCTATTGCACTTGCAATGGGTTTTGCCACTTTGACCTTCTCTAATTTTCCACCCGTTGCCCTGTTTGGTATGCTCAGCGCACTGGTCATGTTACTGGCACTGATAGGTACTTTTGTTGTCACGCCGTTAATGCTGTACAACTTCACCATTAAAAACAAATTGCCAATTTTTCCTACCGAAAAAATCGACAATACTTCTTTAAAAGACATTCGCCAATGCAGGACAAGATACCCTCTAGCTCACTAAGCGCTTAGTTTGACTAGCTAGTTTCCATGTTGGAACATATATTCCAATAATGCCATGTCAACCTGGCGAAAGACCACTACTGTCTGGAATAAATTTCATTGGCCTGTACCCTGGTTTTACACCTATCGTCTAGCGAGACTATCTACAATTTAACCACCAAGTCCGAAAAGTCTTTGTCTTGTTCATCAAGAGGTTGGTGGGGCTCTGCCCCACCGTAAGACGGCTGATTCTACACAGGCACCAGATACAATAATAAAAAGCCCCAATGTTGGGGCATTTTTATTCAATCAGAAAACCTGGTTGATTTTTCTATGTTACAACACTGAGAAACCGCTCATTGAGTTTTTGGTCATGATAGAAGATTGCACCACCCAGTTCGTCAGCTGTCCAGGTGATCGGTTCGTGATCCGGATACCAATCATAGGAGCCGTGAAAAACCTCACTACGGTTTCCTGAGGGATCGAAGAAATAGATAGTCCGACCACGGGTGATTCCATGACGTGTGGGGCCGATATCGATTGAGATCTTATGCTTACCGATAATGTTGGCCGCCCTTAATACCTCTTCCCAGAACCCCAGCAGAAATGAGGCATGATAGAGCTTGCCCTTCTCCACATGGCGGATAAGGGCCAGGTCATGAGTCTTCATCCCACAGGTCAGGAAAGAAGCCAGTTGCAGATCACCATCAACCACCTTTTCCGAAATGGAGAACTCAAACTCCACAAAATTCCGAAGTCACTCTCCGGTCACTCTGATATAGGCCTTGCCGATTTCCGGCACATACTCTCCCATTGCATCCTCCTAAAAGCTGCGCCTGGAAGCCTCTGCTGGGCTTCTCACTCCTGTTTCTGGTCTTGAAAATAGGGCAGAATGCGCGCTAAAACTAATAACTTATTGATATATATGCATATTATCTATCTCTGTCCTGTAATGGAGAGCATGACTGTTTAACCATCAGGTAAAAAACAGCTCACCAAATTGATCATTTAACCAAATAGACAACCTTGCACTCTTATTTGGCTCGATCAGCACAAATAATGTGTGGATTTATATTCGCATCTCCTGAAAATTGAGTTTCAACATCCCGCATTTTATGATTTGATAAAATGGCAAAGCCGAGCTATAAAGTTATTGAGCCCTAACTATCCACGCGGGGTATCACTGCAGAACCCTTCAAGGATGATCATTACTGCTACAAGAAGCATCGGTGAACACAATGAAACCGGTTGGAGGAGACATGTCATCCCAAATCAGCATTGCCGGCCTACCCACAGAGGATCGCAATCTGCACCTGACATTCGATGCAGGCACCATCCTGCTCAACGACCAGCGTATGGTTTTAATGCATACCCATGCGATGGGTGCTCTACGTAAAGAACTGATGGACACGCTGGGAATGGACCGTGCACAGGGTGTATTGACACGTATGGGATATGCTTCCGGTGCCAAGGACGCAGAGCTGGCGCGTAAGCTGCTGCCGGAATCCAACGATGAAGAGTTGCTCATGATGGGACCGCGTCTGCATACCCTGGAGGGCGTCGTACATGTCAAACCGATCAAAGTCGATATCGATATACGTCAGCGCCACTTCTACGGTGAATTTCTATGGGAGAACTCCCATGAAGCCGATGAGCATCTGAAACTGTTCGGCATCCATCCTGATCCAGTCTGCTGGACCCAGATCGGATACGCCTCTGGCTATACCAGTGAGATCATGGGTCGCTTCATTGCCTATCGGGAGGTCGATTGCCGGGCCAAGGGTGATCGCCACTGCCGCATCATCGGCAAGCCCATCGAAGATTGGGACAACGCCGAAGAGGAGCGTCGCCACTACCGTCCTGATCCGATGGCTGAACAGCTCCTGGCTTTACAGGATGAGGTCAACCATCTGCGTGACTCGCTACAAGAGGATACAGGTATTGGCGATATGGTGGGTGCCTCTCAACCCTTCATCCAGGCCTGCGATATGTTGCGTAAAGTGGCAGACAGCCATGTCACTGTATTGCTATTGGGTGAAACCGGTGTAGGCAAGGAGATGTTCGCCCGCGCCCTACACAGTATCAGTCCACTGGCGAAGAGCCCTTTCATTGCCATCAACTGCACGACCATTCCAGAGGAACTGATTGAACCCGAGCTTTTTGGTGTGGAAAAGGGAGCCTATACCGGCGCCCATCAATCACGTCCTGGACGTTTCGAGCGTGCTCATGGCGGCACCCTCTTCCTTGATGAAGTGGGTGAACTCTCCATGAACGCACAAGCCAAGTTACTTCGCGTACTGCAGGAAGGGGAGATCGAACGGGTGGGCGACACACGCACCCGCAAGGTCGATGTGCGTGTGGTGGCCGCTACCAACGTCGACCTGCAGGAGGCTGTTGCGGCAGGCCGTTTTCGCTCCGATCTCTACTATCGGCTGAATATCTACCCGGTCATTATTCCTCCCCTGCGTGAACGAAAGGATGATATCGAACTACTGGTGACCCACTTTCTTGAAAAGTACACAGCCAGGCATGGCAAACGTGTCGACGGGATTACCGAAAGAGCACTGCAGGCACTTAAGGATTACAACTGGCCGGGCAACATCCGTGAGCTTGAGAATATGATTGAACGGGGTGTCATCATTGTCGCTGTCGGAGATGCCATCGACCTCAAGGATCTGTTTCCATGCCTCAACATCAACAAGGATGCACCTGCCCTACACCCATCGTTGAGCAGGGAAGAAGGGGATGTGGAATCCCTGGTTGGTCAAGTCATTGACCAGTCGACAAGCCTTGAAGAGATGGAGACCCTATTGCTTGAGACAGCGGTAAAGAAAGCAAAAGGCAATCTAAGTCAGGCAGCACGTATTCTGGGGATCACCCGACCTCAGTTGGCCTACCGACTGAAGAAACGGGAGAACGGCTCTTTGTTAGAATGACCCGTTCCGCAGACCGCACTCCCAACATCATCCCCTTATAACCGGGTCGATCTCAATGCATTCGGGTTTGTTCCTACAAATTCTGCAGGTGACTATACCGGTATTCGGTATTGCGGCCCTAGGCTATCTCTATGGCCGTATCAGCGGTACAGACATCCTGTCGGTCAACCGTATCAATATGCAACTGTTCGTGCCGGCCCTGCTTTTCTATGTACTCTCTGAAAAAATCCCCGATGCCTCCCAATGGCAGACTATTGCCTGGGGCACACTGCTGATTGTACTTATCTCCGGTATCGTCTCATGGCCTGTGGCAAGATTATTGGGTATTCGAGCGCGGGTCATGTTGCCTTCGATGATGTTCAGTAACTCCGGCAATTTAGGTCTGCCCCTGGCTGCACTGGCGTTCGGCGAGCAACTGCTTCCTCTCTCGGTTGTTGCCTTTGTTGTTACGATGAGTCTTCATTTCAGTGTGGGAATATGGTTGGTCAGTGGCCGGTTTCACCCCTACGAACTATTACGAAACCCGGTTTTTCTCGCCACATTGGCAGGTGTTATTGCCTATGCTTTCGACTGGCACACACCGAGCCTACTGTTGCCCGGCCTGGCCATGCTTTCCGAAGTGGCTATTCCTTTAATGCTGGTCTCCCTCGGCATTCGCTTGATTCACCTGGATCTACGCCACTGGAAATCCGGGATGGTAGGCGCCCTGTTATGTCCTCTCAGTGGCCTGATTGGCGCTTGGGTCGCCATCACCTGGTTACAGCCCAGTGAACAGATGCGCGATATCCTGTTGCTCTTCTCAATACTGCCCCCGGCAGTGATGAACTATCTGCTGGCAGAGAGCTATCGGCAATCCCCGGATGAGGTGGCGGCAATGGTTGCTTTCGGGAATCTCGCCAGTCTGCTTGTCATTCCTATCGCCTTGGCCTTCATCCTGTGAGCAAACGCCGCGCCCTTGCCGGGTGGCTGCTGCTGGCGGCTGTCATCAGCACAGCAATCAGTACGCTTTGGCCCCTCCATCCCAAAAGCTGGGCCGGCCTTTTGACTTGGTCTGCCGGGGTGATGGTGTGGAGTGAAATCCCACCCCATACCCGCCGTCAGGTGATTATTCTCATCTTCATCGGTCTGCTGTGTATTCTCTGGGGGTTCATGCAGCAGCTCACACCCGACTGGTCGATGATGCTATCGGGCAACGCCCTGTTACTATCCATGCTGGCAGCGGTCAGTTTTCTTCGCCTGATCACCCGCCCCGGGACTGATAATGATGAGCGTCTGCCCCAGGGTAGACGAGCCATTTGGTCGACCTTGCTTGGCGTCCATCTTTTTGGTGCGGTTATCAATCTCTCGTCAGTCTTCATCATCGGCGATCGTGTCCAGGGACCGGGACAGCTAAGTCCAGCACAGAGCATCGTACTGACCCGCGGATTTGCTTCTGCCGCATTCTGGTCACCCTTCTTCGCAGCCATGGCGGCAGCCATGACCTACGCACCTGGCGCCAAACTCGAACAGGTCTGGTTGATGGGTATCCCTCTCGCTGTTATCGCTTTAATGGTCACTGGTTTCAATCGTCGAGACCAGCAGCGTTTTGTCGGCTATCCCATGCACCCTTCTGCACTGGCGTTACCTGCGATACTGGCACTGGCCGTGCTGGTACTACACCAAGTCAGACCGGCTTGGCATATCCTGGGAATTATCTGCCTTTTGAGTCCTAGCCTCGCCCTGTTGGTAGTCACACTCAATCGTCATCAACCCTTACCGTTGCTACGCCAGCACATCACCCAGGAGATGCCTGGTATGCACAATGAGCTGAGCCTGTTTCTGGCCGCCGGTGTGATGGCTGCAGGCTTGAATGTCGTATTCCAAGGATTTGGCGACTGGCTGCCATTTGCCAGTTTCGGCGGTATTGAAGCCAGCCTGACACTGCTCTTCATGCTGATCACCTCCATCGCCGGGGTACACCCAGTGATCAATATTGCGGCACTTGGCACCCTGCTGGTACCTCTACAACCCAACGGCACGCTACTGGCCATGACCTTCCTGTCGGCATGGGCCATCGGGGTTGCCAGCAGTCCCTTTTCCGGCATCAATCTCTCGATGCAGGGGCGTTATGGCCAAAAAAGTATGGATAGCCTTAAATGGAATGGGATCTATAGCCTGGTGATGTTTCTTTGTTCGGTTGCGGCACTGAACCTCTATGCAACCCTTATCTTGTAATTTAACCTGAATCTGAGGGTTCAGTTGATAATCAGGCTTTTCTCAACAAAGCACAGGAGCGATACATAGCCATGACTCACATCATCCAAGTACACCGGCATGGCGGCAGCGAAGTACTCAACTGGGAAAATGTTGAACTCTCCGATCCTGAAACGGGTGAAGTCCGCCTGCGCCATACGGCCATTGGTCTCAACTTTGTGGATGTCTACTTCCGAACCGGCCTCTACCCTCCTGGCTCATTGCCTTTTATTCCAGGCCTGGAGGCAGCAGGTGTCATCGAGGCAATAGGTGAGGGTGTAAGCGAGTTTGCTATCGGAGACAGGGTTGCCTATGCCGGTGGCCCCCTGGGTGCCTATGCCGAGGCACGAAACTTTCCTGCTGAACGATTAATCAAGCTACCCGATGAAATCAGTGAAAAACAGGCTGCAGCAATGATGCTGAAGGGTATGACGGCAGAATATCTGGTCTGCAGAACCTATCCGGTCAAGGCCGGGGAGACCCTACTGCTGCATGCGGCTGCCGGTGGTGTCGGTCAGATTCTCAGCCAGTGGGCAACCGCTATCGGGGCGGTAGTCATCGGAACGGTGGGCAGTGAAGAGAAGGGGGTTGTCGCCAAAAAGTCAGGCTGCCAGCATATCATCAACTACCAACGGGAAAATATTGTAGAGCGTGTCAACCAAATCACGGCAGGCAATGGCGTGTCCGTGGTCTATGATTCAGTCGGCCAAGCAACCTTTCAGGCCTCTCTCGCATGCCTTGCACCGCGTGGAACGCTGGTCTCTTTTGGCCAGTCCTCTGGAGAAGTACCCCTTTTTGATATTACCGAGCTCAGCCGCCAAGGATCACTCTACCTGACTCGACCGACCCTGTTCGATTACGTAAAAGAGCGTCAGTCACTGCTACGGAGTGCCAGCGCACTGTTCAATAAAATCAGCCAAGGAGAGATTCATGTGAATATCTTCAAGGAGTATCCACTCGCCGATGCTTCCCGAGCACATGACGACCTTGAGGCCAGACGGACTCAAGGAAGCTCGATTTTCCTACCTTGACAGTAAAGATAACTTCTTTCACGCCGATAGTTCTCACTATGAGGCGACGTGTAGAAATCATTCCAATTAACAGCCTGACTAGCCCATTTTTCTGGCAACAGGCCCATCTTAAGTGCCGCCTCTCGCTTAAAGATTCCACTTGGCAGTAAAACCCCATGCTTGTCAGCTTAAAAGGGCAACTCACATGGATGTCGATTCTGGTATGGATAATCACCAGTTCGTTTATTATTCCAAGCTCAGCAGAATCGGCCCCCGTCAAATCGGCCAGCGAGCTAGATTACCCACCCTTTTCCAGTGTTCTCGATGACGGCCGTGCCGGAGGGTTCTCGGTTGAGTTGATGCGTGAGGCCCTTCATGCAATGGGCCGCAAAGTGACCTTTGAAGTCAGACCCTGGTCAGAGATCAAGCTGGATCTTGAAAAAGGCCGCTTGGAGGCGTTGCCTTTAGTTGGTCGCACACCTGAGCGAGAAGAAGTTTTCGATTTTACAACTCCCTACATCAGCCTCTACGGTGCGGTCTTTGTGCGTGACGACGAAGACAATATCAAGACATTGGAAGACCTTCGTGACCGTCGGGTTGGTGTATTGCACGGCGACAATGCGGAAGAATTCATGCGCCGCGAAAAGATCACTAACCAATTGGTTACCGCCCCAGCTTATGAGGAGGTATTGTTAGCGCTATCCAGGGGTGAACTGGATGCTGTGGTAGCCCAACGTCTGGTGGGCCTCAATCTGATTGAGAAACTACAAATCGATAATCTAAAAA
This sequence comes from Candidatus Thiodiazotropha sp., assembly GCA_023838465.1. Lineage (GTDB taxonomy): Bacteria > Pseudomonadota > Gammaproteobacteria > Chromatiales > Chromatiaceae > Thiodiazotropha. Next base: position 7,915 of record JAIVEQ010000043.1, read on the forward strand.
CCGCTATTGCACCTTTAAATGGCCTGCGTCAGGACTTTTGTTTCGCTGTTACCGAGGGAAACAAGAAACTCCTCTCTCAACTCAATGAGGGCTTATCGATTGTCATGGTCGATGGAACCTATGATCGCCTGCATAGTGAATGGCTCGGCGTTCTGGAACGCGAAACAGCACAGAAAAGAGCCTTTTGGGTTGCGATAAGCGCCTTTCTGGCACTTCTGTCGCTGCTTTTTATTGGCTTGTTTATCTACCAACATTGGCAGGCACACCGAAACCTGAAAGCCAGTGAACACCGCTACCATTCTGTTGTAAGCAACATAAAAGAGGTCATCTTTCAGACCGATCCGCTGGCCCGATTGACTTTTCTTAACACCGCATGGAGCAAGGTGACCGGCTTCCCGCTTGATGAGAGCCTGAACAGGCTGTTCACAGATTTTATTCACGCCGATGACCAGCATTCGTGTGAAGATCTTTTTACTTCACTGATCCAACAAAACAAGGACTTCCATCATCAAAAGATACGCTGCCTACACAAAACAGACAGTTTTCGCTGGATTGAGGTCCACGCTCAGCCAATCGTGGATTCAAGCGGCAAGGTAACCGGTCTATCTGGCACCCTGACCGATTTCACAGAGCGCAAACAGCTGCAAACGGAGTTACAAGAGAGTGAAGCGAGGTTCCGCAGCTTTTTTGAAAATAATACCTCAGTGATGCTGCTGATAGCCCCCACATCGGGTGAGATTATGGCTGCAAACACCACTGCAGCCACCTTTTATGGTTATCCCCTGAAGCAGCTGATCGGCATGCCTATCAGTCATATCAACACGATGTCTGAAGAGAAGATTCGGGAAGAGAGAGAAAGAGCCTTAAAAGAAAAATGTAACTACTTTCTTTTCCAACACCGCCTTGCCAGTGGCGAAATCAGGGATGTGGAAGTCTACTCAACACCGATACAAACCGACGGACATAACCTGCTGTTTACCATTGTCCACGACATTACCGATCGAAGGAAAATAGAGAGAGCCTTGGAGAAAGTTAATGCCAGTCAAACTGCTTTGATCGAAGCGCTTCCTGACACCATCTTTTTCAAAGATGGAGAGGGTCGCTGGTTGGTGACTAATCAGGCAGCGAAAAAGTTGTTTAAACTGGATGAGATCGAATGGCAAGGTAAGACTGAACAAGAACTCGCTATTATTCGACCTGCATACAAAGCGGCGCATCATCAACGCCTCATAGAAGATGAATGTACCTGGCAACAGGCACGACTTAGCAAATTCGAGGAACAGATCGTCGATAAGGCAGGGAAAACGCATCTATATGATGTCCGTAAGATTCCCATATTCAATACAGACGGTGAGCGAGAAGGGTTGGTGACTGTTGGTCGGGATGTCACCATGCAGAGGGAGCATCAGCAACAACTGGAATATATTGCCCACTATGACGCCCTGACGAAACTACCCAACCGTGTACTGCTGGCAGATCGCCTGCATCAAGCCATGGCTCAGGCTCATCGGCAGCAACAAGGTCTGGCCGTTGTCTATCTCGATCTTGATGGATTCAAGGAGATCAACGATATCCACGGTCACGAAACCGGGGACCACCTGCTGACCATCGTTGCTAGTCGCATGAAATCAACTTTGCGTGATGGCGACACTATAGCCCGTTTGGGGGGTGATGAGTTTGTCGTCGTATTGATTGGCCTTACTGATATCAAAGCAAGTGAACAAATGCTGATGCGCCTGCTTGCTGCTGTCGCACAACCTATTCAGGTCGATGATCTCTCACTACGGATCTCAGGTAGTCTCGGTGTTACCTTCTACCCGCAGATGGATGAAGTAGATGCCGACCAACTGCTGCGCCAATCCGACCAGGCCATGTATCAGGCAAAATTGTCTGGAAAGAACCGCTATCACTTCTTCGATACCGAACAGGACCGCAACCTGCGAGGACGACACAGCAGCCTGAAACGTATTCGTCAAGCGCTGAATGAGCGGGAATTTGTACTTTTTTACCAGCCTAAAGTTAATATGAGAAGTGGCGAGATTATTGGCGTCGAAGCACTGATCCGCTGGCAACATCCAAACAGAGGCCTATTGTCGCCAGCTGAATTCTTGCCTGTGATCGAGGATCACCCGCTTGCCGTCGACCTGGGTGACTGGGTTATCGAAACGGCCTTAACCCAACTTGAGGACTGGCATCTGGCCGGATTAAACCTCACAGTCAGCGTGAACATCGGCGCTCGTCAATTGCAACAGCCTGATTTTGTCGAGCACCTTCAACTCATACTGGCTGCTCACCCAGACATCAAACCCAGCGATCTGGAACTGGAAGTACTCGAGACCAGCGCACTGGATGATATGCTCCAAGTATCCCAGTTGATGCAGTCGTGCAGCAAGATCGGTGTTAATTTTGCCCTGGATGACTTCGGTACAGGTTACTCCTCACTCACATATCTGAAAAACTTGCCCGCCACCCAACTCAAGATCGACCAGAGCTTTGTACGTGATATGCTGGATGATCCGGAAGACTTGGCTATATTGGAGGGCATACTGGGTCTGGCCAGAGCCTTTCGCCGGCAGGCTATCGCTGAAGGTGTGGAAACCCTGGCCCATGGCGAAATGCTGCTACAACTCGACTGTGAACTGGCCCAGGGATACAGCATCGCCAAACCGATGCCGGCTAACGAATTGATTGGCTGGTCAAAAACCTGGCAACCTGATCCAACCTGGACCCATCAGCAACCCATGCATCGCAACGACCTGCCGCTGCTATTCGCCGGGATCGAGCATCGCTCCTGGATACACGCTATAGAAGAGTGTCTTAAGGGGGAACGAGCAACACCACCGCAGTTAGATCATCATCAGTGCCGCTTCGGCCATTGGCTGGAGGGAGAGGGCCAGGTACGCTATGGCGCACATCCGGCATTTCAGGCCATTGCGCCGCTCCACAAAGAGGCGCACACACTGGCAACGGATCTGCTTGAGCTCCACGCAATGAACAGCCAACCAGTAGCATTGGAGAGCCTGCATGAACTCAATTGTATTCGCGACAAGCTGCTTATACAGTTAAAACATTTAGTGCAACAATAGCCATTCAGTGGTTTTCAGTTATCATGTGCCGAGCGCCTATGAGACTTCGCTCGCTATACCGATAAGCTTTGGAACTGATATGAATGATACGTTAATGATACTGCCAAGTTCACGCTACGATGAGATACGCCTGGTTAAGGTTCCGAAAGACCTTGATCGTAATGAGGCCTATCGCTTTGCGACGGGTATCATCGCACAGGCGGAAGAGAGCAACCAAAATTGCCGATGGGAAGATATCGCTGAAGACCTGGAAGCAAGAGGGTTTGAACCTATTGAGGCATTAATCGGGCCTGCTTTGGATTGACCTCTCCTTAATCGAGGTCTTCGTACTCATCCAGGTCCATTTGCAGCAGTATTGCCTTGCGTAGCAGTTTTTGCTCGTTTCGAAGGGTCTTTTTAAGACTACTGATCTCTTTTTCCAGATCCTGTATCCGATAGACCAACTCGTCTGCATGGGCAACTGTCTGAGGAGTGGTTTGAGAGGCGATTGCCTGGCCGACTCCCGCTGTTGTTCCACTAGGATGAAGCGGTGATACCGACGCTAATTGTGGCTGTTGTAGCCCTGGATCTGATACTGGCGGATCGAAGCTGACCTCCTGTTCCAACTCATGCATCACCGAGAGCACCGCATCCTTCTCCAGGTTATGAAGCTCTTCCAGACATCCGAACAGCATCATCCTGTCGCACATGGCATTAATGCGGCGGGGTACACCTCCGGTGAATTCGAATATCATCGGAAAGACCCCGTCACTGAATGTGGGATCCTGGTTCCAACCGACCAGTTGCAAGCGGTGCAAAATATATTTTTCTGTCTCTTCAGCACTCAATGGATCAATGTGATAGGAAGCGATGATGCGTTGTCGCACCTGTTCCATACCAGGACTCTGCAGGGTTCGCTTAAACTCCTCCTGACCCAACAGAAAGGTCTGGACCAGCGCCTTATTGTTAACCTGGAAATTGGAGAGCATGCGCAGCTCTTCAACAGATCTTGGTGGAAGATTCTGCGCCTCGTCCACCACCAGCAACATCTGCTTGCCCTCTGCATGGCGGGCACGCGCTATGGCTTCCAGATTATGCAGCAGGGTTGCCTTATTGAGCCCCTCATGAGCAAGCCCAAATGAGGCACAAACCATACGCAGCATATCGTCCGGGTCAACCTGGGTTGTGACCAGTTGAGCGGCCATGACATTCATACTGCTCAGTTCATCGAATAAATTACGCACCAGTGTGGTCTTGCCGGTACCAATCCCACCTGTGATAACAATGAACCCCTCACCCTGTTCAAGACCATAGCGCAGGTAGGCCATGGCACGATTGTGGCCTTTGCTGTTGAAAAAGAACTTATGGTCCGGTGTCAGCTGAAACGGCTTGCCTTCCAACTTGTAAAAATCATCGTACATACGATTTGCCTTCTCTCAGTGCTGTGCTTCCCTGCTTGAACTGGCTATCAGTCACCCACTAAATTCAAAAAAAGTGAGATGCGTTGATTACTGATACCGCCAGGGGTCAAGGATGGTGCTTACATTCAATATTATGCTATGAAACTCACTATTTGCCTACCGCTGTTAGAGAAGGGGTATTGTTTCCAATCGCTACTACCGGGAAGGCTGCCGCTCAAACCATGGAAATAATCGCAGAAACAAACGATGGTTGACCCAACTCATTGGAGTCAACTATCTTGCCATTGTGTACCCTATTCCGATTTGTTGAGTGAGGATTTCTGGGTGGGATACACTCTAATTAAACGACCCTACAAGATAACGACCGTGAGGAGAGACCATGCTTAACGCTGGAGATAAGGCGCCATTCTTTGAATTACCGGACTCTGACATGCGCATCATCAATTCTGAGCAATTTGTAGGCAAGCAGAATCTGGTGATCTATTTCTACCCAAAAGACGATACCACCGGCTGTACTATTGAAGCACTGGAACTCTCAGATCTAACCGATGATTTCACATCCCTGGATACCCAGGTAATTGGGATCAGCCGCGATAATTGTGTCAGCCATGCCGCATTTCGTGACAAACACGGTCTTACCGTACAACTGCTGGCAGATACTGATGGCGAGGTATGCAATGCCTATGGCGTTTGGCGAGAGAAGGAGAAAAATGGCATAAAGCGAATGGGCATTCTACGCTCAACCTTTATCATCGATAAGAGTGGTATTATTCGGGAAGTTATCTATGACGTAAAGCCGAAAGGTCATGCGGCAAAGATACTTGAGCGTGTGAAAAAGATCATCTGATCAAAAAACGCATAGTATTTAGTGAGCCTGTGAAACTCCGAACCCAGATTCTGATCCTCTTGTTTCTCTTTGGATTTGCGCCGTTGACAGCCATGGTGTTAACGAATCTTCCGTTTGTCCTGGATCGGCTGGAATTCTTCTACCACAAGGCCTACCTGCAAAATCTACGCGCAGACTTTCGTGATCTTGATGAGCATTTGGCCAGCCGCCATGAGATGTTGCGACTGCTCGCAAAACTCCCGGAACCGGGTCTGATACTGGGAGAGCAGGAAGTTGATGAGGGGATGAAACAGATCGATCATGCCCGTGCACGTTACACCGAGTGGATCAACCAGATCCTACGTGACCATCTGGATATCTTCCAGATTCTGTTTCTAGACCTGGAGGGTAATCCACGATTCTGGCTAGAACTGAATGCACGAACCCGCCAATGGGAACCGACCATCAAGAAACCAGACATGCCGTCCTGGGATTTCTTCCAACAGAGCGTACACCAAGAGTTCGGTCGAGTGGCAGTCAGTAAAATCAGTCTCAATCCGGGTGTTGCCCATCTGGATCCCCGCCGTTTCATGACATTACGCATGATCAGTCCCATCATCGGACCTGACAACCAGGAACGTGTTGCTCCCTTGGGTGCTGTGGTGATAAATATCGATGTCGGCGGTATGGCCCGCGCCTACCGCAATACATTGTGGGTAACCAGTGATGGCACCTATCTGGATGAACGTCTGAGTGGGAGTGACAAGGCACGTGCCTTCGAGGATTTCAACGGCCTGCAAGCGCTGTTCGAAAAGGGGAATCTGGCACTCTGGGAAGGCGGCCAGGGCAGACAGGTTATTTGGGTACCACTGTTCACAACTGAAGGATCAGGTCCCTTATGGGTAGGTCGTCCAGTTGATCCATCGCCACTGGATACGTTTCGAAATGTGTTGATTAGCCGTGTCATGACCATTGTGCTCATTGCACTGGTCATACTGCTAATAGTGGCCCGTTTTATCGCCTTGCGTGCCGAGCAGTTTGGGCAAAAGCTGCGTGACGGTGTTGGTCGTGTTCTGCGTGAGGATGATCCGGTACGCTTTAACTGGAAGGGATCGCGGGAGATTGAGCAACTCGGCCAACAGCTCACAGAACTGGCAGAAACCCACTCGAAGCAGGCGGAGGCACAACGTCAACATGCCCGGCAGTTGGAGGAGTCCAATCGCTATAAGTCCCAATTTCTTGCCAATGTCAGCCATGAACTGCGCACACCACTCAACTCTATCCTGCTGTTATCCAAGATGCTCAATGAGACCCCGGAGCATGTCTCCACAGAGCAGAAAAGGCAGCTGGAAGTGATTCATGAAGCGGGGTGCGACCTGCGGGCATTGATCGATAATATCCTCGACCTATCCCGGATTGAAGCAGGAAAAGCCAGCGTCAGCTTGCAGCAGATTCCACTGCAAACCCTTGTTTCGGACCTCATCGAGCTGGTCAAACCCCAATTCGACGCCAAAGGACTCAGTCTTTCTCTCGATTTTGGATCGTCGCTGCCTGAGAGTTTTCTATCAGACCAGGAGAAGGTTCGACAGATCCTGAAGAACTTTCTCTCCAACGCCCTCAAATTCACTCACCAGGGCGGTGCCATATTGCGTACTTATACAAACCCGGATAGTGGCATGGATCTGATCTGCTTTGCTGTCGAAGATACCGGTGTGGGCATTCCTAAGAACAAGCATGAATTGGTCTTCGAAGCATTCAAACAGGCAGACGGATCGACCAGTCGTCGATTTGGCGGTACCGGGTTAGGACTCAGTATCAGCCGGGAGTTGGCACGTCTTCTGGGGGGAGATATAAACCTCGACAGTGAAGAGGGGGCAGGTGCTATTTTCACCTTATGCCTGCCACCGGAGTTTGATCATAGCAACCTCTCTCCACAGCAGGTCGAAGTCCAAGATGCGATGGAACCGGAGTTGCTGCGTAAACGAAAATCCGTACAAAACAACCTATCAACAGAAAAAACATCGAATACTCCCTTCGCCGGAAGGCGGATATTGGTGGTGGACGATGACTTGCAGAACCTTCTTGCACTTACCCCACAACTTGAAACCTGGGGTTTTGAGGTGGCTGCGGCTGGTGACGGCCAGGAAGCCATAGATACACTGAATGAAGACCCGGAATTCAGTCTTGTATTGATGGACATCATGATGCCGGAGCTGGATGGCTATGATACGATCAGATATATACGTAAAACGACGCAGCTCAAAGCACTCAAAGTCATTGTGCTGAGCGCCAAGAATGCGGCTGAAGACCGCAAACGTAGCCTGGATGCTGGAGCAGACGATTTTGTGGCCAAACCGGTCGACTCGGACAAGCTTCAGGCAGTCATCAAAGAGCATTTAGGGCCAGAATGAAAAGATACGCCGGTTTCAAACTGCTGATCGTGGATGACCACGAGCACAATTTATTTACTCTGCGCACACTGGTGGAGCGCTACATGGACGTGGAGATCCTGGAGGCTATTTCGGGACAACAGGCACTTGATATAGCTGTCAGAGAGCCTGGAATCGACCTCATCATTCTGGATGTGCAGATGCCGGAAATGGATGGTTTTCAGACCGCATCCATGTTGAAAATTCGAAAAAAGACCAAAGACATCCCGATTATCTTTCTCACCGCCGCCTTCAAGACTGAAGAGTTTCAGCAGAAAGGATACGAAGTAGGCGGTGTCGACTACCTGCTAAAACCCATCGATGACAATCAACTGCTGAATAAAATCAGTACCTATTTCAGACTCATCGAAAAAGAGCGAGAACTTAACAAGATTCTGGAGCAAAAGGTGGCGGAGAGGACGGCTGAACTGGCTGCCGCCAAACAGCATCTGGAAAACATCATTACCCACATGGGTGAAGCCCTCCTGGTACTCAATCCCGAGGGTGAGATCGAATCTGCCAATCCGGCCGCATGCAAGATGCTCGATTACAATGAGACCGATCTATTAGAAATGTCGATCGGCGATGTCTTCGAAGAGGAGGAAGAGGAGCAGGCCGGTGCTTTTTTCGGGACTTGGTTGGAGGCATTGATACGCACAGGCGCATTGAGCCGCATTGAGGCATGCTTCATCGCTAAGGACGGACGCCGTGTACCCATTCTGTTTTCCCGTACCGCCGTCAAAGACAGCGACGACAAAATCAGTCATATTGTCTGTATCGCGAAGGATATGACAGGTTATATCCGCGAGCTGGATGCAATAAAGAGTGCATCCAAAGGAGCTTGAAATAATGAACGAGCCAATCGATCCACGCCTAACTGAAGATGAAGACACTTCGCTTACTGCCAACGCGCTCAAGGCCATGGCCCACCCACTACGCTGGAAGATTCTCTGTTCACTGGGAGAAAACGAACTCTCAGTGGGTGAAATTGTAGAGCGGACAGGTACATCCCAGAGCAATATCTCACAACATCTCGAGCAGCTGCGTAACAAGAACATCGTCGTCTCACGCAAAGAGGCAAATCGCATCTACTACCGCATCCGTAACCCCCAGTTGCTGGAGCTGATCGGTATTATGCGTAACGTACTCTGCCCCGCCAATCTGGATGACCGTTATCCAAGATAAGCCGCACAAAACAAGATGAACGAACGCATTTTCGACCTGGAGAGTCGGCTGGCCTTTCAGGAAGAGGCCATAAACACCCTCAGTGAAACTGTTGTTGAGCAACAACAGCTCATTGACTCGCTTGCCCGAACCGTTGAAGCGTTGCGTGAACGCATAAAAGCGTTCGATCCATCACCGCTGCAATCCGGTGAACTGGAACCACCGCCACCTCACTATTAACAATAGCGAAGTGATCAAATAGATACCGGAAGGGATGCAGGAGGGTTGAATGAGTATCGCAGATCTCACTGATAGACAACAGGTACTCTATGAGGCCTTTTATGCTTCAACCCATAACAACGAATGCTTGGATCGCAGAACAGAGATCCTGGTGGGATTATCCGCAGCAGTGGCGATGAATTGTAAACCCTGCACCCAATACTATCTTACCAAGGCAAGGGATGCGGAGATTGATGAAAAAAGTATCTCGGAAGTGCTTGCAAAAGTGATGGCAGTCGCTGCTGGGCAGAAGCGCTTACAGGTTCAGGAAGCGTTGAATGAATCAGACATCAACTCATGATTTCAATCCTCTTCTCATATTTCCAGTCATTAAGGATGCGACCCTGCTGCATCATACCGCAGCAACACTCCGACTCAATCACCGGCGTATAAATTCACATCAATCTTCGGTGGTATCTGCAGATGAAACCCTTGGCTACGCAGATTTTCCATCACTACAGCCACATCTTCGCGAGCCAGTTTCCGTTGATCACTCAGAGCGATCTCCATCACTCTCACCGGGACACCGAATCGTTCCAACAAAGCATCGGGCACACAGGTAAAGTTATCTTCCTGGGCAATGTAGAGATACATCTCATCCTTGCGGGGGCTGCGATAGACCCAGCAAGCCATACCCTTATCATTCAATTCACTGCCCACTCTCATTTACCGAAGGTGCAACCACTGGCTTCAGTTTCCAAACATCATGATTGTATTCCTGAATTGTGCGGTCGGTGGAGAAACGGCCGCTTTTGGCGCTGTTGAAAATACTCATGCGTGTCCAGTGTTTCTGATCCTGATAGGCCATGGCCGCTTGTTCCTGAGAATCGAGATAACCACGAAAATCAGCAGCCGTCATCCACGGATCATAGGGATTGCGGATTGATTCGATGATAGGATCGAATATCCCCGGCTCGAACTGGTTGAAATAGCCACTCTCCAGCAACTGCATGACCCGTTTCAGATCACTATCCTGTTCAATAATGCTGTTCGGCATGTAGTGAGCGCGCATCGCTTCAACCTCTTCACTGGTAAGACCAAACAGAAAGAAGTTAGCCTCTCCTACCTCTTCGAGAATCTCAATATTGGCCCCATCCAATGTGCCGATAGTCACCGCCCCGTTCATCATAAACTTCATGTTGCCGGTACCTGAGGCCTCCTTACCAGCCGTGGAGATCTGTTCGGAAAGATCAGTACCGGGTGCGATCACTTCCATAGCGGTAACCCGGTAGTTGGGTAGAAATGCAACCTTCAGCAGATGACCAACCTGACGGTCGTTATTCACCACTCGTGCCACACTATTGATCAACTTGATGATCAGTTTTGCCATTTGATAACCAGGCGCCGCTTTACCACCAATCAATACACAGCGTTTGGTCCAGTTTTCGGTATCTCCAACCTTGATGCGATTGTATAGGTGTATGACATGGAGAATATTCAGTAGTTGACGCTTGTATTCATGGATGCGTTTTACCTGTACATCAAACAGGGCATCGGTGTCGAACTGCACATTACAGTCATCCTTGACCAACTTTGCCAGACGCAGCTTGTTCTCTGTCTTGACCTTCTGCCATTTACGTTGGAATGCGCTGTTGTCAGCCAGTGAAGCCAACTTTTCCAGTGCAGGCAGATCAGATATCCAGCCGTTACCAACCGTCTCATCAATCAATTTTCGTAGGCTGGGATTACTGGCTGCCAGCCATCGCCGCGGGGTTACCCCATTGGTTTTGTTGTTGAAACGCTCAGGCCAGAATTCAAAGAAATCTTGGAACAACCCCTGTTTCAGCAGCTCTGTATGGAGTGCTGCTACGCCATTGATCGAGAAGCTACCCACGATAGCAAGATAAGCCATACGCACCATCGGCACCTCACCCTCTTCGATGATCGACATCCGTCGTAAACGGTCCGTATCTCCCGGCCATCGTGAGGCCACCTGGCCAAGGAAGCGTGCATTGATCTCATAAATGATCTCTAAAAGCCTTGGCAGCAGACACTTGAACAACTTGACGGGCCAGCGTTCAAGGGCTTCTGGAAGCAGGGTATGGTTGGTATAAGCCATGGTGCTACTGGTGACATGCCAGGCCTTGTCCCAAGAAAACCCTTGCTCATCCATCAATTGGCGCATCAGCTCGGCAATTGAAATACTGGGATGGGTATCGTTAAGTTGAAAGCAGTTCTTATCTGCGAAGTTGTCAAAATCCGAGTGACTCTCTTTCCACTCACGAATGACATCCTTAAGACTGGCAGAAGCGAGAAAATATTGTTGGCGCAAGCGCAGTTCTTTACCATTTTCACTGGCATCGTTTGGATAGAGCACCATGGTAATGTGCTCCGCATCATTTTTTGCCTCAACCGCTTCTGTGTAACTGCCGGCATTAAACTCCTCTAGATTAAATTCATCTGTGGCGGCCGCTTTCCACAGTCGCAGAGTGTTTACGGTACCGTTACGATAACCGGGTATTGGCAAGTCGTAAGGTACGGCCAGCACATCCTGTGTATCCACCCAGCGCAGAGAGCCATTGATATGTTCTGTGTGTCCGCAGAATCTAATCCGCTGGGTATATTCCGGGCGTTCCAACTCCCAGGGATTACCATCCCTTAGCCAATGATCGGGATCCTCAATCTGTTGGCCGTTGGCGATATGCTGACGGAACATCCCATACTCATAGCGCAAGCCATAGCCACGCACCGGTAGTTGCAAGGTGGCGCAGCTATCGAGAAAGCAGGCGGCGAGACGACCCAGGCCTCCATTACCGAGCCCGGCATCCGGTTCACTTTCGCGAATATCATCCAGATTAATGCCTAAATCCATGAAGGCTTGGCTGACCTCTTCACTGACATCCAGGTTAAGGATCGCATTACTGAGCGTTCGCCCCATGAGAAATTCAAGGGAAAGATAGAAGGTACGCTTACAGTCGTCCTTCTCATAGGTGGTACGGGTCATCTTCCAGCGTTCGATCAGCCGGTCACGGATGGCCAACGCGAGCGCCTTGTAAGGGTAGTGGCTGGATTTACAGTGGTCAACTCGACCCAGGGTATGGGCGAAATAGCGTCTAAAGTCGTAAGAGATGGCATCTGCATCCATGCCCAGAGGGGGCAGTGGTGCCAATGGATTGCAGGCTTGCTTCAACGGTTTGGTTGATGAGGACTCTTTTTTTTGCATGGCGTGACTCTACTGGAAGAAGGCATCAACTCGGCACAGCGCAGCCCCACCGAGCTCCATGAATGTAACTACCAGAGTGGTAGATCGGTGCTACCCATGAGGTATTCATCCACCGCTCGGGCTGCTTGTCGCCCTTCTCGAATGGCCCACACGACCAGTGATTGACCACGACGCATATCTCCCGCAGTGAACACACCATCGATTGAGGTCTTATAGGCACCGGCACCCTCTGTGGCAGACTTCACATTGCCACGACCATCCAATTCAACTCCCAGCTCCTCAAGAAGCCCTTCATGGACTGGATGTACGAAACCCATCGCAAGCGTTACCAGGTCAGCCTTGATTTCAAATTCGGATTCAGCAACTTCATGCATCTTCCAGTTGCCACTCTCGTCCTTCTCCCATTCGACCTTGATACAGCGTACGGCCGCTAAATTGCCATTGCCATCATCGAGAAATGCCTTGGTAGCCACTTGCCACATTCGCTCACAACCCTCTTCCTGAGAACTTGAGGTGCGCATCTTGTTTGGCCATTCAGGCCAGGTGAGGCCCTTCTCCTCCTTTTTAGGTGGCTTGGGCAGGATTTCCAACTGAGTTACAGAGGCTGCACCATGACGGTTTGAGGTACCAATACAATCCGACCCGGTATCACCGCCACCAATCACAACAACATGCTTACCTTCAGCAGAGATAAAATCATCCACCTGGTCGCCCTGAACACGATGGCTATTACTACGCAGGAAATCCATCGCGAAGTGGACGCCATTCAACTCACGCCCGGGCATCGGCAGATCGCGAGGTTTCTCAGCACCACCGGTGAGCACAACGGCATCAAATCTTTCCACCAACTGCTTGGCAGGAACATCAACACCAATGTGGATGCTGGTCCTGAACTCGACACCTTCTGTGCGCATCTGCGCCATGCGGCGGTCGATCACTTTTTTATCAAGTTTGAAATCGGGAATGCCGTAACGCAGCAAGCCACCAATACGATTCTGTCTTTCAAATAGAACAACCTCATGCCCAGCTCGTGCCAGCTGCTGTGCCGCAGCCATACCAGCAGGTCCCGAGCCAACCACGGCAATTCGTTTACCGCTCTTGTGATCAGCTATCTTGGGTTTGACCCAGCCCTCACTCCAGGCCTTTTCGATAATACTGAACTCGATGGTCTTGATTGTGACCGGCTGATCATCCAGATTCAGGGTACAGGCCGCCTCACACGGTGCAGGGCAGATCCTACCTGTAAACTCCGGAAAGTTGTTGGTGCTATGGAGAACATCTATCGCTGAACGCCAGTCGCCACGATAGACCAGATCATTCCAGTCGGGAATGATATTATTCACCGGACATCCACTGTGACAAAAAGGGATACCACAATCCATGCAACGTGCACCCTGCTGACTCACGTTATCATCACTCAATGGAATAACGAACTCATTGTAATTGACAATACGGTCCGCTACAGGCGCATAAGTCCTGTCCTGACGGGTGATCTCCTTGAATCCTGTTGGTTTACCCATGATTAGTGACTCCCCTGACTGGCTACCAAGTCGGAACTTTTTTGTACCTGCATCTCTTTCAATGCACGTCGATACTCAACCGGCATAACCTTCACAAACTTCGGCAGCATACTCTCCCAGTTATCCAGGATGCGCTTTCCAACCTCCGAATTGGTGTAGTGCAGATGGCGCTCGATAAGCTGCTTGAGTCGTAACGCATCGTAGCGTGTCATATCATTACTAAGATCCACCCGTCCATGACTCTCAAGGTCCCCACCCTGGTGATCCAGCTCTTCGAGTGCAATATCTTCTGCCTCAATCGGCTCCAACTCAACTTGAGCCATATTGCAACGTTCACTGAAAACTCCAGCCTCATCCAGCACATAGGCGATACCACCAGACATGCCTGCTGCAAAGTTACGTCCAGTGGGGCCAAGGCAGACCACAACACCACCCGTCATGTATTCGCAGCCATGGTCTCCGACACCCTCAATCACCGCGGTGGCACCGGAGTTGCGCACACAAAAGCGTTCACCGGCAACTCCACGGAAATAACACTCACCACTGATAGCGCCATACAACACGGTATTGCCGACAATAATATTCTCTTCCGCCTTACCGATTTTTGAGGCGGCCGGCGGGTAGATTACCAAACGTCCACCCGACAGCCCCTTACCGACATAATCATTTCCCTCACCGGCAAGCTCAGCTGTAACACCCTTTGCCAACCAAGCGCCAAAAGACTGACCCGCTGTACCAGAGACTTTGATGTAGATAGTGTCATCAGGCAGACCGGCAAGACCATATTTTTCAGCCACTCGACCGGAGAGCATGGTGCCGAATGTACGATTGTAGTTATGAATATCGATATCAATCTTCACTGCTTCAGCTTGCTCAAGTGCAGGCTTGGCCTGCTTGAGCAGCTCCAGGTCGATGGCCTTATCGAGACCGTGATCCTGGGTTTCGCAATTAAAGATCGCGACATCCTCACCTGCCTCTGGTTTACGCAACAGGCGGCTGTAATCCAGCCCCTCCGCCTTCCAGTGGTTGATCGCTTTACGCATATCGAGACGATCACTCTGACCTACCATCTCGCTCCAATGCCTGAACCCAAGCTCGGCCATCAACTTACGCGCCTCTTCGGCAACGAAGAAAAAGTAGTTGATCACATGTTCAGGTTCGCCTGTAAAACGCTTGCGTAACTCCGGATCTTGGGTAGCTATACCCACTGGACATGTGTTGAGATGGCATTTACGCATCATCAGACACCCTTCTGCAATCAGGGGGGCTGTGGCAAACCCGATCTCGTCAGCACCCAGCAGTGCAGCGATGACAACATCTCGACCAGTTCGCATACCACCATCGGCCTGAACGGCAATACGTCCACGCAGCTTATTCAGCACCAGGGTCTGGTGGGTCTCGGCAAGACCTATCTCCCAGGGAGAGCCTGCATGCTTTATTGAGGTCAAAGGACTGGCACCCGTACCACCGTCGTATCCTGAGATAGTCACATGGTCAGCATGAGCCTTGGAAACACCTGCGGCAACCGTACCGACACCAACCTCTGAAACCAGTTTGACCGAGATACGTGCCTTGGGGTTAACATTCTTCAGATCATGGATCAGCTGTGCGAGATCCTCTATTGAGTAGATATCATGATGTGGTGGTGGGGAGATCAGTCCCACCCCTGGGGTAGAGTGACGCACCCGAGCAATCTGCTGGTTGACTTTGTGGCCAGGCAGCTGCCCACCTTCCCCTGGCTTAGCGCCCTGGGCCATCTTGATCTGAATATCATCAGCATTGACCAGGTATTCGGTGGTTACCCCAAAACGGCCTGATGCTACCTGTTTGATGGCTGAGCGTTCCGGATTGCTAGATCCGTCCGCTAATGGCCTGAACCGCTCCGGCTCCTCTCCCCCTTCACCTGTGTTGGACTTGCCACCTAAGGCATTCATTGCCTTCGCCAAGGTAGAATGGGCCTCATATGAGATTGAGCCGAATGACATCGCGCCGGTGGAAAAACGTTTGACGATCTCGCTTGCCGGTTCAACCTCATCCAATGATAGTGGCTGATTCGCTAATTTGAACTCGAACAGTCCCCGCAGGGTCAACAGGATTTCGTTCTGGGTATTGATCGCATCAGCGAACACCTGATAGGTACCCCAATCGTTGCTCCGCACCGCATGTTGCAGCTTAGCGATGGTTTCCGGGGTCCAATTGTGGTCCTCACCACGCAACCGGTAGGCATAGTCACCTCCGACATCCAGATGCTTTTGGTAGATCAATTGATCACCATAAGCCTTGTCATGCCACTTCATTGCCTCAGCGGCCACCTCATTCAGTCCTGCACCTTCAATGGTCGTGGTGGTGCCAGTAAAATAGGCATCGATAAAGTCAGTGGATAGACCTATTGCATCAAAGATCTGTGCCCCGCAATAGGACTGGTAGGTCGATATACCCATCTTCGACATGACCTTTTTCAGGCCTTTGCCAATTGCTTTGATATAACGCTCCTGGGCCTCTGGAAAGTGTAAAGGCTCCCCAAAACCCGGCAACAGCGCCTGGATGGTATCGAAGGCCAAATAGGGATTGACCGCCTCTGCACCATACCCTGCCAGCGTGGCAAAATGGTGTACTTCAAGTGCTGCTCCCGTCTCAACCACCAGGCCAGATTCAGTACGCAGACCTTTCCGAATCAGGTGATGATGAACCGCAGAGGTCGCAAGCAGAGCAGGAATGCTGATATTGTCAGCATCAATCTTGCGGTCAGAGAGGATAAGAATATTGTAACCCTCACGCACTTTCTGTTCCGCCAATTCACAAAGTTTGGACAACGCGGGTTTCATCCCCCCGACACCACTCATCGACGGATAGACAATGTCCAGCGTCATGGTGCGAAAAGCCCCGCCAGTGTTATCTTCAATGTGACGAATGCGCTCCAGATCTTCATTGGTCAATACCGGCTGAGAGACCTCCAGACGCATATGATCACCGGCATCCGCCATATTCAGCAGATTCGGTCTTGGCCCAATCAGACTGACCAACGACATCACAATCTCTTCCCGAATCGGATCAATAGGTGGATTGGTCACCTGGGCGAAGTTCTGCTTGAAATAGGTCGACAGGTGTTTTGCCCTGAGAGAGAGCACAGAGGGTGGATTATCCGCACCCATCGATCCCGTCGCCTCCTGTCCAGTGAGGACCATGGGCGTCAGGAGAAACTTGATATCTTCCTGACTGTAGCCAAAGGCCTGTTGCGCATCGAGCAGATCATCGTCGTCCGGCGACATCGGTGCCACATCCGACGGCAGTGAGTCCAGATGGATTTGGGTTTGATCCAACCAGTCTTGAAAGGGTTTGGTCGCCGCCAGTTCAGCCTTGATCTCGGCATCATCGATAATTCGCCCCTGCTCCAGGTCGATGAGGAACATTTTTCCAGGCTGGAGGCGCCATTTCTTGACGATCTTCTGTTCAGGTATATCCAATACACCCATCTCTGATGCCATCACCACCAGATCATCATCAGTAATCAGATAGCGTGCCGGACGGAGGCCATTACGATCCAAGGTGGCACCAATCTGACGACCATCAGTAAAGGCCACTGCTGCCGGCCCATCCCAAGGTTCCATTAACGCTGCATGGTATTCGTAGAAGGCCCGCCTCTCCTTATCCATCAGCTTGTTGCCGCCCCATGCTTCAGGAATCAGCATCATCATCGCGTGAGCCAATGTGTAACCACCGGCAACCAGTAACTCCAACGCATTATCGAAACATGCCGAGTCTGACTGGCCTTCCGGAATCAGTGGCCAGATCTTTTCCAGGTCATCACCCAACACTTCGGAAGCCATGGAGTTCTTACGAGCACGCATCCAGTTGACATTGCCACGCAGGGTATTTATCTCCCCGTTATGGGCAATCATGCGAAATGGGTGAGCAAGATCCCAGGTTGGAAAGGTGTTGGTAGAGAAGCGTTGGTGCACCAGCGCCAAAGCGGAAACCATGTGCTCATCGTGGAGATCAAGATAATAGTCTCCCACTTGATCAGCAAGCAGCATCCCTTTATAGACAATGGTACGCGAAGAGAAGGAAGTGAAATAGAAGGAACTGCCCCCCTCCATCTCAGCCTGTCTAATCTTGTTTTCTATCTGCTTACGAATAACAAAAAGCTTGCGCTCAAATGCATTCTGATCGGCACAATTTGCACCCCGGGCCACAAAGATCTGCCTGACCTGTGGTTCGGTTGGTGTAACACTGTAACCTAATCCGCTGTTTTCCACCGGCACATCGCGCCAGCCAATCAACTGCTGGCTTTCTGCGGTAACCAAGGCCTCAATCGTCTCTTCGCACTCAGCACGACTTGCCAAGTTTTGCGGCAGAAACACCATGCCAATGGCATACTCACCTTCAGCCGGCAAATCGAAATCAACCACCCCGCGAAAGAATGCATCGGGAATCTGTATCAGGATACCTGCACCATCGCCTGCTTTTGGATCGGCCCCGACTGCACCTCGGTGGGTCAGTCGATCAAGGATCTCCAGCCCCTGCTGGATAGTCTGATGGCTTTTTTCACCCTTGATATTGGCTACAAAACCAACACCACAGGCATCGTGTTCATTCGCGGGATCATAGAGTCCCTGTTTCGGTGGTAAAGCACCTTGGCTCATTACGCAAACCTCATTTTGCCCGCCCTCGTTAGGTCAGCACCGTATCGAGGGTCATGCAATAACCTGAAATAAGGAATTCTCAGCGACCTGTCAGGCCGCAGGATTACATCCAGCGCTTCACCCCATAATCACAGCTGCCACCATTTGAGATGCAGCATGACCACGATTCGAGGCACTTGAAGACGCAGAACATCGAAGGATACTTGAGAATTAGCTCTCAATCTAGTTTGAAAATGCTCGATGTCTTGACAGGGATCCATCCAGAAGCGATGAAATATATCGCAAAATGGGCGAAGAGATACAGCAATCTAAATTAAATGAATAATATCAATAAGTTAATCTTACTAAATTCGTGCATTTCAGATATATTGCAATTAATTGTATCTCATAAGGCACCCTCAATGAGGAATTAAATGCCTGCTAAACTTACCCTGCTAACGAGGGATAGTCTGCTGCAGAGATGCGAAAGAGCGAACCCAAACACCTCCTTTACGCACTGCCGAGGGTAGCGATGCAACGGCCTCCTCTGCCTTGTTTCGATCGGGATAGACACCCCATAGCAAGGCATACCAAGGCGCTACATTTCTTGTTGTTTTAAAAGTGTAGGCCTCGTCTCCAAGGCGATTTCTATCAATAAACACTTGAAGTGAGTCCACATTTTCCACTGCGATGAGTTGTAGGGTAAAGCTTTCAGGTGGGCGTGACACAATCCAATCGAGTTCCTTATCCTGTTCACCGGTATTGGTCGGGGTCGTCTTCTCTAATATCTTATCGGAGGAGGTCTTCTGAGCGATAGAATCTCGTTCCGTGATAGCCTGCATCTCTACAGGCACTTCCTTTTCGATCAATTCCTGCCCCACGTTGGTTTTTACCTCTGAGGACTTTGCAGAAGATTCCTTTTGAACTTGTTCAGTTTCAACATTGATGGCTACTTTGGCATCAGGCTCTACCTGACCTTCATGCAGTGTCGACTCCAATCCAGCCGCTGTGTCGGACAAAATGCCCGTTGATTGAGAGGTTTTATCACTCTGAGCTAACCCTTCAGTAGCGGGCAATGCCACCTTAACCTGTGAGGGCAATGGAGTCTGCTCATCCTCTCCTGGCTGCACGGCAGGGCTTTCAACCTCAAGCTTTTCTGACTCTTGAGCGAGGATGATTGATTCTGAAACCGGTTTCACCACTTCATCTTGGGCGACATCGTCACCGGTCAAGAGTGGTGGTGGGGAATCAACAACGATTAAATCGGCCCCACGATTATCTGATTGAGTGATCGCTCCCGGTTCCGGTAAGGGTTCAACCATACTCTCGTCAACCTGATCTGAGACATTGACTGAATCCGCTTCAAAAAGGCTATTAATCGGCCCCTGAAAAAACAACAGCCCCAGAATCAATACCAGAAGGGGTACACCTCCAACCAACAACTGTTTTCTATATCCACTGAACAATGGGGATTGTTCTTCTTGTTGTCCATCTTCACCCACAGCATTCAGGATCGCCGTAGCCAATAAACCTGGGTTACCTTTTGTCTCCTTATAAATTCGGCTCAGTTTCACCTCATCTAAGGCTAATTTCTCTGTGAGTCCCTCATTGTTGAGAAGGAAGAACATGAAGGGTGTTGCTTCCTGGCGGGTCATGGGAGGCAAGTCTATAACCTGAATTGCCTGGGGAGACATCACTTGAAGCTGGGGCGTTGAAAGCAGCAGGTCGATCTGTTCGTCCGCAAAAAGTACGATGCTGACCAGGCGTACTCCATCCACCTGCCTTTCAAAAAGTCGTAATAGTGTCATTAGGCTGGTCGGTGGCAGCATTTGAGCATCGTCCACCAACAGCACGGGTATGCGACCACGTTTGCGTAACACTTCAAACCGATCGACTAATCGCTGTAATAATTCACCCGCAATATCCGGTAGACCACTGCATCGTGCAATATAGGCCAGTAACCGTTCAGGCTGCATGGTGGGATCAGCAGAAAAATGGCACACGGACCAGTTATCCGGTGACAACTGCTGCAGCCTGGAGGCAAGCAGGGTCTTGCCTATCCCGGAAGGCCCTCTAACAAGCGGTACTAGCTCGCTGTTTTCTATCAGGTGACGCACTAGGTCAAGACGTGCGCTCACCTCTGTAGTGGTAAAATAATCGTACGCGTCAGACATGCCTGTACCCCCCTACGAAGAGGCAATCAACTGCCATAATACGACAAAGTTTCATTCAGTTTTTGCATTTCAAAGTCATCTGTTACCAATGAGTGACCAATCTCTTTCAGCAGGACAAGTCGCAGTCGTCCATCCAATACCTTTTTATCGACTGCCATCAGTTCAAGAAAGCGATCTCGCGAGAGCTCTTTCGGTGGTTTTGTCGGAAGTTTTGCACGCTCCACAAGTTGACATGTCCGTGCATACGAGGCCTCTGACAACCAACCCAGACGTCTAGACAAGTCTGCAGCCATACACATGCCAGTACCAACAGCTTCCCCATGCAGCCATTCACCGTACCCCATACCCGTCTCGATAGCATGACCAAAGGTATGACCCAGGTTCAGCAACGCTCGTTGACCCGCCTCCTTCTCATCCGCTTCAACCACATCGGCTTTGCAACGGCAGGATCGCTCAATTGCGTAGGCCAGACTAGCTGGATCACGTGCCATTAAGGCATCCATATTGTTCTCGAGCCAAGTAAAAAAATCAGCATCGACTATCAATCCGTACTTTATCACCTCTGCCAATCCTGAGGAGAACTGCCTATCATCCAGTGTATTCAACGTTGAGGTATCCGCCAGCACCAGGCGCGGTTGATAAAAGGCCCCAATCATATTCTTACCGAGAAGATGATTAACCCCCGTCTTGCCACCAACAGATGAATCAACTTGGGAAAGCAGCGTGGTGGGTATCTGGATAAAGTCTACACCACGTTGATAAGTAGCCGCTGCAAAGCCTGTCATATCGCCAATTACACCACCACCGAGCGCAACCAGGGTAGATTTTCTCGTAAAATGACCCTTGAGTAAGGCAGTGTAGATACGATTCAGGATATCAAGCGTCTTATACTCCTCTCCATCAGGCAGGATACAGGTTCTAAGCTCAAACTCTGCCAACGCTTTTATCGTCTTTTCCAGATAGAGAGGTGCAACCGTCTCATTGGTTATAACCATAACCTGATTACCGGATATATATTCTCGAAATAGAGTGGTATCGGCATACAAATCCTCACCGATGAAAATCGGATAACGCCTATCACCCAGATCGACATCCAATTTAGACTCGTTTTTAATCAATGCTTTGATCCTGTCACTGAGTTATTGACCCAACTTTTCTATTTGCTTGCGAATGTCCTGTACCACGGACTGTGTATTACGACCTTCAGTGCTCACAAGTATATCGGCTGTTTGTCTATATAGCGGGTCACGCTCAGCCATGAGTGTGGTCAGCTTTTTCATTGGGTCAGAGGTGCTTAATAGTGGCCTGTTTTTGTCTCTGTGAGTTCGTTCAAACTGTTGTTGGACAGAGCAATGAAGATAGATCACCACGCCTCTTGCAGATAGCGACTTACGATTGTCCTCTCGGATAACCGCCCCACCACCCGTAGCAAGCACAATGCCCTCTCGAGATGTTAGCTCGTCGATTACTGTATGCTCCCGTTGACGAAAGCCACTCTCTCCCTCAAATTCAAAAATAGTGGGGATATCCACACCTGTTCTTCGCTGTATCTCATGATCGGAATCGATGAACTCCATGCGAAAGTGTTCCGCAAGCTGTTTACCCACAGTTGTCTTACCAGCACCCATTGGGCCGATCAGAAAAAGGCTCTGCAAACGCATAGATTACCCAACGTGCATATTCATTGATGTTTCGAAATCTATCATGATGTTTTTTAATCTAAAATGCATATCTCAGCTTAACACTCTGAGAGCGAGGTCTGAAAGCATCTAAACCGTTAAGTTCATGCTTTTAATCAGAAGTATCTCAAACACCAAGTGATTGACAAAATAAAAAAGGCGCACCAACCGGTACGCCTTTGAATGGAATTAAACAGAAGACTAGCGAACGGTTAATGTCTCCTTAAGGATCTTCGGTGTGACAAATATGAGTAACTCGTTGTTATTGTCAAGCTTCTCATTACGCCTGAACAGCACACCGGCATAGGGAATATCACCGAAGAAAGGTGCTTTCTCGACATTATTTGTCTTATTCCTCTCAAATACACCGCCAAGCACCACAGTTTCACCGTTATCCACGAGCACCGTTGTTTCGATTTTCCTTGTGTCAATCGGAGGTACGCCCAAGACTGCACGAGAAAAGTCAGGATTGTCTTTGTTGATAATAAGGTCCATACGGACTCTATCATCCGGTGTAATGTGCGGTGTCACATCCAATTTCAAGAGAGCTTCTTTGAAAGCGATCTTCGTGGTGCCGCTGGAAGTGGCCTCCTGATAGGGAATCTCAACACCTTGCTTGATAGAGGCTTGTGTCTGATCGGAGGTGATAACCCGTGGACTTGAAACCAGCTCACCCCGACCTTCCGTCTGCATTGCAGAGAGTTCCAACTGCAGAAGATAGGTGCCGACTTTCCCCACCAGGAAATTCAAGCCACCTGAAGGGGCAGTTACGGGTAAATTGACCATCAACCCCTCTTGATTCTGGCCAGAACCATTGATTTCGATGCCAGGTGCAATACCGAAGGTATTATCGAGGTAGCCCGGCTGCGCACCGGCAGTCAGGGTAAAATTATCACCGATAGAACCATCGAAGTTGGCACCAAATCGCACGCCCAGGTCTTTTGCAAAATCGTTATTGGCAATGACGATTCGTGACTCGATCAAGACCTGCCGAACGGGTATATCGAGTCGTTGCATTAAGCGTCGGATATCTTCAAGTTTCGATGCGGTATCCTGTACTAATAGGGTATTCGTTCTGATGTCGACCGTGACATTGCCACGTTCGGATAACAGTCGATTCTCTTCAGACTTCAGTAATAAAGACAGATCTTGGGCTTTGGCATAGTTGACCTGAATAAAGTCGGAACGGAGCGGTGCCAATTCTTCAATCTTCTGTTGGGATTCAAGCTCCAACTGCTCTCGCGCAGCCACCTCTTCTGTAGGTGCCACCATAATGACATTGTCAATCTGTCTTTTTGTCAGACCCTTGGACTTGAGAATAATATCGAGGGCCTGATCCCAAGGAACATTTTTCAATCTCAAGGTGATACGGCCATTGACAGTATCGCTGGTAACCAAGTTCAGGCCAGTAAAATCTGCCAGTAACTGTAATACTGCTCGTATTTCGATATCCTGAAAATTGAGTGAGAGCCGTTCACCTGTAAATACGAGCCGTTCTTTAAGCAACTCCTCCTTTTCCTGTTTGGATAGGGAACGCACTTCAACGGCAAAGACCTCATTTGCTTGATAGGCTAGATAGTCATATTCCCCGGTTGGTGTAATCTCGATGACCACATTTTCACCAACCGGCTTGGTCTCTATTTTTGAAACGGGTGTTGCGAAATCCATAACATCCAGAGATTGCACAAGAGATGCATCTATATCAGCTTTGAAAATCTCCATAATGATCTTGCCACCCTCCTCCCGTACATCGATAGGTGTGGAGCTATTACTCAGGGTGACCAATACACGTCCTTCGCCTGCCTCACCACGTCGGAAGTCCACATTGGATATACCATAGCTTGTCGTAGGAATGGCCGACACATTATTGCTTGACTCAGCCATTGGGTTAGGGGCGGCGACAGACATTCCCGTATTAGCTCCACGACCCTTGTTGCTCACATCAAGGGTTACATGCACCTCAGAGCCCACTACCTCTGCTTTGTACCCCACCAGGGAAGTAAGATTAATGACAACCCTTGTCCTGCTACCGGCCTGTAATGCTGTGACACTATGTGCCGGACCCACACCGATCAGCTTGGTTTTGAAACCAAGATCGCTACTGACACCCATGAAATCAAAAGAAATCCTTGCCGGATTATCTGTAACAAAGGACGCCGGTTCATCAACCGGAGCTGATAGACCCAGGGTTAACTGCACCCTGTCACCGGGTAGTGCAGAGAAATCAATAGATTTGAGTGATGCCCCAGCCATGGCCACCAGTGGTATACCCCACAGAATCAAGAGCAGAAATACTGCATAGAATTTCAAGCTCTTGGCTCTACCCATTTCAGAACGCCCCTTCCAACCTTGTCTGAGTGCCATTGGCAAACCCCTCATCACGAATTCCTCTTGACTATTCCGCCAACGCTAGCGAAGCCTGACGCTCAATGTATCCACCAGAACCATCCTGCACAATCTCAGTCAACTCGATTCTGTCTTCAGAAATCACCAAGATGCGGCCATGGTTTTGCCCCATGTAGTTACCGCTCTTCACCTTATGTACAGTACCTTCCTTGGTCTTTACCAGTCCCCAGGACGCCTCTGTTTGTTCAAGCGTGCCGACCATACGGATGGAATCCAAGGGATATCCCTCAAGCTCCTCCTTACGCCGATTGAAATCTGGCGTAAAACCACTCCCGGCCACACTCGCAGCTTCAGCACGCTCACCAGACATATCCGCAAACGGATTTCGACGACCCGCTTCATCATAGAGGAATGTCTCAATCTGCCTGATCTCAGGCAGCGGATCGATTCGCTCAGGTGGTGCAGCCTTTTTCTCTGCTACATATTTCTGTAGTTCACCTATTTTTGGATCTGCACAACCTGACAAAAATACGAAAGTGATAATCGACAGAAGCAGTTGGCATGCTTTACTGGAAATACTCATGCTCATTGCCCCTCCTCTTCTTCGTCAAGATAGCGGTAAGTCTTCGCCGTTGCCTTCAAAAGCAAATCATCACTTTCCACATTTGAGGCAGCTCTCGCTATCTTTATGTCATGAATAGTGACAATTCGTGGTAACGCCGCTAACCCACTGATAAAACTACCAAACTCATGATACTTTCCAGTAACAACAAGCTCAATCGGAAGCTCAGCATAGAACTCCCTGGGCACCTCAGCTTTGGGCTTGAACAGTTCAAACTCCAGTCCGGAGGCAAGACCAGTCTGAGACACATCAACAAGCAACTCTGCCACCTCAGTTTTGTCAGGCAGCTGTCTCAGCATGGTTCCAAAAGACTGCTTCATCTCTTCCAGTTGTTTGCGGTAGGCCTCGAGGTTGGAAGCTTTCGCTTGCTTCGCATTAAAAGTGGTACGCAATGCCAGTTCTTTTTTCTCCACACCCTCAAGACTGATCAGCTGATCCTCAATAATGAGGTAGTAACCTGCGGCAAGAACGATCAAGGAAACCAAAAAAACCACAACTATCTTAACCGGCATAGGCCATACGCCGAGATTATTCAGGTCAAGTTCATTGAGATCTTGTAAGTTCATTCCTCGACCTCCACTGTTTGGGAGGATTGTTTGACAGTGAGTTGAAAGTGGCTATAACCGGTACCCGTTTTCTCCTTGCTCTCGATAAAAACGGCTATATCCGGATTTCGCAACGACATAATATTCAATTATGTGCAGCATAGTATAGCCTTGTAGGCATTTACAGTGTACGAAATT
>JAIVEQ010000044.1 GCA_023838465.1 Candidatus Thiodiazotropha sp.
ATTAAATAGATCCGTCAATTTCCCTCGGTAATTAATTGCGACAAAATCGCTTGGTAGTTAAAGTACGACAAAGTCGCTCGGTGTTAACAACTGGTAGCTAACTAGTCCCCATCCAGAAATACTATTGTACTGAAACCAACAGTACGTTAAGAGAGCTAATAACCGCGAAGTGTGATTCTCAAGTCACGCCGATGTCTTTGCGTCGTCAGCATCTCTTGGCGTGCTTTAGGCTTTAAAAACCACTTTTTTATGACGCGTTCTATCTATGCTTTCCCCGCTAGTCTGAGGAGATACTCATGCCGCAGCTTAATCACATCTCCCATATGATTGCCGGAGAGATCAAACCTGCTGGGAGTATGGAAGTGGTGGCGCCTTTCGGCCAGTTGTCTATCGCTACAATCGATACGGTGGATGCGAATGGTGTGGACCAGGCATTGAACATTGCCCGGTCGTTGTTTGACCATCGAGATGGCTGGATAGCATTGTCGGATCGCATCGACATTCTTAAGCGAACTGCCTCAATCATGGCTGATAAGGCCGAGCAGCTGGCAGTGGAAGCGGCGAGAGAGGGGGGTAAACCACTCGTTGATTCGAGAATTGAGGTGGCACGTGCCATCGATGGCATACAGATCTGTATAGAGACACTGCGCAGTGAAGCGGGTGATGAAGTTCCGATGGGGGCGAATGCCGCCTCACAAGGCCGCCTCGCCTTTACCCACCGGGAGCCGATTGGTGTGGTGGTGGCTGTCAGTGCTTTCAACCATCCACTTAACTTGATTGTGCATCAGGTCGCACCTGCGGTAGCAACTGGCTGCCCTGTAATCATCAAACCGGCAGAGGATACCCCTCTCTCCTGTATGCGTTTTATTCAGATTCTCAGAGAGGCAGGGTTACCCTCGGGTTGGGCCCAAGCACTGATGACCGATAATCATGAGGTGGCAGGACAGCTGGTATCTGATCACCGTGTCGATTTCTTCAGTTTCATTGGCAGTGCCAAGGTGGGCTGGTGGTTGCGATCCCAGCTTGCGCCAGGGACGCGTTGTGCCCTTGAGCATGGTGGGGTAGCTCCAGTGATTGTTGAAGCCGATGCTGATCTGAGCGATGCGCTGCCGCTGTTGGCAAAAGGTGCTTTCTACCATGCCGGTCAGGTCTGCGTGTCGGTACAGCGGGTGTTCGCAGATCAGGTAATTGCCCGGCAGGTAGCCGATGGTCTGGCCGTTGAGGGGACGAAGATGAAGGTTGGAGATCCGACACGGGAGGAGACCGGAATCGGACCCTTGATCCGTCCTCGTGAAGTGGATCGCATTCATGAGTGGGTCACTGAGGCAGTGGCTCAAGGTGCTGAGTTGATCTGTGGTGGTGAACCGATATCAGAGACCTGCTATCCAGCCACGGTACTCTACAATCCACCTGCCGATGCCAGAGTGAGTACCCAGGAGGTCTTTGGCCCGGTTGTGTGCGTCTACAGTTATGACGATATGGACCAGGCCATTGATCAGGCGAATGCTTTGCCATTTGCCTTTCAGGCTGCAGTCTTTACCAACAATCTACAGCGTACTCTACGTGGTTTCAGGCGGTTGAACGCCTCGGCAGTCATGATCAACGACTTCACTGCATTCCGTGTCGACTGGATGCCTTTTGCAGGATTACGTCAGTCTGGGATGGGAGTCGGTGGCATACCACACACCATGCGCGATATGCAGGTGGAGAAGATGATTGTTATTCGGTCACCGGAACTTTGACTGAAGAGTTTTGAGTGATAAGTTTTGAATATGGATATTCACTTCGCTCCGTTTTTGTCTGGAACATGTGCGAATATCCGCTCTTATTTACTCAAAACTCAAAACTCATTCTTTCCCCACCACCCGGCAGACAAGCCTGCCTTGAAAGAGTCTGGCGTTGACTGTATCTCCTGTCTCCACCTCGTTGCTTGTACGTATGATGCTACCGTCCTTATCCTGGCTGACGATAGCGTAGCCCCTGCCCAGGGTGTTGAGCGGGCTGAGATTGTGGAGGTCTCGAGCTAACTGGGACAATTTAGTCTGCTCATCTTTTAGGCGTTGCTGTATGGCGCGTTGTAGCCGCTCATTATATTGGCGAAAGGTCTGTTGTTGGTTCTCAACCCGTTGTTGTGGTGATAGCCGGTTCAGCCGAGAGGTGAGCTTTTCGAGTTTGTGTTGCCGTGTTAAAAGATAGACATGCTGTGCCTGTTTGAGACGTTGGGTCAGCTCATCGAATCGTTGGGTGCGTTGTTGTAATCGTTGATTGGGGTGCTGTCGCAGTAAGCGGCTTTTTAGGGTGCCAAGTTTCTCCCGTAGGCGATGAAGATGTTGTGACTGGCGAATGGTGAGTCGTTGCTGCAGTTGCTGCAATTGTTTCAACCACACTGTCTGATCCGGGGATACCAACTCTGCGGCAGCCGACGGAGTGGGGGCGCGTTGGTCGGCAACAAAGTCAGCGATGGTGAAGTCGACTTCATGTCCGATGCCGGTAATCACCGGTATTTGTGAGTCATGGATTTGCCGGGCCAGTCCCTCATCATTGAACGCTTGCAGATCTTCCAGTGAACCGCCTCCTCGACTCAGGATCAACAGATCGCACTCGTTACGCTGATTGGCTATCTGCAACATATGGGTAATCTGCTGTGCAGCACTCTCTCCCTGAACTTGTACCGGATAGATAATCACAGGCAGGGCAGGGAAGCGCCGCCCTAGTACTGTTAACAGATCGCGTATTGCAGCGCCGCTTGGTGAAGTAATGATACCGAGTTGCTGTGGTATTGCCGGTAACGGTTTTTTTCTATCTGCATCGAACAGACCCTCTGCTGCGAGTTTTTGCTTGAGCTGTTCAAAGGCGAGTCTCAAGGCACCTTCACCGGCCGGCTCCATATGTTCCGCAATCAACTGAAACTCGCCACGGGCCTCATACAGACTGACCTTTGCGCGAAGCATCACTTGCTGTCCATTTTCTGGACGGAAACGCAGTCGTTGCCGTTTCATGCGAAACATGGCGCAACGTACCTGGGCAATTTCATCTTTGAGACTGAAATAGATATGACCGGAGGCGGGTTGAGCTAGGTTGGAAATTTCACCACTGACCCAGATAAGGGGGAAACTTCCTTCCAGTATCGAGCGGCTCTCCCGTACCAGTCGAGAAACCGAATAGATATCTTTCTGTGTGAATTCAGTGTGGGTTGTGTTCAAGCGAATTGTTTCTTCAACAAGGACTCAAATTGGTCAGCTGGCAATGGGTGGTTGAAGTAGTAACCTTGGAACATCTTACAGCCTTTGTCACGTAGAAATTGCAGTTGTGCTTCAGTCTCCACACCAATCGCGATCACCTCGATCTCCATCAGGTGGGCCATGGTAATGATCGTTTGTACCAATTGTGCGTCTTTGGGATCGCTTGCGATATCCCGTACGAAGCTGCGATCTATCTTCAACTCATCCATGGGAAGCCGTCTCAAATAGGCGATAGAGGCATAGCCGACACCGAAACTGTCAATACAGAATCGTACACCAAGTCTTTTCAATGCAAGGATCTTCTCTTTCGCCTCCTCAAGATTTTCAGCCAGGGTATTTTCATGGATCTCCAGGGTTAGCCGGTTTGGATTGACCGAGGTCTCCTGCAGTATACGTTTTACCTGGTCAGCAAAGCCGACCTGGTGGAAGTGTACTGAGCTGATGTTGATGGCGATTCGCTGCAGGTTGGTGGATTCATTCATCCACGTCTTACTCAGGGTCAAGGCCTGTTTGAGTACCCACTCACTGATCTGAAGAATCTGTCCAGACTCCTCCGCCACAGGAATGATGGTGTCTGGTTCTAT
The DNA here is from genome assembly GCA_023838465.1 of Candidatus Thiodiazotropha sp. Lineage (GTDB taxonomy): Bacteria > Pseudomonadota > Gammaproteobacteria > Chromatiales > Chromatiaceae > Thiodiazotropha. Next base: position 3,827 of record JAIVEQ010000044.1, read on the forward strand.
CATGCCCTGTTCAGGATGTGACCAGCGCAGCAATGCTTCAGCACTGAGCGGACGCCCTTCAATATCAACCTGTGGTTGGAAATAAAGGGCCAGTTGATTGTTTCTTATCGCAAGTCGTAGATCATTTTGCAGGCGCAGTTGCGCTTCAGCCGCTTGTTGCATACCGGGGAGAAAAAAACGAACAGTGTTACGTCCAGCATCCTTGGCGCGATACATCGCCGTATCGGCAAATTTAAGGATATCATCGGCATTTTCATCGTTCATCGGAAAGATCACGATACCGATGCTGGGGGTAATGTGCAGCTCATTTCCACTGATGGTGTAGGGTTGCGAAAGGGTCTTCAGGATCTTGTGCGCACCTTGTTGTGCTTGTTGTGCAGCCAGTTGGGGGTCACCACTCAGTTCTGAGAACAGAACAACAAATTCATCACCACCCAGGCGTGAGGCCGTGTCTTCATCGCGGATCTGTTTGGTCAATCTGTTTGACACCTCCTTTAAAAGTAAATCACCGATATTGTGACCAAGGGAATCGTTAATGATCTTGAAGTGGTCCAGGTCCATGAATAACACCGCACCTCGATGGTTATGGCGTTGGCAGCGTGCCAGAGCCTGACTTAAGCGATCGATCAATAGGCGCCGGTTAGGCAATTCTGTGAGGGCATCGAAGGTGGCCTGATGTTCCAGCTTTACCATTGCGCGCATTTGCTCGATTTCAGCGCTGACCCGAGCGGCGATTATATCCATCACATCGACCCACTCAGGATCCATGAACAGCGGTTTACTTGAGGTAACCCAGACAATGCCGATGACCTTCCCCGAAAGATCGCGGATTGGCGAACCGGCATAGCCCTGGGCATTCAGTAATACGAGATCTTCATCACTCGGAAACAGGTCCTGCACCCCTTGTGGGTAGAGTTGTGCCCCTTCACGCAATACTATTTTGCAAGGTGTGCCATCAAGTGGGTACTGAAAATCTACAATGTCCTTGCCGTTGACAATCATCGCGAGCGCCTTGATTTGGTTATTGTCGACCAATTCACCGATGTTGGCGCCATCAGCATCGAACCAGCGGCAGAGTTCTCTTGCGACATGTTTGAAGAAGTCTCCACCTGTGATACCCACCATGCTACGCATCAGGGTGTGTAGCGTTTCGGAAGCACGTTTACGATCGGTAATCTCCTGATGTGTACCACAAGCACGGGTTGGGTGATTTGTATGAGGTCCATGCTCAACGGTGCCACCGGAACCTTCGATCCATATCCAGCGACCGTCACTATGCCGCATGCGAAATTCCACTTTGTAGGGCATGCTCTCTTCGATGTGTTGCTCAATGATGGGCAGAATACGCTCTTTGTCCACAGGATGAAGACGACCACGCCAATCATCGATATGGTTTTTCAGGTCGCTGCGGTTGAGTCCCAGCATCTCCATCCAGCGATCATTGACAGTCAACTCGCTGGTGGTCAGATTCCAGTCCCAAAAACCCAGTGAGGCCCCCTTGATCACCAATGAGAGCTGCCTTTCTGTCTCTCGTTGATGGGTAACGTCCAGCATTGAGACGGGAATATGGCATGCACCCTGTAAACTATTGGAAAGCGGAAATGAGAAGATCACCTGGACCCGGCGACCGTCGGCAGCGAACATGGATACTTCAGCAGTAAAGGTCTGCTGTTTATTATTGGATGCGACTAGAAACTCTTTTAAGGCGGAGAATATATCGGGCGTGATGCTTTTAGGCACCCACTTTTGTAGTTCAAGCAGATTGTTGACTGCAAACAATTTAAGTGTTGCCGGGTTGGCGTTGACGATCCTGATCAGGTTGAGGTAGTGCTTAAGCTCGTCGGGATGTTTATCGAAATAGGTACGTACATCCTGCACACCGGAATCGATGAGTTGTTGAAGCCTAATCAACGCTCTAGAGCTATCACCTTCACACAAGGCGATTGCAACACCACTGAAAAAGCGCTGATATTGGGCCTCGCTACGGACCAGCTTGCGACTTTTTTTTGCGATTTTCCATCGCTGAGCGCCAAGGAAGGCTGAAAGCCGAGGCGGTTAGTCCCCGGTAGGCGTGAGGCGAGACTGTAGACCCGTCGTGCCTTGCGCCAGAGGGGATGCAAAGCGAGCATCCGAACACGGCGTCCAGTCATTTGGGAACTGACGGCGGAGTGGTCACGAGCTTGCGATGTGATCACGTAGTGTCAGTGACCAGGACCGTCCGGGGCACTAATAGGTTGTCAAAGATCGAGTGTCTTTTAGGCCTGGGACGCCTAAAAGACATCACGAGATCGAAGACTCACTTGCTTAGAAGTTGTGAGATAATCAGAAGAGCGGCAATCACCAACCCAGCGATTAGTGCTGCCTGAAATATCCAGTTCGGGGTCTTCAATACCGCTACTCTCGGTTCGAAAAGGTTGCTCAGGTACTGGTGATAGATTGATAGATCATCCGCTTTCATGATGGCTAAGTGGTGATCAATACGCCGCTGGATTATTTCTGCATTGGGGGATGCTCGGGATATAGCCAGACGGATATCCAGTGGCATCAGCACAATGGGGCTGGCAATGGGTGTATAGAGGTGCCCGCGGGTGGCACCAAACAGGCGGTTGACCAGACCGGCATCTGCTTTGCCTTGTGCAACCGCACGCAGTACCCTGTCGTAAGTGGCATACTCAGTAAGTTCACAGATAATATAGAACGATTTGCAAATCTCATTCAATCCACTGTCGCCGGTGATATAGACATCATCACGGAGTACGGCGATACGCTTACCATTCAGGTCTGGAACTGATTGAATATTGGAGTCCTCGGGTACGAAAATCTGAGCCCAATTGGCAATCACAGTTTGATCGATGAACAGAAAACGTTGTCGGCGGGTATCATTGATGGCAATAGCGGGCAGCAGATCTATTTTACCCATTGATAGACGATGTAGTTGATCACTCCAGGTACCAGCTACAAAGCTCAGAGCCCACCCCTCTTGAGTGGCGATCTGTTGCAGGATTTCGATGAAAAGACCACCCGGATGACCCTTCTGATCGGTGGTGACCAGTGGTGGATTATTGTAGATGCCGATTCTTAAAGTATCGGAGGGCTGACCCAACACCGTGTTGTTGGTAATCAAGAGAATAATGAAAAGAAGGAGCAGCCATCCCTTATTTACAGCACATCTCTGCATATTTGCAGTTCCCGACTCAAAAAAACATCCCCTACCAGAAGCATAGCGCCTCAATTGGTTGTCGTTGGGTAATATTTCTCATTGAGAGTCAGTACTAACCCGACAACCCAATAGGTTGCATTCAGAGCTTCAAGAGTGCCCTTGATCATGGCGTGGTCCACAGCCAATGGTGACTTCCTTGGTAAGAATCATAACTCAGAGCCAGGTCATTTGTAAAGTTACTAACAGATTGATTTAAATAAAGATAGTCCGGTGTGTGCAACCTATTCGGTTACCAGGTTCATATCATCCCGACCCTGTAGAAGTGATCTCAAATTTGCTTCATTAAGCCAGATTCAGCTCGGATTTCAGACTGCAGGTTTACCGGCTACTCGGCAACTTCTATAATGCCCGGTTTACTTCACCCCACCAGCCGGAATGAATGCTATGCGTGTAATCGAGGAAGCCCTCACATTTGACGACGTTCTCTTGGTGCCGGCCCACTCTCTGGTGCTGCCCAAAGATGTTGATCTGCGGACCAAGCTGACACGTGGGATCGATCTCAGTATCCCCCTGGTTTCAGCCGCCATGGATACGGTGACCGAGTCACGTTTCGCTATCGCCTTGGCCCTGGAAGGGGGCATTGGCATCGTGCATAAGAATATGACCCCTGAACAGCAGGCCACTGAGGTGTTTCAGGTCAAGAAATATGAAAGCGGTGTCATTCGCGAGCCCATCACTGTAGGACCCTTCGTCAGCATTGGCGAGGTTGTGGAGCTTACCCGGGCACGCAATATTTCGGGTGTGCCGGTCGTGGATGGCAAGGAGCTGGTCGGTATTGTCACTGGGCGCGATCTACGCTTCGAGCGCAAGATGGATGACCCGGTACGTAACATTATGACCCGCAAGGAAGATCTGGTGACCGTGAAAGAGGGCGCCAGCCGTGACGAAGTCCTGCAGCTGCTGCATAAACACCGCATCGAGAAGGTGCTGGTCGTCGATGATAATTTTGAGTTGCGCGGGATGATAACGGCAAAGGACATTCAGAAGGCGAAGGATAATCCAAACGCCTGCCGGGATGACCAGGAACGTTTGCGCGTCGGTGCGGCGGTGGGAGTCGGCGCCGGTACTGAAGAGCGGGTGGATGCACTGGTCAAGGCGGGGGTTGATGTGGTTGTGGTGGATACCGCCCATGGCCACTCTCAAGGGGTACTCGATCGGGTTGCCTGGGTGAAGAAAAACTACCCGGATGTGCAGGTGATCGGTGGCAATATCGCAACGGGAGAAGCTGCCTCTGATCTGGTCAAGGCGGGAGCGGATGCGGTCAAGGTGGGTATAGGTCCCGGCTCTATCTGTACCACCCGCATTGTCGCAGGTGTCGGTGTGCCTCAGGTGACTGCTGTATCCAATGTGGCAAAAGCTCTGGAGGGGAGTGGTGTGCCGTTGATAGCTGACGGAGGGCTTCGCTATTCCGGTGATATCTCCAAGATTCTGGCTGCCGGTGCCTATTCCGTCATGATTGGCGGCATGTTTGCCGGTACTGACGAGGCCCCGGGTGAGGTGGAGATCTACCAGGGCCGCTCCTATAAATCCTATCGGGGTATGGGTTCGTTGGGTGCCATGTCCGGTAAGGAAGGTTCAAGTGACCGTTATTTTCAGGAGACCAACGAGAAAGACAAGTTGGTGCCCGAAGGTATTGAGGGACGTGTCCCCTACAAAGGACCGGTGATGAGCATCATCTACCAGATAATGGGCGGTATCCGCTCCAGTATGGGCTACACAGGCTGTGCCAATATCGATGAGATGCGCACCAAACCGGTGTTCGTACGCGTCACCAATGCGGGTGTCACAGAGTCCCATGTGCATGATGTGACCATCACCAAAGAAGCGCCCAATTACCGACGGGATTGACATGACAACTGATATCCATGCGCATCGGATCCTGATCCTCGATTTTGGCTCCCAATACACCCAATTGATCGCTCGTCGCGTACGTGAGGCAGGCGTCTATTGTGAAATCTTTCCCTATGACAATGCAGGTGAGGGCCTGACGGGCAGAAAACCGGCAGGCATTATTCTCTCAGGAGGGCCGGAAACGGTAACAGCTGAAGAAGCGCCGATTGCGCCTGATGAGGTATTCAACCTGGGTGTACCTGTATTGGGTATCTGTTATGGCATGCAGACCATGGCGTCCCAGTTGGGTGGAGAGGTGGTCTCGTCCAACAGGCATGAATATGGCTATGCCCAGGTACGTGCCAGAGGGCATTCCCGTCTTCTGCGGGATATTGAAGATCATACCAGCAAAGAGGGTTATGGCTTGCTGGATGTGTGGATGAGCCATGGCGACCGAGTTGAATCACTACCCGATGGTTTTCAGGTTATCTGTGAAACTGAAAATGCACCCGTGGCCGGTATCGCCGATGAATCGCGAGGTTATTACGGCTTACAGTTTCATCCCGAGGTTACCCATACCCGTCAGGGCAACCGGATCATCGAACGGTTCCTGTTCGAGATTTGTGCCTGTGAGGTACTTTGGACGCCGGGTAAGATTATCGAAGACACGATCATTCATGTACGCGAGCAGGTGGGTGATAAACAGGTTGTACTGGGTCTTTCTGGAGGCGTCGACTCATCAGTCGTGGCAGCATTACTACACCGTGCCATCGGTGATCAGCTGACCTGTGTTTTTGTCGATAATGGCCTGCTGCGTCTGAATGAGGGTGACCAGGTAATGGCGACCTTTGCTGAACACATGGGCGTCAAAGTGGTCCGGGTGGATGCTGAGGAGCGCTTTCTCAAAGCGCTAAGGGGCGTTGCAGACCCAGAACAGAAGCGCAAGATTATCGGCAATCTCTTTATCGATATATTCGAGGAGGAGGCGGGAGAAATGGATGATGTCTCCTTCCTTGCTCAGGGCACAATCTATCCCGATGTCATTGAATCGGCCGGCGCCAAGTCGGGCAAGGCACATGTGATCAAGTCCCATCACAATGTGGGTGGTCTACCCGAGTATATGAAACTGAAACTGGTGGAACCACTATGTGAGCTGTTTAAGGATGAAGTGCGCAAGATTGGTGTAGAGTTGGGCCTGCCCTATGAGATGATCTATCGCCACCCCTTTCCGGGTCCGGGTCTGGGTGTACGAATTCTTGGCGAGGTCAACAAGGAGTATGCTGATCTGCTGCGTCAGGCCGACCATATCTATATCGAAGAACTCTATAAGCACAACCTTTACGATGAGGTCAGTCAGGCCTTTGCCGTATTCCTGCCGGTACGCTCAGTCGGGGTGGTGGGTGATGCGCGTCGGTATGAATATGTGGTGACTTTACGTGCAGTGAAGACAGTTGATTTCATGACTGCTAAATTTGCTCATCTACCCTTTGATTTCCTGGAAGAGGTATCGAGAAGAATCATCAATGAAGTACATGGCATTTCCAGAGTGGCTTACGATATCTCCAGCAAGCCTCCTGCCACGATAGAGTGGGAGTAGGGCTAACAAGCTGCAGGATTGTCGGACAAAACAATGCCAGCAAGTGATCGTGAATTGACCGACCAGCAGTTTATGCAGCATGCGTTGCTACTGGCCGAACGAGCTGAATCACAGGGAGAGGTTCCGGTTGGTGCAGTGGTTGTTTTACACGACCAAATCATTGGTGAAGGTTGGAATCAACCCATCACCCTACAGGACCCGACTGCCCATGCCGAGATCATGGCGCTGCGTGATGCTGCCTCTAATAGGGGAAACTATCGTCTGCCGGAGACCACCTTGTATGTCACGCTCGAGCCCTGTCCGATGTGTGCCGGCGCCATTGTACATGCCCGGGTTGCACGGGTGGTTTATGCCGCTAGCGATCCCAAGGGTGGAGCAGCAGGCTCTGTTTTCAAACTATTACCGACTGATGAACGGTTTAATCATCGTGTGGTGGTGGATGGCGGTGTGTTGCAAGCAGCAAGCACAGCATTATTGAGAGATTTTTTTCGTCGCAAACGAACAGAACAAAAAAACGGGAGTAATAACCAGTGAGCACCAGCTCTCGATCTTTCCATGTGATACTGACCCTGTTGGCTAGCTATTTACCTTCGCAGTTGTATGCGGATCCTCTTGCAGAATATGAACGATGCATCTGGGAACAGCTCCATGATGCTGATAATGACATGCGTGTAGGCGAGCTGAGACGATACTGTCTGGATCGTCCTGATCCACTCTCCCAGCAAACTGGAGGGGTGGATGAAGCACTGCCTCCAGTGTCGGAAAAGAGCGTGTCGCTGGTCGAGAAAAGGATCAGTGCCGAGAAGGAAACACGTTCTAACCCTTTTGTACTTTTACCGCATAAACAGAATTATCTGCTGTTGGCGACCTATAATGACAAACCAAATTATGAGGTCTACAACGTACCGGAATCCGAGTTCGACCGATTGGAAATGAAGTTTCAACTCAGTTTTAAGATGCCAGTGGTGGAAGATCTTTTTGGCAGCCATATAGATCTCTATGGGGCCTATACCAACCTCTCATTCTGGCAGGCTTACAATAAGGATGTCTCATCCCCATTCCGTGAAACCGTACATGAACCTGAGATGTTTCTGGTGATCCCTAATGACTGGCGTCTGTTTGGTTGGAGAAATGTCATGCAGCAGTATGGTGCGGTCCATCAGTCGAATGGTCAAGGGGGTTTTCGTTCGCTGAGCGCCAAGGAAGGCTGAAAGCCGAGGCGGTTAGTCCCCGGTAGGCGTGAGGCGAGACTGTAGACCCGTCGTGCCTTGCGCCAGAGGGGATGCAAAGCGAGCATCCGAACACGGCGTCCAGTCATTTGGGAACTGACGGCGGAGTGGTCACGAGCTTGCGATGTGATCACGTAGTGTCAGTGACCAGGACCGTCCGGGGCACTAATAGGTTGTCAAAGATCGAGTGTCTTTTAGGCCTGGGACGCCTAAAAGACATCACGAGATCGAAGACTCACTTGCGCGTAGTTGGAACCGCCTGTATGCCAACTTTATTTTTGAAAAGGGTAATTTTCTGGTAGGTGTCAAACCCTGGTACCGGATACCCGAAGACAATGATGACAATCCAGATATTGATGATTTTCTTGGTCGATATGAGCTGTCAGGTATTTATAAGAAAGAGAGTCAGACCTTTAGTATGTTGCTGCGTAACCTGTTTGATGGAGACAGCCGCAAAACCATGCAGCTTGACTGGAGCTTCCCTATTCACGGCCGCTGGCGCGGTTATTTACAATATTTCAATGGTTATGGCGAAAGCATGATTGACTATGATGCGAAGAGTCATCGGGTTGGCTTTGGTCTGCAATTGACCGACTGGCTATAGAGCCTCGGGAATGATCGAGAGGGCATGGGAAGGATTATTCTCAGATTGATTTGCCAGTTCCATCTGACGTAATTGCCATTTCAGCAGCTCAAAATAGGCGCGAATATTATCCACGTAGTTGACGGGTTCCTTGCCCCGGGCATAGCCGCGCTTAAGGCTGGAATACCATTTCTTGAGGCTCAATTTCGGCAAGTGTTTTTTTACCTCGACCCATTTATCCGGGTCGTCTCCCAAATGTTCGGTTAGAATTCGGGCATCTTCAAGATGGCCAAATCCGACATTGTAGCCAGCCATGGTCATCCACAATCGATCGGGTTCCGGAACTCTTTTTGGCAACTTTTTTTCTACAAAACGCAGATATCTCGCTCCACCGATAATGCTCTGTTTGGGGTCGAGTCGACTCTCTATTTTCATCTGCTTGGCAGCGGCCAGGGTCAGCATCATGATTCCCCTTACACCGGTGGGTGATTTTGCCTTGGGGTTCCAGTGCGACTCCTGATAACCGATAGCTGCAAGCATGCGCCAGTCAATACCGGTCATTGTCTCTGCTTCTTTGAACAGAGTCTCGTATTTAGGCAAGCGATTGCGAATGTGCTTGATAAAGGTGCGTAGTTCAACAAAGTTAAGCCGGCCGATGTGCCCATAGTGGCGCTCGATCAACTGTGACAGGGTGCCATCTTCGCGAATACGAGTAAAAAACTCCTCCATGGCTTTGTAGAGGCTGTCATCTTCTGCGTGGGCCATCGCCCAAGCCAGTGGTTGAGGTTCTGTCAGATCAAACCCAACCTTGATAAAGGGCATGAAGCGTCGCGTTACAGCAAATTCATTGGAGTCCGCGATCGTGAAATCGATTTCATTGTCCTGAACCATTTGCAGCAATTCAGCACTTTCCAGGTCAGTATGAATCTTCCAACCCAATGCTGGGTGCTCCTCCTTAAGCCTTTGCAGCTCTTCTTCATGGCTGCTTCCGGCAAGTATGTGCAGATCCTTGCCTACCAGGTTTTCGACCTTACGAGGGCGGCTTTCTCCACTGCGATAGATAACCTGTTGGGTGATCTCTTGATAGGAGGGGCCAAAACGGATCTCAGATTCCCGTTCCGGGGTTATCGTCAGTCCGGCGGCTGCCAGGTGGGCGTCACCCTTGATGACAGTGGGCAACAGGTCATCAAAACGTTTGGGAATGATGAAGTGGGCTTTTACGTCCAGTTGTTCTGCAAACAGCTGTACCAGGTCATATTCAAAACCGGTCAACCCTTCAGAGCCCTCGTACAATGTTGTACCGCTGTTCCGGGTCGCTACCCGTAACTCACCTGAAGCTTTGATACGCTCCACCAGGGGGGGTGGGATGCTGCAACTGCCGATGACTACAGACAGGGCCATAAGGCAGACTGTGACCAGCATAGGTAGTGGATTTGGGTGCATCTATCTCTGTAATTTGTAATTACTTTTTGTTATGACAACTGAAACAAACTTAGACTCCCCCGAAGAGGCATCCTGTGATTCGGTGATAGCTGGAACATGTGTGTTTAGTGCTTAAGTCTAGCCAGTTTAGTATAGAATAGAGCTTCTACCGGTAAAGTCGATTAATGAATTGATAGCGCAAACCGGTATCAGTGGCATTGATATTCAGCAATTAACTGATTTTATAGCACGGGCCTATGATTGGAAGACTGTGTGCAATGTAGATTTAATCATCAAATTGATGGAGTGCCCAGGTATTCAGGAGAGGTGCCAGAGTGGCCGAATGGGCCTGACTCGAAATCAGGTGATCCCTTGCGGGATCCGAGGGTTCGAATCACTCTCTCTCCGCCAAAATACAGAGCTAAGTCGTTGGAAAATAACGAAACAGGCTTTGAGCCGGGCAATGAGTCTACATCTGTATCAACAGTTAAAAAGGTTCCACGGGAAAACACATTAACAGTTAGCAAAAGCAATATGATTATACGAGCAAATTATCGGTTAACGTTGGTTGAGCAACGCATTTTATTGGCGTGTATTGCGAAAATTAATCCGTTTGAGCCGGTACCGGAGGTGATCACGCTCACGGCTGATGAGTACGCCGCCATCTACAAGACCACGAAGGGCAAAGCGGTCTATAGAGCGTTAAAAAATGCCTCTCTCGTGCTGCCTGATCGTGTGCTGACAATCGTGGATGAGCACGGAGAACAGGAGGTCATACCCTGGCTCAAAAACACCTCAGAGGCCGGTATAGAGCCTGTGGAAGCGGTTTACCCCCTCTGGGAGGGCCGGATCTATTTGAGATTTTCTGAAGGCGTGAAGCCGTTTTTATCGGGGATGAGCAAGAATTTTACCCAGTATGAACTCGAGAAGGTCGCCGGTCTCAAATCAACGCATTCCCTGCGCCTCTATGAATTATTAATCAGCTGGCGCAAAACAAAAAAGCTGTTGATCAGCCTCGAGGATTTTAAAGTGCGGTTGGGCATTGACGGCAAATACCCTGCATTCAGTGATATTAAGCAGGAGGTCATCGAGCCTGCGGTCAAAGAGCTGGGCAAAGAATCAGCGCTTTCGGTTAAGTGGACAGCAAAAAGGCGCGGGCGCGCTGTCGTAGGGATTGAGTTCAAGTTCAGAGAACGGTCCAAGCGGGGTTCGAAACTACGTCGCCTTCCGAACAAAATGTAATCCAACCTAACCAGGCGCGCTCTATAGCGTTAAAAAAAGGGTGGTTACGCTTTTCCTGTACTCCCTCTTATCTCATCACCAGTGAGCCCCCCTTTCGCCTGGGGGCTATTTTATTCCGAACAGGCCACTCGCGATAAACGTTTAGGGTTCTGCGTCGATCAGACGCAGGTTCATCAATGTTTGTCGGGAGTTTGGGGAAGTCCAGAAGGGGTGCGCCCCGTCTGGGACGACTGAAAGGCGTCAGCTTATGGCCGCTAAAAATGATGGCTTTGTACAAAATGTGGTCAGTGCGCCGTACCAATAAGTTTTTAATCTTGTTTTTAGACTTGTTTTTAAGGGCGTAGAAGCCTTTTAAAATCAGTATGTTAGCGTATATAAGTCAGAGTTTTTCCTGACTCACCCAGAGTTTTTCCTGACTCACCCAGAGTTTTTCCTGACTCCATCACCAAGTTATGCACATAGTAATCCACAAAAGGAAGACAAAAGAAAGCAGTTGAAGGTAACTGTTGCTCATTATCTACCTCGTGCACCATCCAAAGCCTGGAACTGACTTGATCAGCTATCAAACAAGCGATGCGTGATTTGTCGAATCTCCGATGTTGTCATACCAGTAAACCGCTCGACCACCCATTGCGCCCGTTCTTTTAGCCTCTGGGAATAGATAGATGTAAGCGAGGCGAGGAATGGTGCTGCCGCATCTCCAGCAACATAGTTGAAACCGTCATCTGCTGGTAGCTGTTGAATGAGGCTCCTGCTACTCATCAATAGAAGGCCCCTCTCAATCAGTGTGCGCCGAACCAGCAATTCTCCTGCCCTCATAGGCAGGGCAGCGTGAAGGCTTTCAGGACCATTGGCATCACCGGAATGCACGACGAGATAGTCCATTTCGACAAGCCTTTCCAAGTCGAAAGCCACAGGATACGCAGCGACCAGAATTGCAAGGGAGCGAATGCCGGTCTCCAGCGGACTGTTGAATGGTGCTGGGTGTGAGCAGTTAGTCATCATCCATCACCCATTTGAGACGATCTTCATTATTGAACCGGGGAACCGGGACTATCGCATTCTTGATGCTGGTATCGCTATAGTAACTGGAGAATTTGAGTGTATCAATTATAGAAATATGCGTGGTCGATGCAATTTTGCTTATTGGATGAAGGAGAAACCAGCGTATGTTTATGTTTGTGGAAAAATGCGCGAGCTTCGCCCACAGATTTTTACTTTCGCTGAGCGCCAAGGAAGGCTGAAAGCCGAGGCGGTTAGTCCCCGGTAGGCGTGAGGCGAGACTGTAGACCCGTCGTGCCTTGCGCCAGAGGGGATGCAAAGCGAGCATCCGAACACGGCGTCCAGTCATTTGGGAACTGACGGCGGAGTGGTCACGAGCTTGCGATGTGATCACGTAGTGTCAGTGACCAGGACCGTCCGGGGCACTAATAGGTTGTCAAAGATCGAGTGTCTTTTAGGCCTGGGACGCCTAAAAGACATCACGAGATCGAAGACTCACTTGGTTTTATGGCGTATATATTCCATGATATGGAGGATGAGTATGATCCAACGTCTTTTACTGATTACCCTTCTTTCGCTATGTAGTGTTTTTTCTGCTACAGAGGTTTATTCATCTTCAAAAGATAGGGTTTCCTATTCTACTCGTCATCTTAGTATTCCGTATGACGGCGCTCATTGGTTTATGTTGTATAACGAAAATGTTCCTTCGGATTGGCTGTCATCCTGTCGATCCGATTGGGTGACTTGTTTGCCGTATCGCGAGGCGCGTGATGATTGTGAACGTCCTCAGGTTACTGAACGGCGTGTTTACCTTTGCGCCAAGATTGATGAGTATCATTCAAGTGTTTATCCTTTGTTTAATAATCAGCGGGCGCGCGGTGTGATGTGCTGTCGGTAAAAGTAAAAGAAGATAGAGCGAAAAAGGTGTGATGATGAGTACGTATAGAATGATTAGGCGACCTAGTGAATCGGTCATGATTGATGGCAAGATAAGGGTCACGTTGGATTTTATCAAAGGAAACCAAGCTAGCGTCAAGGTAGAGGTACCGAGAGGTGTGTTGGTAGAAAGGGAGGAATTATCTGAGAAAAAAAGAAGCTAACGTGCAGAAGTAACACGGAAGGGTGGATGATACACAGACATACGCGGTTATAAATTGTGGGAGCGTGGGGGTCATCAAGGACCTCAATGCGGAAATACTTCCGCCTGAGGCCTGGACGTATGCGGATGCAGTGCGTTTCAATGGTATTGATGCTATTCAGGAGAAGCCTTCGAAAAGGCTGCTGTCCACGGGGTACCCGGTGGATCTTTTGGTGGGTTGGAACGATGGTTTAAAAGGACGTTTACTGCTGGCGACGCCGAGTAGTATTCAGGAGGTGACGCATCTTGAGCACGATGGAACAAGCAGTCGAGTCATTGACAGGTCGGCGCAACTACATCGTTTAGGTCCCGTAGCGGCAAATGGATGGACGGGCGGCGCATTTGGCGGTATTCCGTATTTCTGTGCGGGTTTTGATGAATATCCACTGGCGCTCATGCCAGGCGAACGAGGCCAGTCAAAAGAGCAGTTTGAGCGTCTCGAGAATTGGCCTGATGGGCATTGTTGTAGCGTGATGCGTCACTATGCCAACCATCTGATTGCTATAAAACTGGAGTCTGAAGGGAAAGACATCACCGTTCGTCGACCTTTTGACATCATGTGGTCGGATCGTGCTGAGTCTGGGCGCATGCCGAAAACGTGGGATCCGGCTGTTGAAGGGAGCCGTGCGGGAAAAACGGCCTTAACGGATGGTGGCGATGAAGTGGTCGACGGGACGACGCTTGGGAGCGGGTTTTGCATCTACAAGGAAGAATCTCTGTGGCGTATGAAATACGTGGGTGGCCAATACGTTTTTAAGTTTGACCAGGCGATCAATGGTATTGGCATCATGAGTAAAAACTGCGCCGTTGATTTTCGTGGCAAGAACTACGTATTTGGCCGCGATGAAATTTATGCTCACGATGGATGGCAGATAGAACGGATTTTCAACGCCCGAATGAATCGTTGGATTTTTAATCGCATCAGAGATGAGTATCGTTATTTGTGTCACGTATTCAAGCGGCCCTCGACGCGGGAGATTTATTTCTGTTTTCCGAATGGAGACGTAGGCGATGCGAACATGGCGGCCTGTTATCATACTGAACAGAAAACGGCGACCCTGAAAACGCTTGATCATGGGGTCAACACAGGGATGGTTTTTGAGTTCACGAGCGATGAAACGCGCGGTATTCGTCGTCCTTTCGTGGGCGATAGAGTGGGTATTAGCGAGCTGGACGTAAAAGACTCAGGGCGTGACTTCCGGCTTGAGCGCGAGAGGATTGATCTAGGTAAGCAACTCCATCTGGATATGTCCCAGGGTATCTTTCTTCAGGCCACGGGGAGGGGGTCGGTCACTGTTGAAATAGCGGGGACATTAAGGAATGGGATAGAGGATAAGAAAGTGATTAACTATCCATTGGATACGCCCTATCCTGGCAAGCCTATCGAGGTGACAGGCTTCTGCCACGGGCTGCGCATTGGCAATCAGGATGCCATTGATTTTAGGCTGTCTGGTTATAAAATATTCTTCCATGACATGGGTGAGCACTAGGTATAGGTCTCCTTATTCATCCATAACCGAGGTGAAATCATGACGGATGTTCTTAAGCGGGATGCACTTCATATCAGCATAGATCCGGGTGGTCTCCCAGAGGATATGTCTGATGACACGAAAAGATACATCATAAATTTAACGGAGGAGATTTCCGACGTGCTGGAGAGTATGCAAGGACACATGTCAGCAGAGATTGCAGCAAAGATTACAACGATCGAAATACTACTGAGAGAGACGAAATTTGATGTAAACGGGGGCGAATGGGATAAAGATGCCTAGTAAAATCAAAACGACGTCGACCACTGAGCCGTGGTTGGAAATGGTCCCCTATTTGCTGGGTGGACATCTATTGGCGCCTCCCAGGACGGATAATTGGAAAAGTCAATTTGCGGAACACATGATGCCGTTATTGATGAACCCACCTCCTACCAAGAAGCAAAAAAAGCAGCAAGATCCATCGCTATTGGGTGGTGGACTCTAAAACAATTGCGATGTAAGTGAGGACCTATGGCATTTGGCCAGCCGTTGACACGGCAACGACGCGCATCTCCGGTTAATCAGTTTTCAATTCCCCACCCTTTTGCAAAACCACGGCAGCCAGGCGCATCGCCGCCTTCCTCTTTTTCGAAGCCACGGCAGCCGGGTCTGTCGCCGACGGCCCTTAAATACAAACGGAGTCCCCGTCATACAACGCCTACGCCTGCGGGGGTGCCGCTCGCATCGCCCTTGCGGGCTGGACTCAGTCAAATTCAAAGCGAGCTGGGATCGCTGAAATCGAGTCACCCCAACATAGGGGTTCCGACTGCGTTTGATCTGCCAAAATTATCAGATCCCAGTGCGCACTATTTGAGTCGGAAACCCGGTGGGGGGATGACTCGATCTCAGCGTTTCCAGCTCAATCCACAATCGCCCTACATGCTGGGTGCGACAGACTCGGGGCAGGTTAAAACGCCCCATGAAGTCAGCCTGTATGGCAATAAGGGACAAAGTGAGGCTGACGTCTGGTATGACCAGTGGTTTGCGAAGGGATTTTGTAAGTCAAACCCCTCGCAATGCGAGTCGCTCAAAAACCTAAAGCGCCTGTACAACAAGCCCTATCAGAAGCTACTGGCGGGGATTCCGCTACCTCGGCTACCCGAAAAACATGACGAACGGTATGTCAGCAGCGATGAACGCTATGACCGATTCATGAAGTACCAAGCAGGGAGGTATGACATCGATGAACCCTCGATGAGCAAGGAGGCGTACATGAATGACGTCAAGGCACGCCTTAAAGATCCTAGGAATCCAGGCGTAAAGATACCCTCGCTCGATGAACTGAAGCGCATGGAATATAACCTCAAGATGACCCAGCGCGGAAAAAAGGAGGGATGGCCGACGGGTAAGATGCCGATTGACCCGAGTCTATACGCGCATACGGAGACCAACCGGGCAGCGATTTATGATCATCCAGAAAAGTTCAAATCCAAGGGTGAGTTTTGGGATGAGCAACACCAAAACAAGCATTGGTGGGATTATCTATCGTATGCCAATCCGCTCGCTCAGTTGCATAAAGCCATTAAAGCGGAGGATAACTATGACGATCAATGGACTAACCCCGCTCACGATTTTCAGGAAAAACGAAAATATCTTTATGAACATCCTGATTATTTAAAACAACATCCTGAAGATAAGGAAAAATGGATGGTTGGTATGCTGGGGAATCGGATGCCCAAATCGTGGCTGGGTAATATAGGGAGTGGGCTAGAAAACTTTGCTGTGGGTGCACTGGGTGCGGCTACAAATCCGATCGGCGCGGGTGATGCCATTATTCACTCGTTTAAGGATGAGCCATCGGAGGCAATAAAAAAAGAGTGCAGTCAGCCCGGTAACAACTCGCAGCAATGTGTCGACTGGCGCAAACTGCTGTCGGTTTATGGGTTAAGCAGCATCGGCGATGTGGGGTGGCAATCAGGCGCGGCCCTGGACGCGCCTATTCGCAGTGAACCCACGATCAATAAAGCGCTTGATATCGGTGGGCACTCCGCGTTGGCGTTGGCCGCGGCGGCGGGGATTGCAGAAGAGGGGTTGGGACGTGCCGCAGCCGCAGCCGAAGGCGGCCTTGAATCGAGCGCAGGACGCGCCGCATCGACGCTGGGCGAAGAGACGCTACCCAAGACAACCTTATCAGGTGAAGAGATGGCCGATGCATGGCGAGCCAAAGACAGTGAAATATTTGACCGTATCAAACCTAAGGGGAGCGTAGATCATGCAGAGAGACTGATGAATGACCTGGATAAAAGGATCAATCAGCCTGATACGGCCTATACGGATGCCAAATCAACGATTGATAGGGCCAATACGGATGTCCAAAAAACGTTTGACTCGACGCTGGGCGAAGAGACGCTACCCAAAACCACCTTACCAGGTGGAGAAACGGCCGATGCATTGGCATTGCCACCCAGTAACAGTGATGTATTTAAAACGTTTGACCCGGTAAAAGCAGAGATCGGCAAGGAGCCGGGGATGGGTACAGCGCCCACGTCTGAACAGCTAGCCAGCAATGAAGCGCGGATGCGCAGTATGAGAACCTGGCAAGACAGCCTCTCGCCCGAGGAAAACTATGCCAACCAGCAAGATCTGGATCAGTTCATTGTGGATAACGATCAATTGCGAAAATGGTATGAAAACCCAAAATACACGGAGGAGCAGCCCTCGTATTTCACCCATCCTCGTTATGCGGGTAAGGACTATTTCAAGACCTTTGATAAGGACCTGATGAATAAACAGGCCGACACCATTCTGTCGGACACGCCGGCAGGGCGTCGAATGCGCATGAATGACCGTCTGTCCATCCTGCAAAATGCACGAAAATCACCCATTGATCGATGGACATTAAATCAAGGAGAGGCGGGCATGGGAGACAAGCTTGATGAAGTCTCGCTAAAGGCCGAGATGATGGAGTACGGTAAACGATTGCAACGGTTCAGACCGGGCACAAAGCTGCCTAAACCGGCCACATACGCCAAGTCTGCGCGCATGATGGACAAAGCCAGGTGGCGTGGAAAACAGATGCTGGGTAAAGGTAAAGCTGAGGGGCTGCCGGGCAAAAATGCGCTCGATGATTGGTTGGGGCTTCGGTTCGTAGCAAATGAACGCAATGTGAACGAATGGTTGTCGGAACTCGATAACGCCAAGTTCTATAACAGATTTCGGGCGCGTATTGGCGGCGAACCTCAGGACCTGAAATGGGCTAAGGGGGCAACATATCCTACGGTCGGCGAACGACCAACGATGGTGCCAGAGGCCCCCAGTGAAGCGGCACCGGTTCCAAAAACCACACTCGGACAACCCACGCTGCCGCCAGCGGTCCCCAGTGAGGCGGCACCGGTTCCAAAAACCACACTCGGACAACCCACGCTGCCGCCAGCGGTCCCCAGTGAAGCGGCACCGGTTCCAAAAACCACACTCGGACAACAAACGCTGCCGCCAGCGGTCCCCAGTGAGGTGGCACCGGTTCCAAAAACCACACTCGGACAACAAACGCTGCCGCCAGCGGTCCTCGAGGCCGCGGAACAATCGCTGGCTGATATCAAACAATCAGGCCAGGTATACAAGCAAGCTATCGGTGATATAACGGACTATACCAATCGGCCTCCTCAATCGCGCTTTTTGGAAACCCCCACGAAGCGGACGGGTACGACGATTCCCGACGTTACGGGTACAACAACGCGGTCTAAAATGATGTCGGCACCCGCTCAGGCCGTGACACCGGAAACTAAAGCGACATCGTTTATGGAGGATTTTTCCAAGGATCTGAAAGAGGAGCCATCAGATCTGCTTTATAGGGACGCCCCAGAAGATAGTACGCTCGAATCGCTGAGAAAGTTGAATTCAGACGCTCAGCGTAAAATCGATACGACGCATATCATTAATGAAAAATCATTCAGCGACGCTTATAAAGCGAATTTAAAGAAAAGAGGCTGGGAAATAAAAGATATCAAAGTTGCCGAGAGACAACAGATCGAAGACGCTGTTGGAGAATACGAGCGACGTCGAGATAAGGTGGCCGTCTTGTTGAAAAAGGCCATAAAACCAGGTTGGCGTAGTTATTTGAAGCGCCGCCCGGTCCACAAAATAGCGGCAAAAGATATCACGTCTGACAAGTTAATAGGCGACCTGAGAAAATACCAGGGTACTGATCCGACAAGCCGTTTCAGCAATCTTGAAAAGCTGGATACCTATATGTCGCAAACGCCGCCTGAACTGGAACGATTCAGCCCGGCACGTCGCCCCGTCATGAGAAAGCACCCGAGAAGCTAAGCCATGCTCAATATGTCAAATTGGTCGCCAGAATTGAAGTCGATGTATAAGAAAAAAAATCCCGGTGGATTGGGTCTGCCGAGCGCGGTCCCCCAACGCCCAGCTGGACCCTCATTGGCGGAAAGCAGCACCCTGCTAAATCCAGACGAAACGCTGGGTCAGCGGGGATTAGCGCCGCATGCGGGCGCTTCCCTGGGTATGCCGAGCTTGGCCCCCCAACGCCCTGCTGCCCCCCCATTGACGGCACACAGCCCCCTGCTAAATCCAGACGAAACGCTAGGTCAGCCGCGCGTTCGCCGCGCGGCCGTGTCTAGGCCAGGTGAGCGCGCAACCGTTGATCAAAATGCCAAGGCCATGCGCAATCCTCCGGCGGGCGAGACCACATACACGCCCCAGCAAGGACGCTTTCAGGAAATTGATGCTCATAAAGGGTATACCGATGACCTGTCCGAGTTTGAGCCGGTTTACCAACAATGGAAAGATTACTATCAGCGCACAGGCAAGAACATCATCATGAAAGACGATAAGTGGCCTGCGCGGATGCAAGATTATTACGATGATTGGTTTCAACAGCAGTCTAAAGGGCGAAACGATGTTGAGGCAGATACCAGTTTGCCCCAATCGGGGCCCTCGTTTTTCCAGGTAATGGATGACTATTTTAAACAGCTCAAGCTGGCGCAGCGAGACGATCCGAATTATGTCCAGGCGGGTGGCGGCCCGCCGAACCCGAATGTCAGGCAAAAAGTTCCAGGCATCTATCCTGAGGCGATGGCTCAATATAAACATGCGAAATGGACCCCCGACGAACAAAAATTCATGATGCAGGAGGTTGAGCCCAGCATAGGCGATCATCGGACCTCCGAACAGGAGGGGCAGGCATTAGCCGACGATTTATCGGGTGGTCAATATGATGTGGGTGATCTCATGTCGCCTGGCGTCGAGGCGCAGACGACAGGGAAACCCGATGCATCGGTCTATGATCCGGTGCTCAAGCACGCCATGGACAGCGTGATCGATCGCTATCAGCGCGAGATCATGCCCAGCATTGGAGACGAGGCGCAGTCCTATGGTCAATATGGCGGGTCCAGGCAGGGGGTAGCGGAAGGACTCGCCGCCCAGGGTCTGGAGAAGACGCTCGGCGATATGAGCGCACGCATGAACCTCGGTGCCTACACCGATGCCCAATCCCGGGTTATACCGGCCACGCAAGCCCGCGCAGGGCTAAAAAAATCGTCGAGTGATGATCGATTGTCTCATCGGAAAGCGGGGTTGTCGCAACGCGCTGCCAACACCAAAGCCAGCGATGATTTTATTAATAGAATGTTGAAATATTCACGTCACGGCACGGATAACGATGCGGAGGCGCTGAAACGCTATCTGAACATGTTGCAGTTGGGTTCCCCCGGACCGTCAAGCACACAGAGTCAGCCTCAGTTCAGAAATAAAAATGCTGAACTGTTAGGTGCTTTGGGTACAGTAGCGTCATTGTTTGTGAAGAAGTAAGTGTCATTATGTTTCTAGGCGATCTATTTTCACAAGAAGATCCGGATCTTGAAGGTCCTCCCAGGCCCAACTTTATGGACCGCTTATCCAGCCGTATGGAAGATCCACGGCGTCAGGCATTTTTGCAGGCGAGCCTGGATCTCATGCGTTCTGGGGGTTACTCAGACCGCCCCGTGTCGCTGCCACAGGCGCTGGGAGCCGCCGGGTCCAGCGGCATAAAAACGTACCACGAGGCGATGCGGCGCAAGGAAGAAACTGAACGGTTGGAACAACAGCGTAAAGAAAAAGAGGCCGCTCAAGCGCGAGCGGAGGAGGCGCGTGCGTACCGGCATCGTTTTGATGAGCAAAATCAGCAGCGGGCCCAAAAAGCGCATGAGCTGAAGTCAAAAGACATTCAGAGCGAAATTCAGCACCGCCGTGAAATGGATGCGCAGAGTGGGCGAAAGCAGTCATTTAAAGAAGATATTTACCGACAATTAATGGGCGGTGAAACCCAAAGTCAGCAGGCACCGGTTGACCCAGCGGTTACGCAACCGCCCATGCCGGGCGGTCTGGAGCCGCCGCCACAAACACCAGGCGAGCCGTCTGCGGATCCGCCCTTCCCGCCAGTGCCCCAGGGTGGCCCGGCAGCTCAGCCCCTCTTTCAGCCGGGATCCGATGTGCCCAGGCCCCCTGTGGCGATGGCATCGCCCCCACCGACAGGCCCGATGCCTCACCCTGGGGCGGACATGCCCGAGCCGGGCGAGCCGCCTGATCGGCCGATACCCGACATGCCCCCTGGAATTGACCCACAAAAGCTGACATCTCAACAAGTGATATTGGCTAAAATGATGGGGATTGATCTGTCCGACGTCTATAAATCTCAGCATATCTTCGAGGAGACGGCGACCAAAGAACGCGCCAAAAAGGCCACGAATGATGTCAAAGAACTGTCAAAAGAGCGGCGCGACATCACCCTCATGCGAGATAATTACGCCGACCTCCAGCGTATATTGAAGGGGTTTTCAGGCAGTGGCCTGACCGGCATGGCCGTCAAGCTGGCCGAATGGGGGGAAGCCTTTGGTATGACGATCGATCCAAGGCTCGACGATAAGCAGGCGGCTAAAGCGATCATCAACCAGATGGTCCTAAAACAGCGCGTCATGCTGGGTGGCATGCCGGGCCAACTGTCCGACAAGGATATTGTTTTCCTAAAGGCCACAGCCCCCAAATTAATGCATACCGAAGCAGGCCGTACCATTATCATTGAGCGCGCGATGAGTCTGCTGAACAAGCAGGAAGCGTACGTGCGAGGTGCTATGGATTGGATAAATAGCTACGGTAGCCTGGAGCATAAAGAACCGGCTAGTGGCTATCATTTCACAGACTTTTGGCGAGATTACAGAGAAGACAGGGAACACCGGGGGCGTTAAATGAGAGAGGGTCATATTGAAGATTATGAGGGTCTCAAAGCGAATGTTTTACGGTTCCTTCATCGCCCTGATCTGACGGATGTCGTGGGCGATTTTATTGCGCTGGGTGAGTTGCGCATGAATCGTGAGCTCAAAATACGCGGGACCCTCACACAAAAACATTACTTGGTTTCAGCCGGTCGTCATAACATCTCACTCCCATCGGATTACCTGGCGTATGTCAGGGCCTGGCGGGGTCGCCCGTTTCTGCCTGACAACGAAATAGATCATGGTTTACCGGTCTGGGAGGATTTAGAACATGTGCGTTGGGACGATTTAAAAGGCACCTGGGCAGATCCCTATGCGGATACGTCAGGCAGCCATACCCAGGTGCATCTGGACCCGGCTAAACAAATCGAATTTGTGGATCCAGAGCGTTTTTTGCTCGAGGCCTCGCGGGGATCGCCGAGGTATTGCACGATCAATGGGCAACATCTGATCCTGGATCGTTCCCTGGCGTCAACGAGCGATATCACGCTGCAATATGTGCGCAAACTGCAACTGTCAAGCGATCAGCCAAAAAACTATGTACTGAGGGAATACCCGGATGTGTATCTCTATGCGTCATTGTTAGAAACACCGTTATGGACGCATAAAAAGGGGTGGCTCGCTGTTTGGCAAGATCGCTATGATAGAGCCATCTTGGGCATCAATCGTGTTGAAAGCCAATCCAGCGCGCATCAAATCCGGCGCAGTGACGAACTGATACAGCTACTGAAATGACGATTAAATATATTAATGACCTCAACCCCTTGTTACCCAGGCCTGAATCGTATGTGGCTGATGGAATTAAGGATATTACCAATATAAAAAAAGCGCTGCTGGCCTCATTTGTAGGGTGTGATGGGACGATCCTTGTACACCTGGCGATGGATAGTAATAGCACAAATGAAAGGATCATACTCACATCGCAATTGGTAGAAATTGCAGGAGAAGTCATGCCCCTGCCTATCTCCGAAAAAACGATTATTGTTTTCAGGTCCCATCTGAATAACGCCGCAGGCGTCAAGATAGCGTTCAACACTAATCGTTTCGATAATGTTATGGATGCCAACGGCGCGCCTCTTGATGAAGGTGCGATCAGGAAGGACAGCGTCAGTATTCTGATTCATTACGCTAGTACCTATTTTTTGTTGGGCTATTTCAATCGGACAGAGAGCGAGATTCCTAAACCGGGCGAATCGGACAAAGCCAAATTGTTGAGCAATGATGGTGCCGATTTTATTTGGTCTGATCCCCCCGTGCCGCCGCCAAACGAGCTTCCTGAATTTAATGGACACGGTAACAAATATCTAAAACTGCAAGAAAATCAATTAGGCCGGTTATTCGCAAAATGGGCACCAGCGCCTAAGCCGCCCAGGGAGCTTCCGGGAGTGGATGGCAACAAAGACAAGGCCCTGCACGTCGTTGAGGACGCTAAAACAAAAACGCTGAGTGTTTCATGGGAAACCGTTCAAAAAAACCTACCCCCACTTGAAGATAACGTAGGCAAGGCCCTGCACGTCATTGAAGACCCGAGTACGCAAGCTCTCGGGGTCAACTGGGAAGCCGTTCAGGAAGCGCTTCCCCCACTCAGTGGGGCAATAGGCAAGGCGTTGATCGTGCGTAAAAAACTGAGCCCACCCGGTACGGAGGAGCTCGAAGCCGTCTGGGAAAATGTCGAGGGCGAATTGCCCGAGAAGCAAAATAACGTGGGGAAATATCTGCGTGTCGTCCAAACCGGTTCCGGATCGCTGGGGATCGATTGGGTGGCGGTGAAGTCGGGGTCGGTTCTGCCCCCGATCAAAGGGGCAATAGGCAAGACTTTACACGTCGTTATTGAGGATGGAAAAGAGAAAATTGAATGGGAGCACCCGGGAAGGGAGCTGCCTGATTACCGAGAGAAGTCGGGTAAGATGCTGTCGGTAAAAGTAAATGCAGAAAGAGCGCAATTAGACTGGGTTGATCCGCCCATCGTGTTGCCTGAGATGAAAGACCAGCAGGGAAAAATTCTACAGGTGGTCGAGGCGCTTAGTCCGCACAAATTTAAAGCGGTCTGGAAAACAATTAAGCACGTGCTGCCCCCACTTAAAGGGGCAATAGGCAAGACGTTGATCGTGCGTGAAAACACCAACACATCCGGCAAGGAGCTCGAAGCCGTCTGGGAAAATGTCGGAGAAATATTGCCCGAGAAGAAAGGCAACGTGGGGAAATACCTTTGTGTGACGCAGGTTGATGATGAGCATCTCGGGCTCGAATGGGACGACCTGTCTGAAGCCGTTCTGCCCCCGATCGATGAAGATGACGGCGGCAAATACTTGCCCGTCCCCCCTTCAATCGCGCTGAGTTATTTTTAAACGCATGTCAAAAACACCAAAATTCGAATCAAGGCTTAAAAATTTCATTGGACAAATCTCGGCTGAGAAACCGGCTGTTATCATCGCGCTAGAACCCAGGCCGATCAGGATCTATCGGATCATCGTCAAAGCCGACTCGCCCGTTGCTCGAGACGCGTGGATAATTATTAGCCTGCTCGACGAGCGAAGATCAGACGAGCGAAGACCAGAAAAGATGGAAATCGGTAGACACCGTTTTGAGTATTCAAGTCGTATGCCGGTCCTGGTGATTGATGAGCGGCATCGCCTCGGTAAGACGCTCATGCCGTTGGTTATTGCTCCTGACTATCATCTGGAGGTTGCCATGGAAGGGAAAGCGGCCGAACATGACGACTGGACTTTTACGCTGTACGTCGAGGCGAGGAGTGTTGAATGAGCTTGCAATATACTGAATTTTCAGTCGTTACGTTAAACAAATTAAACAAGGAGAACAACAGGGCGGCAGACCCAAAGGGCAAGCGGAAAGCGTTGTTAGCACCCAAAGAAAACGATGTTCAAATAAATTGCCTGTGTTTTCAGGCAAAGACCGACACCGAACCCGGCGTCATCAGCCTTTATCTGTCGGGACGTGACGAAGTGGGATGTCTTATTGAACAGATACCTATCAATAAACATAAACGAACACGGGGCACCGGGGTGTGGGGAACCACCCTAAATCACCATTCTTCTCCCTTATTTCCAATGAAGATTGGAAAGGGTTTCACCCTTTCGGCAACGATATCATCTACTCGATTGGAGAGCGCGTTTGATGTGACGTTGCTGGGCGGTACGTTCACTGGGCGTATGACGCCGCTTTATCAAGATCGTTACCTTTTTGAGCGGTGTGTTTTAGGAAAAAACAGGATCACCAACCTAAACGTTATTTCCGGTCCCTCTACTGTCTATATGCCGATGTGGGGGAAAGGTATGGCCAAGACCTATCGCATCGACAAGATACAACTGCACGTACCGGGAACGGAGTGGCCCGACCCTTCCCTCGGCAAGGAAGCGTCCGGGCGTAAAGAGCAGGATAATACGGCCAAAGTGACGCTCACGATAGGGCGCATGTTTTCGAGTGGCTTTTTGGACAACGAGCTCATGGCCATCAACATTAAAAATCATATCGATGGGCGATTAGGGGCACATGGATACATCGATCATACGATCAGACCTGATTTATTCCCTCTGTTTCTACCGAAGGATCATTACATCGGCATTCGTTCAAAGATGACAAACACATTGAAACAAATACATGTTCATTTCTCCGGAGGCTGGATCGATGACTGAGGCGAATGATGGACTACACGGATTTCCATCGCCCCAGGCCGAGGATTTGCACCGGGTCCCTGCGGTATGGCGTCACTTCAGTTTGTTCACGGCCGATCATTCGACCGATGATATAAGAACCCCCCCGGGAGTCTATCAATTGGGTGTTGCATGCTGGGGGCGTGGCGGTCTGGCTCATGCCGAGCATGGGGGTGGGGGCGCTGGTTTTTGTTTTATCGTACTCGAGACCCGACCAGGAGAGCGATTGCCAGAGATGATTTTTGATCAGCAGGGTGATACGCGATTCGGTACGCTCATGGTTGCTCGAGCAGGCGGGAACGCTGAAAAAGAACTGTTTGGCCGCGGCGGGGACGCGACGATTAACAATGATCATGACTATGCGATCACAGCCCAAGGCGGGCCGGGTGGACTCGGTCAAAAAAAACGCATTAGCGGTATTCCCGAGAACCTGATTGTCGGTGGTGGTGGTGGCGCGTCCGGGTCTTTTTACGGTCATGGCGGCAAAGGGGGTAACGCGGAGGGCTTTATCTACGTCAGTGGAGAGACCTTGTTTTGTGGCACGTCGGCCAGCGGCGGTGGTTTTGGTGGTGACGGTGTCAGCACCGAAACCGGTGGCGCCGCGCCGGGTGGCGGGGGGGCATGCCATGCGGCCCTCTCGCAAACGCTCTCTCAAGGGGGTCAGCCCCCCCAGATTTGGGAGCCAGATCCCGGCATTATGAACCTAGGCCTGTCGGGTGCTGGCGGCGGTGGCACGTGCTCGGCGGGCGGGAATGGCCGTATACAGTCGAGCTGTGAAACACTCAGCATCGGTGCGACAGGGGGCAGTGGCCTGAACGGACGCGGCGGTTTGGGTGCCACTGAGACAAGACCGGCTCAAGACGGTGTCGCCTATTATAGCGATGATGCTCACAGCTTTTTGGCACTGGCCAACCAGCGCTTAGGCGGTGGCGGTGGCGGTGGCGGTAATGCCGATTTTGGAGACGGCGGGCAGGGTGGTCCCGGCGGCGGTGGTGGCGGTGGTTGCGCACACAATAAAAACCCCGGCGGTGGCGGACACGGTGGAACAGGCGGCGTTGGTGGTGGCGGTGGCGGCGCTGCGGCAGTGTCGCTCGTGCCGTTCAGAGGCGGCGACAGTCTATTTGGCGGCGGTAGTCTGGGCGTAAAAAATATAAAACCGGGTACCTGTTTTCTCGGTGGCGGCGGCCAGGGTGGCTATTTAGGCGATCCGTTGCCCGCCTCCGAAGGCTGCATCATGCTCTATTGGTAAACCACGGCCTGTGATAAACGACTTTCATCATTTTCGCCTCATCACCCAAGATGGCCCTATTATCGCCCCTGTTGCTGCCCCGTATATTGGTCTCGCTATTTTCGGCGGGGGGGGGATGGGCACATCGCAGCATGGCGCTGGCGGTGGCGGTGGCGGCGGTTTTGCCTATGGCGTTTTCAAAAACACGCATCGTGGACAGTCCGTTGCGCTTGGAAATATTGCTTTTACGAGCGGCGGCTCACGTAACGGTGTCAATGTGATGACCACACTAGGACTCTCTGCGATGGGTGGGCTGGGGGCGAGTGAAGGCCACCGTGACGGCGGTCGCGGCGGTCCCGGTAGCGTCGACGTGGCATATCCCGGGTTATTTTGTCTGTCATACGACGGCGGAGCGGGTGGTAACGGTCCGTTTGAACCGCCAGGCGATAAACGGCAGATGATTCACGCAGTTACCGGCGGCGGCGGCGGGGCAGGCTCGTTCTTCGGTGACGGCGGGGCAGGCGGTACTGTCCAGGGCGGAAACCACCTGATTCGGGAAACGGGACTCATCACCGTGGGTGCTTGCGGTGGCGGCGGATTCGGTGGGTCTGGCGGCGTTTGGTACGCTGATAACATGTGCTATGGAGGCGGGGGCGTCTTTGACACACACATGGAAGATAAAAAGAAGACGTTCCCCACTCGAGACGCTTTGCAATCATTTTTTGGTCCTGGCGGCGGTGGTTCGGCGGGTCCAGGCTACCCGGCGGATAGCGTGCAGGGTGGGAAGGGGGGCGCCGCCAATGATGGCCCGCTGATATCGCCGTTTTTAGCGATGGCCCGCAAGCAGTTTCGTGGTTATGGCGGTGACGGGTGGGGACCCGGCCGGATGCCCACGCATGGTGGCCCAGGTGGTGGTGGTGGCGGCGGCGGTAGTATTGAAGGAAAAATTGCCGCGCCAGGCGGGCAGGGTGGTTTCGGGGGTGGCGGGGGTGGTTCGCCCTTGATGATCGAGCTGACTGCCGATGCTCATCATCAGGCGGCGACGCTCATCACGAGCAGAAATCTGCCGCTCTACGCGGGGGGTCACGGTGGTTTTGGGGGTGGCGGTGGCGGCGGGGCTATCGGTGGCCACGGCGGCTTGGGCGGCGGCGGAGGCGGCGGGTCGATATCATTTGATGGAAAATCCCTTTCAGCGCCGGGTGGTCAGGGTGGTCAGGCCGTAGCCCTCGTTTATTGGTGACCCGTTTGAACCGAGTCCCGCGTCATTGGCATCATTATCGACTCTTCACCGGGAACGCGGGCGCGTTTGAATGGGGCAGGGTCGGCAATACGTTTCGGGTACCCCAGGGTATTGACCAGGTTGGCATCGCCTGCTTTGGCCGAGGGGGACGCTGCAACATCCCCCAATCGCCTCATGGAAAAGCGCTGGGCGGCGGCGGTGGTGGTGCCTTCGCTTATGGCGTACTGGCTGTTTATCCGGGTACGCTCTTGACCCATTTCGGCGTATTGGATAGCTACACCTATTTTCATAATTTTCTTATGGCCGGTGCGGGTGAGGAATCCGTTGAACATTTAGGGGGGCGGGGCGGTATTGCGACGGCACTCGACTCGCAAGGACTGTTGCAGGATATCCGGTTGGAAAACGGCGGCAATGGCGGCAATGGGCAGATAAACAACATCATCAACCATTACAGCCACGGTGGTGGCGGCGCAAGCGGCTCTTTTTACGGAAGAGGTGGTGATGGTGGGCAGGGTTATACGATCAGTCAGGCAGAGGCTTGGCGTTGGCCGCTAGGGTGTTTTTTCGGCCACGGCGGTGGCGGCGGCTGGGGGGGGCAGGGTGGCAGCAGTCTTGTCGGTATCGATGCGCCTGTGCCAGGACAGCCCTTTTTTGGGTCACAGTCAGGCGGCGGCGGTGGTGGTTTGCAGGACGGTGGGGGCGTTATGATTCCTCAAGGTCTTACGGATGTTAGCGCCTATCAAAGCGCTACCGTCCCCGGCGGCGGCGGCGGTGCATGGGGTCCGGGTGAAGATGGCAGTGGTCCGGTGGTCAACCAGCGATACAGGCCTGGGCGAGGCGGGCCGGGTCTCTCACACGCTGCTGACGGGATTGATGATCCGGATGATGGGGGTCGATTTGTCATGCGCCAAAGTGATGTGAAGGATACGGGCATGCCTGATTGTTCAACCATCGCTATCTATAACGGGATGAACGGCGATGGGCACACGCCGGTCAATCCATTTTTAGCCATGGCGACGCGCGATCTGGATGGGTCTGGTGGGTCCGGTGCTCAATATTTTCATGCGGGCCATGGTGGGCCTGGCGGCGGTGGCGGCGGTGCTGGTTTTATCGATGTCAAAGTGGGCCCAGCTGAGGATGATTTTGCGGGGCTGGGTAATGCGGGCCACGGTGGGTTCGGCGGTGGCGGCGGCGGTGGCGTGGGTCAATTCGTGCCAAAAAAAAGTAAGCCTGCCGATAACAGGGTCCCCTTCGCTATCGCGGGCCAGGGTGGTTTTGGCGGCGGCGGTGGTGGCGGCGGCGTTTTTAGTCTCGACGAAGATGGCGCTAAGCATATCATCGAGGGGGCCGGTCAGGGCGGCCCAGCCGGGGGTGCCGGCGGGGGTCCCGGCAGCGATGGCGGCGGGGTGGGTTGTATCATTATCTATTGGTGAAGTTGGCCGCCCATGATGCGCCTGGCGAACGCTGGCCGGATGGTTTTGAACCCGAACAGGACATCAAGGCGACAGGGGAATTCATCGTTATTGATATCATATTTTCTGATGATCCTCATCGAGATGCCGTCATGATTTTCTCTTGATTTGAAATCGACATCATTGGGCATTTCGAGATCAACGGTGGCCATCGTGAACGCCTCTTTGTGGAAGTAAAGGTTTTGTCGCTGAGGCAGCGAGTTGTTACTGGCCGCATAGAGCGCCACACTCCCTCCTTGGGGTCCTGGGGATTTTCCGTCTTAAAAAGACATAATCCGCTGTAGCCCGTGCCAGCCGGGGCTTTCAGAGGGGTATTAACTTAGTCCTC
>JAIVEQ010000045.1 GCA_023838465.1 Candidatus Thiodiazotropha sp.
TAAATTTCGTACACTGTAAATGCCTACAAGGCTATACTATGCTGCACATAATTGAATATTATGTCGTTGCGAAATCCGGATATAGCCTTATAAAACAAGTCTCTCATCGCTCGTTGAAGAGATCAATAATGGCGTAGGATCGTTCCATGATAGGGATTTCTCGCGCTTTGATCTGAGAGCGGTGGAGTTAGATGACGTTGAATTTAAGGACTGTCTATTTGACCACGCCAATCTAGAAAAGAATGATCTTAACAAGGTGCGATTTATCAATTGCAGTATGATCGGCGTCATCATGACCAGTAGCATGATCACTGAGTGCTCATTCGACGATTGCGAGATGATGGACGCATCGTTTGATCAAGCCTATTTTAGGGCCACCAAGTTCCATGACGTCGAAGTCAAAGACATCAATTTCAGCCAGGCACAGTTAGACGGACCTACTATAAGCAGCATAATGAGCAAAGAAGGCCAGATAAGCCGGGTTATTATCAGGGATACGGATATCAGTGATATGACGATTCAATCCTTTAAGTTGTTCGACTGTCAATTTGAAAGCGTCAATTTTGACAATATCACCTTCATGGATACTTTGATGATCGACTGTCGATTTCCCATGAGTCGGTTCAAGCATTGCTCTTTCAATGATGGGTGTAAAACCGATGGAGGAACCTTCAGCCTGGCTCATTTTGAGATGACGTCATTTAACAACATGCACCTCGATAAGGCGACTCGGTTCTACAGCGCAAAAATGGATGTTTTTACGCTGGAGTCATTGAGTAAGGTCCTGAAAGAGGTTTTTGGCGTTAAGCTGGTCACGGAGGGACAACAGACGGGTGCCCAGCTTGGTGATGCGACCTATCTGAATTGTGACTTCAGCGACACCGATTTCAAAGACGCATGGCTTTATAAGGCCCGTTTTTTTCTATGCAATTTTAGCTCAGCTAAATTTACGGGGGCTAATCTGATCTTATCCCAGTTTCATCAATGCAACCTCTCTTCGGCCTGGTTCTCATGGGTTAGGATTCATGCTGCGATATTCAGGCGCTGTGATTTCCGAAAGTCTGATTGGCGTTTGAACCTGGGATACTACCCGGCTTTCTATGATTGTGATTTCACTGATGCTAACGGTAATTGGAAGTTTTACTATAAGGACACCAAGTTCCCCCATTTCTCAAAGGCCAACTTCCTTAAGTACCACAATGCGTTCAATTGTCCCAACTTCGAGGATGAGGAAAAGGGTGTCTTTATTGAACCGCATGAGGCTTGCCAGGATAGGGCGTATCCAATCTATGCATATCGTTATGACATACTCCCGGGTCAGTGGGATCTGTATGTAGGCCGAAACGGTGACGGCTATAAATTTATCCCTGATGAGTTTGGCCCCAATGAGGGCAAGCTCACTGACAATTGTAAACACCTTCACAGTCAATCCAGGGTATTATTCTCGAAGCAGGATAGGGATATAGTTCCGGCCTGCGGCGCATGCATGGATGCGCAGAGTGGGCGAAAGCAGTCACTTATAGCCAGGAACGCTCATGGTTGATGACGATGACATCCAAGTGAGTCTTCGATCTCGTGATGTCTTTTAGGCGTCCCAGGCCTAAAAGACACTCGATCTTTGACAACCTATTAGTGCCCCGGACGGTCCTGGTCACTGACACTACGTGATCACATCGCAAGCTCGTGACCACTCCGCCGTCAGTTCCCAAATGACTGGACGCCGTGTTCGGATGCTCGCTTTGCATCCCCTCTGGCGCAAGGCACGACGGGTCTACAGTCTCGCCTCACGCCTACCGGGGACTAACCGCCTCGGCTTTCAGCCTTCCTTGGCGCTCAGCGAATGATGGCTATGAATTAATAGCGATACATGAACTGCATAATGGTGTATTCGATAAGCGGCTCGGTAATTTTTCGTTCGTTGTATATAAAAACAAGATCCCGTACAAATTCAAGCGCTGCGTTTTTGATAATGTAGATTTTACCCGTGCCGATTTAACCGGTGCATTTTTCAATAAATGCATTTTTAAATCGTGTAAATTTGATGACGTACAGGCAGAGGGTTCACGATTTACCAGATGTGTATTTAATACAGTGTCTTTTGTCCGGGCATGGATCAAGAATGGGTTGTTCGAAAATGGCCGTTACGATGATGTTGACTTCACAAAATCATTTGCCGATGGGGTCATATTCGATGAATCTTATTTTAAGAAGGGTCAGTTTATGGACGCCAGTTTAATCGGCAGCTCCTTCAAAAATTGTCATCTGAAGAATGCAGTATTCACCAAATCTTTAGCGACTGGTACAGACTTTACGATGGCGAATATGACGGGCGCAAGGCTCGCCTATGGAGCGTTCACATCGAGTAAATTCTGGGGAACAATTCTAGAATACGCCGATCTCAGAAGAGGTGATTTCAGGTCTGCGAGATTTAATTTTGTGGTGGGTATGGAACGCACGATCAGAAATGGTGCGGATTTCTATAATGCGGATATCAATGAAAAATATATGAATACTGAATACTGAATACTGAATACTGAGGTAGTTAAATGCTAAACAGAACAGAGAAACGTGAATTCACCCTACTACTGAAAAAAAAGAATGAGCCTGCAAAAGCGATGACCGAAGGTGAACTTTTAGAGATCGAGGATTGTATTACCGCTGTGCATGATCGTAGGCCGGACGTATTTAGCGCTGGCAAGACGGCCTGGCGAAACATCTGTGGAAATCTCGATATTTTGGGTAACCAAAATGATCGCCTTGTCCAGGAGGTGAGGCGGTTACAAATGGAACTGACAATAGCCGAGAGCATGAATAATCATAAAGATTACATGAATAATGGTAACGATTACTCGAAGGCGTTGACAATATGAAAAAACCAACCGATAAAAATGATTTGGAAGCGATTGAAAAATCGGTTTTGGCTTATACGGAGAAGATGGATGAATATGAAACGATTCTTTTAAAGATAGAGAAAGAGATCAGCGAGGTGCGTAATGTCAATCGAAGTGCGCTATTGGAGAAAGCGAATGAGTTACAGCAGGCAAGGGACAGATTGAAGACGCTTATTGAAGAAAACAGTCTCCTTTTTGATGACCAGAAAACGCGGAATCTGTGTGATGTAAAGTTTGGTTACCGGAAGAAACCAGATGAACTGGTCATTGAGGATAAGGATAAGACGGTATCACTGATAAAGTCGCGCTTTGAATCATGGGTCCCTATGCTGCTGAGTGAACGGGTGACGATCAAGAAGACCGTGCTCAAAGACTGGAGTGATAAGCTGTTGAAGCAGATCCGGATCAAGCGAATAAAGGGTGAAGACGTTATTCTCATTAAAGATCATCGTTATGATCAATACGAACATTATATAGAGGTGTTTAAAAAGGACGGACCGACGAACACTAAGCTATGAAATATTATTTTAGGGTGCTCTTACTTGCGGGTTCGTTCTCTGTTTTGGGTGCTGAACTCCCGGCACGGGCTGAGCCCTACCTTGAAGCGATCGAAAAGGCTGAGGTCGACAATGGTATGCCGTCAGGGCTGCTGCTTAACCTGCTCCGGAACGAATCTAATTTCGATGCATCGATAGTGAGCCACAAGGGGGCGAAAGGGATCGCTCAGATCGTGCCAAAATGGCACCCTGACGTTGATCCCTATGACCCTTATGAATCAATCTCATACGCGGGGAAGTACCTGAAAAAGCTGAAAACAACATTTGGATCATGGAGTTACGCGATTATCGCGTACAACTGGGGCATGGGCAATATGAAAAAGTACGGTCCGAACAAAGCACCGAGAGAGACGCTGCTTTTATTGAGTAGAACGGTCAACCCTATTTTTTAAAGAGAGAAAGACCATGCCTACAAGTTTTGAAGATGAACTTCTAAACAAGACAGGCTTTGACGATCCGTTAAAGCCGCTCAATAAACCGCTCAAATATAAACCTGTACCGAGCAAGGACAATTTTGTTGATGTCGACCTGGGTGAGCCGGCAGCTTCGTCGAAGCAATATAAACACCAACCAGGTGCGAAATATTCAAAGGGTCCCGCAAAATTGGACAGTATCATTAAGAAAGCAGAGATACAGGCGTCCACTGCAAAAGCAATTTCGGACATTGATAAAGCCGCAAATTACGTCAAAGGACAGCCACTTACCTCTACGGTGTCAACCAATACCGTTATAAAAGAATGGGATAATTTGTTACAACCGACTCACGTCTCGGGTAAGGACTTTTTTAGCAGCAAAATGACGCAGGAAAGAAATGTTAAAAGTTTTGGGTTAAAGAAGAACAACTTACCACCCCATCCGCTGAGCGCCAAGGAAGGCTGAAAGCCGAGGCGGTTAGTCCCCGGTAGGCGTGAGGCGAGACTGTAGACCCGTCGTGCCTTGCGCCAGAGGGGATGCAAAGCGAGCATCCGAACACGGCGTCCAGTCATTTGGGAACTGACGGCGGAGTGGTCACGAGCTTGCGATGTGATCACGTAGTGTCAGTGACCAGGACCGTCCGGGGCACTAATAGGTTGTCAAAGATCGAGTGTCTTTTAGGCCTGGGACGCCTAAAAGACATCACGAGATCGAAGACTCACTTGTGCGCACGAAGTTGGTAGACGAGGAGCTCAATACGATTAAGGAATACCGCAATGCTGCGCATGAGATTAAATACAAAAAGAATGTCAGCAGTTACTCTAATACTGTTGTTGAAGCGAAAATAAAGCTCGTCAATGCAGTCGGAGATGTCGAAACAGATTCGAGCACCGAGTATTTGAAAGGGAAACTTAAGACGGTAAAAGGCATCAGCACGCCTAATGCATTGAAGTCTAAATTCTTAAAAATCAAGGATGAATATCACTTCAAACAGGCACTTAATCAGAAAATAAAGGTGCTCAAATCTGGGCAAATTAAAGAAATCGAGCTGTTTAAGTCAGGTTTTGACGAGGACCTTGCAGATAAAAAACTGGCAGTATTTTCAGCAAAGAACGCAGCCAATAACACAGGTAGCATGGATGAAACGACGACCAGTAGTTACAAAAAAATAAAACTGAGAAATGACCTTAAAACACTTAGAGAAAAGTTGGATCGCCAAAAAAAATTGAATGGTTTGGAAGAAGACTTACTCACCTCGAAATCGCTGAGAACAAAAAACCTTGAACAGCTAAAACTCAAGCATAAACAAGAGATTGCGTATCTAAAAGATACGCACAAATTGGCATTCAAACAAGATATGGATGGGATGGATATAGAGAAGGCGATCACGAAACGAGATATCGCTATAGAGAAAAATAAAATAAAAGATATGCTCAATAAACGAAAGCCTACTTCGATTGAGGTTGGGTACAAGGGATCCAAGGCCAGCATCATAAGGGTACCTGCCAAAGCTGCTGCCAGGTTGAGTAAAATGTGGAAATTCTGGAAATTATGAGGCGATGTCTGTCACGTAATTCAGGGACCTATCTGCGAGCATTCATCAATAACAGTTCTAGCCTGTTCGTCAAGGATGTTCTCATGATGGCTCAGCGCATCGTTTTCTTTTTGCAGATCATAAAGCGCATCGGCATACATCGGTTCAGGCAGTTCGCCTGAAGGGTCGTGTTGACCATACATTTGCAACTCCAACTCCTGAAAAACCTCTAATCCATGCCATGGCTGCAATGCTTTATCACCAAAAAGCTGCCATTCCATGACAATGGCAATCCTGTCCCTGGTGGCCTGATCAATCATGTCATTTGCACTGTCATCCGGTTCCCAGATGGATTCTGGTTTATCGAAGGCCAGAGAGACCAGATCTGCTAGCATTCCGACGGGGGTGTAACTAATGACCTCACCCAATATTTTGCTGGCTGGATCAATTAACGTGCTCAAGGGATCTGTGATTGTGGGTAAAATGTTTTGGGTGATCGGATCAATCACCGGTGTAACCACGCGGCTGATAGCTTCGTTGACGCTAGGCTGCGACACCAATGATCCTATCCCCATCATGGCCATCATGGGGCCTATCACGGTCTTTTCATCTTATGTACGAACATGAATCTTTGTTTAAAGTGTTTGATGATTTTATATTCAGTCATACTGTTCTAATTATTGTGCTTATTATTCTGGGTAGTACGTTTGCTGGGATTTTTCGTTTTACCAAGCAGGCGAAATTTTACGTGCTGTACCATCTTGTTTGTGCGCTATTGTTTTCAATTTTATGGATTATATTCAGCATTCGTATGGCCCTTGATAATTTTTATGCAACGCTCGGTTTGTCAGTGGGGTGCTATATGGGCCCCATTACGATCAATTATTTCGTATATTATCTGATAGCCCTGATCAAGTCTAAGTTGTTACGGCTAAAACGGTAATATTGTCAGAGCGATGACAATCGTAACGATGATGGCTAAATCAATGCACACCTCGAAGAAAGTTTTAGAATTCTTGATAGATTGAATAAGGTGTTTAACATCATTCATCGGCCATGCCCGTTCTTCGTGATGCTCTTTGAGACAATGCTTCTTCACCCTGACCCCATGCGCGACCAGGCCCCTCCCTTACGGTGGGCGTTGAGTAAGACATCATGATGGGCCTATGCGACCGAGAACGACTAGGCCTGAG
Organism: Candidatus Thiodiazotropha sp.; assembly: GCA_023838465.1. Lineage (GTDB taxonomy): Bacteria > Pseudomonadota > Gammaproteobacteria > Chromatiales > Chromatiaceae > Thiodiazotropha. The sequence goes on from JAIVEQ010000045.1 coordinate 6,590, forward strand.
CCGATGACTCAAAGCAGACTCCAAGAGCTGTGCAGCGATGTTCATCATTAAATTTTTGTAAGCGCGTTTCATGTTTACCACAAGGGGTGTGTCGGTCAACGATATAAGATATATAGTGCTGTGAATGAGCCAAATAAAGCGATGGTGATAAAAGCTTTAATCAGCGTCGAACAAACCTTCCGTGGCAGAAGCCTGTCACCTCGATGGCATCCTGATTGCCAATGCGCAGCGTGATCATCACAAAGGTTATTTTTATGACTTCTCGCTTTCGAGCTCTCATGAAACTGCTCTACAATTAACTTGATGTCATTGTCGTCCATCATCACCTCGATTCTTGATTCATTAAGGCCCCTCCATAGGGACCTGCCGCATAGGGCAGTAACCTGGATAACCACGTTAGATCCGGACCAACGCCTTTGGTTAAATAATGCTGCATAGGCTTCGATAAATAGAGCTTTGAGGCGGGATTCGCGAGTGCGGCTTGTCCCCATCTAAAGGGGTTCCCAGTCACCATGTCGATGGCCATCTGCCGCGTGGCGGTGCCCGAGTCCGGTACTTTGTCTCTAAATGTGCGCCCGACCTTGGCGATGTCTGCTAGCGCACCCCCGATTTTTTCATCGGGGAAATCGCGTCCGTATGTGCTTCGCAGGACTCTGGAAAGCGGTGTCGGCATGATTTTTCCCTCAACCAACACACCTTTTTTGCCTAATGTTTTCGCAACGGCGTATTGCTGCCTCAACACGTCCTGGCCTGCTTTGGTCTTGTTGGGGAGTGACATCGCTTCATCGAGGCTTTTTTTGAATGTTACGAGCGCATGTTTTATTTGGCCGTAGCCCATTTTTTCTTCTGACAGGCTGTTGAGCTGATGCACCAATTTTGTCCGGATATGTTGGACTGTTTCGCCACTAATTTTCTCAGGGGCACCGTCCTCGATCAGGCTGTCGAAGCCCCGTACAATGCTATTGACCTCGGGTATGGCATTGTCTCTCATCGCCTCATTCGCTTTTTTGATCGCATCCATGGGGGCCTTCAGTCTCTTAAGGCGACTGCGTTTAATGAAGCCTAGCTTCATCGTATCGCCTATTTTACCGCCGATATGATCGCGAATTTCACCCAAAAGCGCGCCGCCCAACTGGTCACCGGGAACATCCTTTCGGCCCATGGCAACGAGTGCGGCTTTATTGATGGCCTTTTGATTGGTCTCGTCGATCTTTCGAAAGTGGCCTGCGGATCCGGGGATCCGCTTGGCACTGCTCTCGAGGAACTCGAGGCCGGGTGAGCCGATCTTCTGCGCGGGTGTTAAATGCACCCCCAGGCGATCAGCCGCGTCCATGCCACCCTGTGTCACGGGGTCTGCTTTGGTGCTGAAGGGTTTCAAAGCGCGCCCCACTAGGGGTTCTAATCCCTTTGCGGCGGCACCAAAGCCAGCGCCGGTTACCGCCTGTCCCAGTTTCTTAGAGAGAAATTCACCGGCGTCTTCCTCGGAAGTGGGCTGTGAGAGCATGTTGGACGTGGCGCCCAGGCCAGCTGCTCCCCTGAATCCAGCCCATCCTTTAAGGGCGGGGTCTAGGGCTTTGAGGCCACCTAACGGGGCGGTACCGATCATTTGGCCTATTTCTCGACCATAGGTATTACCACCCCCAAAGATTTTATCGTAGAAGGGCCCCACGCTCGCTGACCAGTCGTTGACATTTTTTCGCCAGGATTGAGTCTTAGATTCCATGCCGCTCCCGGCCGGCGAAAGGGCTTCTACACCTGCAAGTCCCATTTGAGCGGCCGTGTACGGGATTTCAGCTACGCCTGTCAGTATATCCCCCAGTGTTGCCGAACCCGCCTCAAGATCGTGAGTGGCCCCTGGTCCAAACTTATCCCAGACGTTACTTTCGTATTTATCGCGTTCATTGACGACCGGTGGGGTTGTCTCTTGGGTGCGTTGTTTTACCGGGTTAATCGGATCATTCCGTATCATCCGCTGGTAGAAGGGGGATTTTTCCAGGCGTTTTTTTGGGGCCTTCTGTATCATCCGCTGGTAGAAGGGGGATTTTTCCAGGCGTTTTTTTTGATCGTTAATGTTGCCCCTCAACGAGTGCATCTTTTGGGTAGAAGTAGATCAACAGGTTGTAATAATCACCGTTCCATCCCTGCCTTTTTAATTCCGCATAGAGCGATTTCATCTTCTGAGGTCTGATCACGCGTCGCGGTATAGGCTGATTTTTAGGCAACGTGAATCGTTCCATATAAGGTTCTTGCAGACCAACTTCCCGAGCGAGCTGGGTGCGTTGCGCTTTGGGTAAATTCCAATAAAAGACATTCGGTGCTTCCATTATTGATTTTCCTCGATTGAAAGTGAATTACTATCCACTATTCAGATTTGGATAACCAATTGTATCTTTTTGATAACGTTTGGAATATCGCTTACATAATTTATGCAGCGATGTATTCTGCCCAAGCCGTCATCATTTCGCGACGTTTGTCGAACAGGTCACCTCGCCGATAAGCGGCCTCAGATTTGTTTTGGATGGTGTGGGCCAAGGCCATTTCCGCGACATGATGCGGGAAGCTGGATACCTCGCCAGCCCAATCGCGGAAGGCGGAGCGAAAGCCGTGTGGCACATAGTCGCCCCGGTTGCCGTTCACCCCATAGCCCATTTTGCGCATCAGTTGCAGCAAAGCCATGTTTGACAGGGGACGGCCCTCACGTGCACCAGGAAATATGTAGGCGTCTCTGTTTCTTGCTATACGCGCCGCCGCTGCTGCACCGGATCGCACCAGGATATGCATCGCTGCGTGTGAAAGTGGAATTCGGTGTTCGTGTCGGGTTTTCATTCTGTTAGCCGGTATTGTCCACATTGAGCTCCTCAGGTCTATTTCCTTCAACCTAGCCTGAAGCACCTCATTCGTGCGGGAAACGTTCAGGATCAGAAACTGCAAGGCTAGCGATGAAGTGCTGTTTTTCTTGCTCAGTTCAGCCATGAATTCGCTGACCTCACTATAGGGCATAGCCGGATGGTGGCGGATTGTATTTATGCGTGAGGGTTTAGGTAACAGATTGTCAAGGAGGCCTTTCCAGCGGGCTGGGTTCTGCGTATTGCTGTAATCGTGGGCGGCGGCATAGTTGAGGATATTTTCAATGCGGCCTTGTATGCGTTTGGCCGTTTCGTTTTTGTCGTACCAGATTGGCTTGAGGATATTCAGGATATCCATGGTCGAGATCTGGTCCACAGGCTTGTTACCGATAATTGGCTTGGCGTATGTCTTGAGGGTACTCACCCACTGCCGGCCGTGTTTGGGGTTAGTCCAGCTGCGGCGATGTGCGCGGATGTAACGAGCGGCCCAGGTGGTGAAGGTAGGATCCGGCGCACTCTCCTGCTGGGCTTTCTCCTTTGCCTCTCGGCGCAATCTTTTGCGCTCCTCCATAGGATCGATGTCATTGAGTACCCATTTTCGGTACTTTTTGGCTTTTTCCCGTGCTTCATCCAGGCTTACATCGTAGAGGGTGCCCAATCCCATTTCCCGATACCTGTCGAAGAGGCGATAACGCAGGACCCACGTTTTACTGCCCTTCGTTGAGACTCTTAACTGGAGACCGGCACCGTCACCGTATTTGCCGGGACCTGCGGTTTCTATTTTGTGCTGAGAGAGTTTGTGAATAACCATGATGCGAATACCTTGCTGACAGTTAGGATGTTGACTATTCTACATGGTGATACACTGGGTCTATACAATAGATTCTATTCAAAGTTTTATTTACACTGAAATTTTATTGCAGGTGCGTCTAATTAAGTATGCAAAAAAAAAGGGGTTAAGAGAAATATGATACCTCCATTAGGAAAATCAATGTCGACTTATAGAGTGTGTAATTCAATGTTGGCGGCCTCCCTCTCCGCCAAAATTCGGTTAAATCATTAAGATAAAAAGCCTATAAATCCCCTGGTATAGCAGGTTTCTGAGGGGGGCAACTGATATCACGACACGTAATAACCTTAATAATTAACGGATAGTTGGTCTCCCATCGGCAAACGAACTGATCATGATAATTTAATGAGATATGGATATCAGTGAATGACAGGATAGATGCAAGCTTATAGCGACCATAAAAAAGGAGTGTGAGCAGTGCCCACACTCCATGATACGCTACTTATATCGGCCTGATCTATCCCTGCTTAATCAGTCTATTTGTTGATTGTCTGAATGGCTTTGACGGTTTGTTTGGTATCCCATACCGCGTTGGCCAGAAAGCGGAAATTGACCATTGCCGCGTCATAACCATCACCCTCCTCAATTTGTGCGGCAGCAGTCGCATCCGAAACCACAGCGACTTCAAAACCTTGTTCGAGCAATTCACGTAGGTGTGATTCCGTGCAAAGGTTGGCCGACATGCCGGCAAGAATTACTTTATCAATACCTCGTTTGCGCAACTGCAACACCAGATCATTGGTGTCCGGTCCATACATCTTATGTGGCGATGTTACGACTGCAGCACCCCCTTCAATGTAGGGTTTATATTGGGCCAGCCAGTCTGCACCCGATCCTTCAAAATCTTTTGTGCTAAGGGGATCGGGACGGTCAAACATGCCTATTTTGTGCATCAGTTTTTCCAGTGCGCCTTCAAACTTCCAGCCATGATCATGGGGATAGTAGTAGTGAGGCGAGATGAACAGGGGAAGATTACTCGCCTTCGCCGTCTTCATTAAGGCTTCTATGTTTGCAACGGTATTGTTCTTGGTGACGCTCTTTCCGACAACACCCCAGGTAACCCCTTTTGGACTAAGGAAGTCGTTCTGTGGATCGGTGATGACAACTGCTGTACGTTGCGGGTCGATATTGAAACCCGGGACCGGTAAGGCAGCTATGGAATGGGTAGTAAGGCTGGCATTCAAACCCAGTACAGCAATGAGACTATATAGTGTGCTGCGGTTCATTATCTTCTCCTCATGATTAGTTAGATGTATGTATCAGTGTGTTTCGAGTAGTGAGGCCAAATGTCCTGTTAGATCCAGCTGGCGTAGATCATCAAATCCACCAATAGCTTGATCATTGATGACAATTTGCGGCACCGTCCTGCCCCCGGTACGGTTCACCATCTCAGATAGCACTTGCTGATCACTGCCTATTTTGAATTCTTCGTAGGCGATATTTCTCGCATCCAGAAGTGCTTTGGCATTGATGCAGTATGGGCACTGTGATGTGGTATAAATTTCAACATTATTCATCGTTCGTTCTCTCCATTATTGGTTGCTGTGAGATTATTATGGTGGGTTAAATATGGATGAACTATGTGTATATCGCCATGAAATATGTCTATTCGTCTGTTTTATTTGTATACTTAGTGTATGGATGTATTGAGTGAAATATTGCGCATGCTGCGCCTCAGGGCGACAGTCTTCCTTCACGCCTGTTTCTACGGAGATTGGGCCGTTGACACATCAGGTGAGCGGCGTGCCACTTTCCATATCGTGGCAAGAGGCGGTTGTTGGTTGCATGTGGCGGGACAATCGGAACCGATAGCATTGGCTGGTGGCGACCTGATCGTATTTCCTCGTGACGCGCAACACACGATTACCAATAGCCAGCAACCGCTTGATGACACGTTTCCACGTAACCAGGTTTCTGATCGGGATGATGGAGGTCCTGGGGTAACTCTGGTTTGCGGCTACTTTGACTTCGAGCGCCATAGATGGAATCCGCTCATAGATGCCCTGCCCGATGTGATGATCGTCCGGGATGAGGGTAACGCCCGCGTACCCTTAACGAGCACGTTGGGACATTTTCTGATTTGCGAAGTAGAAGCAGGAGAGATCGGTGCAGATTTAGTTGTCGACAAACTGTCGGAGATACTCTTTACCTACGTCATAAGAAACCACCTACAGACAAACAGAGACCAGGGTTTCATTGCCGCTCTTGCCGACATCAAAATCGGTAAGGCATTGAGCAAAATCCATGAAGCCCCGGCTGAAAACTGGACTGTTGAGCGACTGGCAAAGGTTGCAGGTATGTCGCGCTCCGGGTTTGCTGAGCGTTTCAGTCAACTAGTAAAGATCTCACCGATGCAATATCTCAGCCGCTGGCGCATGACCCGGGCGAACGAGCTGTTTCTGACGACAAACAATTCTGTTGCTCAAGTGGCAGGATTATCCGGCTATGACTCGGAAGTTGCTTTTGCAAAAGCCTTTAAAAAGTATATTGGCTACGGACCCGGTGAAGCTAGGAAAAAGAAAAATCTGTTGTTGGAGTAGTTACTTTACCGATAGCTTTGGGGGAGGCTGAGAGAGACTTAATGGACTGCATGTAGCCAAAAGATCTACAAAGTAACTGAAGGATATGGAATGTATGAGGGTTCGAATCCCCAGTTTCTCCGCCAACAAAGATGTATGACCCTGGATAGCTGCCAACTCCTCGGTTGAGTACAGAGAATCCCTCATTGTTTTTACTGACGAAGGTAGGTCGTACATTCAGCTTACGTCAGGTTTGACTGCATTGTGAACGGCATCGGCAATCTCGTCGGCCAGTAGAGGATCTTCAACGGCCCTCGCAAGCGTGACACCTCCAATTAATAATGCCATTGTTGCCCATGCTCGATTTATGTCCTGCTGCTCAGCTATTAAGGGTAATCCGGCAGAAAACGACTTGGCTGCTTTTAGCAGCTCCGACTGAAAAATGGATCGGGTTGTAAGATCGGAGCGGGCAACTTCAGGGGTAAGGCTTTGGAGTCCACAACTATCCCCCAGCTCACTGCACCGCTTTTCACCCAGGTAAAACTTGGCGAACTCGTCCAGCCAGGCATCTCCATGTTCTTTCTGGAAATGTTCTACAGCAGCCCGAAATTCCACAACACCCAATGAGACTGATTCGCGGAAGGCATCAGCCTTGGAATTGAAGTGTTTGTAGAAGGCGCCAGATGTGACTCCTGCATCCTTTGCCAGCCCGTCGATGCCAGCGCCTTCGAATCCCTGGCGTCGAAATCCTCGATGTATGGCCTCCAGGATTTTTATGTGTGTTGCTAGCTTATGTGCTGGGTCGTATTTCATGGAAACCTCTGATTGAGTCGTTGGTGAATATTATAGTTGACAGGATAACGGTCGTAATCTTATTTAAAATAACTCTCTAGGAGGAGAACAACATGCCACTTACATTGACTCTTACTGAAGGCGTTCTGCTGGCTGGTTCTGAAAAGGTTGCAATCGCTCGACTTACCGAAGCCATGCTGAAATGGCACGGTCTCAGCGGCAACATGGTGATGACACCTAATGTGACTGCCCAGGTTCAAATGCTTCCCAAAGGTAGTACCTTCTCTGGAGGAAAGCCTTTTTCCGGTGCCTGGGTTGAGTGGAAGGTTCCCTCATTCGCGTTTAATAGCAGAGAAATACAAAAGGGTTTTTTCAGCGATGCCACTGACATTATTCATGACCTGTCGGGTGGCAAACAGCCGAGAGACAACATCTACGTGAATGTCGTCCACACCGTGGATGGGGCCTGGAATCTTGATGGTCTGGCGATGACCAACAAGGAGTTGGGTGCTGCCATAGCCCAGGGCTAAGGTCGAGCACGGACTGAGAATGCGGTTAAACAATGGATCGAGTTATTGCGCCGGCTGTTACAACAGGCTGCATCTCAACATGAGATTACCTTAAATGTGGGGGTAGGAGAGCACACTAGAAGCCGGTTCTCCTCATATCACCACGGTGTAGTGTATTTACTTTGGGGCGAGTGGCCGTTATGTTCTCAAGGGTTCGTTTGTATACCCATACGTTTGCCGGTGGCAGGTTCCAAAGCACTCGCTCGATCCGTTTTCCTTCTATTCCCAATGAATGAGCAAGTCTTTCCGGGATAGGTGGTCTGGGCGAGTAGGTGAACTGCACGAACTTTCCGTCAGATTGCAATATTGCAAATACCTGGGAAAGTACGCGTATTCGGGTCAAGGTTCGCATGCTCAGAAGTGGTAGGCTCGATACCACGGTATCGGCCAGGCCCAATCCTGATCTTCGGAGTAGCTGTTGAAGACGGGCAGCATCACCCTCCAACACGCGCAGGGCAGGGAAATGATGGTCCAGTTCCTTTGCCAATATACGATCTTTCTCCACCAGGACCAGATGATCAGGCTTGATTCCCCTGCTCAATAAGGCGGAAGTGACAGCCCCCGTGCCAGCACCGAGCTCAATAGTCAACCCCGGCCCTCTGTTGACCTGTGCAGCCATGGTATTGGTCAGTCCATCACTGCTGGGTAGTACTGCACCTACCTGCTTAGGATTGCGCAGCCAAGCGGATAGGAAATTGGGTCTTACTTTCAAACTATGGGACACAGTGGTAATTGGATCTGGCTTAGACATTAATGTAAGGCCTTCCAAGGCTTTGGTTAGATATCATATCCTTGATATCGATCGAAAAGCATTCAATTCACATTGCCATAATCACCTATGTGTGGCAATAGTCTGAGTAAGTGTTTGGACAAAGGTGTGAAAAAGATGGGGGACATCCTACATTTTTTAACATTTAGGACAAGTTTGTTAGAAGCGTTTAAGACTAAACCCTACAAAGTGTAGATCTACATTGATGTAACTTTAGATCTCATTAATGAATATCTCTAGGTGCGGTTTTGGCGTGTAAATAGCTGAAGTTTGATAGTGACAGAGAGCTGATTACAAGGCTCTTTCTCGATCCCTCTCTATCGTAGATAAGCATTGAATATCATACTATCCTACTCAGATATAGACCACAGCTCATTCCGCCTCTGGAGGCTCCCCGGTGATTCAACTTAACGTCAACGGTACAACCCAATCCTTAGATATCGATCCTGAAATGCCTCTACTCTGGGCGCTGCGTGAATATATTGGCTTAACCGGCACCAAATTCGGTTGCGGTATCGCTCAATGCGGCAGCTGCACTGTGCACATCGATGGTGACCCGGTACGTTCCTGTATTACCCCTGTATCTGCTGTGCTTGGTAAGCAAGTTACCACCATTGAGGGTTTGAATTCCTCCGCCGGCAAGGCCGTGCAGGCAGCATGGCGTGATCTGGAGGTGGTGCAATGCGGCTATTGCCAGTCTGGACAGATCATGTCAGCCGTAGCCTTGCTGGAACGTAAAAATAGCCCTACTGATGCAGACATTGATGCGGCGATGCAAGGGAATCTCTGTCGTTGCGCCACCTATGTGCGGATACGCGCTGCAATCAAAGCAGCCAGCAAGCAACCGGTATGAAGGAGGCCAACATGAAAACAGACAGGATTGTTAATCTGAGTCGTCGTCGTTTTCTGACTAAGAGTGTTGCAGCTGCAGCAGGGCTTACACTGGGTGTTATACCCATAGCCGGTGCTGGCATGCGCGAGTCTGGGCCGGGCCTGGCCGGTAGCGCACCCGCTGAAGCTGGCGATTTTCAACCCAATGCTTTTTTGCGTATCAGCCGTGATAACAGCATCACGGTTATATCCAAGCATCTCGAGATGGGTCAGGGGACCTATACAGGGATGGCGACACTGGTCGCGGAGGAGTTGGATGCCGACTGGGAGCAGGTAAGAGTCGAAGGGGCACCAGCGGATGCTGCTCGCTATCGTAACCTGTTTTGGGGAGAGGCACAGGGTACAGGCGGCAGCACAGCCATTGCCAACTCCTGGTTGCAGATGCGCAAAGCAGGAGCGGCTGCCAGGCAGATGTTGATCGAGGCTGCTGCCAAGCAGTGGCAGGTAAAGCCGGCTGAGATTGAGGTTAAGGGTGGTATTGTGAGTCATGCCGTCAGTGGTCGAAAAGCCCGTTTCGGTGAGCTGGCAGACGCGGCAGCAGAGCAACCGGTACCGCAGGATGTACTGCTCAAGGACCAGGATGAGTTCCGTCTGATCGGCAAGCGGCTGCCCCGCAAGGATAGCCCGGAAAAGATCGACGGCAGCGCAAGGTTTACCATCGATGTGCGGTTACCGAATATGGTCACGGCCGTGGTGGCTCACCCACCACGTTTCGGTGCAAAGGTTCGCAGCTTCAATGCCACTGCAGCGAAGGCCATGCCCGGCGTCAAATATGTTGTACAGATCCCTTCTGGTGTGGCTGTTATGGCAGGGGACTACTGGAGCGCCAAGCGTGGCCGCGATGCGCTGCAGGTAGAGTGGGATGAGAGCAACGCATTCACGCTGAGTTCGAAACAGATCCTAGAACAGTATCGTGCGCTTGCAAACGAGCCAGGCAACGTAGGACGGAATCAGGGTGATACAGCCGGGGCTATGACCAAGGCAGCCAAGGTGATGGAGGCTGAGTACAGCGTACCCTATCTGGCCCATGCTCCCATGGAGCCAATGGATTGCGTCGTGCGTATCGATGCCAGTGGCTGTGAGATCTGGAATGGGGAGCAGATGAATACCGGTGACCAGCATGCTGTTGCGGCTGCGTTGGGCATTAAACCGGAGCAGGTACGCATCAATATGCTCTATGCCGGCGGTTCATTTGGGCGTCGGGCCAATCCCAAGGCCGATTACGTACTCGAGGCAGTGCATATCGCCAAGGCTCTGAAACCGGGTATACCGGTAAAAATGATATGGAGTCGTGAGGATGATATGCGCGCCGGTTTTTACCGGCCCCTCTTTCTGCATCGTCTGAGGGCAGGACTGAATGGCGACAACCAGCCCACGGTTTGGCAGCAGCGCATTGTGGGGCAGTCCATTATGGCGGGTACTGCATTCGAATCTATGATGATCAAAGAGGGTGTCGATCAGACCTCCGTTGAGGGTGCTGCGAACCTACCCTATACGCTGGAGAATATTCAGATTGATCTGCATTCGCCCATACTGCCGGTGCCAGTTCAATGGTGGCGCTCGGTAGGTTCCACCCATACTGCCTTTGCCGTCGAATGCTTCGTTGACGAACTCGCGGAGGCGGTGGGAAAAGACCCTGTGGCATTCAGGCGTTCATACCTTACCGGTCATTCGCGTCATCTTGGGGTGTTGAATCTTGCCGTAGAGAAGGCGGGGTGGAGTGAACCGATGGGACCTGGTCGTGGTCGGGGTGTTGCAGTACATGAATCCTTCAACTCATACGTAGCGCAGGTCGCCGAGGTAACGGTACGGCGAGGTGTTATTCATGTGGACCGGGTGGTGATTGCTGTGGATTGTGGTATCCCGATCAATCCTGATGTAATTGAGGCGCAGATGCAGGGAGGCATGGGCTATGGACTGGCTGCGACACTTGCCAGTGAATTGACCTTTAAAGACGGTCGTGTGGAGCAATCGAATTTCAATGATTATCTGAGCCTGCGTATCGATCAGATGCCTGAGGTCGAAGTGTACATCGTGCCGTCCACTGAACCGCCGACAGGTGTCGGCGAACCGGCCACTCCGGTCATTGCTCCAGCTGTTGCCAATGCGGTCTATGCTGCTACCGGGCAACGTCTGCGCCAATTGCCACTTCGACTTGCATAAGGTATGCAGGCTATAGCGTCTATATCTACCCTGGTTAATTTTGATAATCTATAGCGGTAATGCCTGCTTGTTCTGCCTGTTCAATCAACATTGCCGGGTCGAAATCCCATAGTTCGACTGGCCAGCCCTCTCTGTTTATATTTTGGACGGCGAGGTATTTGTGATCCGGAGAGAGTTTCACCCAGCTCGATGAACTGTTTTCGATGACAAAGAGTTCTGTTCCGTTCATGTCCCAGAAGCGGATCATGCCATCAATTGCTTTTGTTACGATCCGGTTAAGTGCCGGAATAATCTGTGCTGACTCAAGTTGATATAAAGTGTCGATTTGTACTATCTGATCTTTTTTCCAGTTCCAGCTATATACAGCGCCACGAAACTCAATGACGGCATAAACCAAATCACCCTCTGGAGAAAAGCGGGTGAGTTGAAAAGTTTCGTGTTCAGGAAATTGATCTGTGTATGCAATGATCTCCATTGTGTTCAGGTCGAACAGACTCATTCTATGATCACCCTCTGTAACAATCACAGTTTTGAGGTCAGGTGAAAAGATCTCTTTATCCATGAATCCTGAACCCAGTTTGCCGGGTATGCTTTTTATCTCATTTCCTTGGAGATCCAGTAAACGTATGTTTGTGTCTGTTTGGATTAAGATATAGTGCTTGTCGACTGTGTCAATCAAATAGGGTTTTCCTTTGTTTTTATAAACTGAGCCACCAGTAGTCTCCATGTTTATTACTGCTAATTCTTTTCCTTTCATATCCCAGATTTTGATCGTTTGTAAGTCTGAGGTAACAATCTGCGTGCCACTCAATGAAAAGGTGACTGACAAGATATCATTCTGATGTGTTTGTGATATGGGTTTCTGGTTATCGACGAGTGAACTGATCAGTAGCTGCTTACCCTTTGCTGTTGCTATCGTATTGGCGTCATGTGATGTGGCAACTGAGTTGATCAGTCCCTTGGTGAAATAGCCTTCATCCTTATGTAACATGTTACCGGCATAGTCAAGAATTACAGCTGATGGATAGCTTGTAGTGCTGATGCGTTGTTGGTTTGGATGAAAGGTGATCGTATGTGCATTCTTTTTAGGTTGAGCGATTGATTCAACCGGGAATGCTGCTAAATCCCAAGTTTTTATTGTGCCATCCCGCGCTGTTGATATTAATCGATACCCCGAAGTTGTAAATACAACACTGTAAGCGGTATCAGAATGTCCACTTAAAGTTACAAGCTTATTGTCATGGACAGTGAGTTCCTTCTTCTTGTTTGGTTTCAGATGCCAGATGCCAATAGCGCCATTGGAATAGGAAACAGCAAGGTATTGTCCATCCTGAGAGAAGTCTGATGATGTAATGAGTTCCTTCTGTTTTGGAAAAGTTGCGAGGACTTTGCCTTTGTAATGCCATATGCGATAGGTGCTCCTGTTATCATAGGCAGCAATCATTTTTTGATCTTTGGAATAGGTGACAGCCAGTTGAATGCCTGGGTCGCCTTCTACAAATGTCCAGGGTTTGATTCTTTTCAGGGTTTTTTTACGTGGGACTAGAATGGCTGAACTATGTGGAACAGTTTCAATTTTGTCCTTGTTCACGCTGAAAGTACCTTTCAGCTGATTAAAGATTGGGTAATATTTCGTATTCGTGAGAATCAGCTCACCCTTTAAATTCCAAACCGACCCTGTTTTGGATTGGTAATCCGTCGTGGAAAAATGACGCCCATCTTCAGAAAATGTTTTGAATAGGCCGCTGGCCTGTCCAATTGATGCACCATCAATACTCATGATGTGGACCAGGTTTTCGTTGTTATCAGGTGAGTACGATATCAATGCAATGTGCTTATCATCCGGGGATAAATGGATTTTATGAAAATTGATTGTCGTATCGAGATCCCGATACATGGGTGGTCGGTAGCGCTTGTCCCGAAAGGAAAATGTATTGTCTCCATACTGACTGCGAAGCAGTAGGCTTGCAGCTGTCACGTTATCAGGATTTAACTTCCAGGCAGCCGCCGCATACCTGAATCCAAGGGTTGGATTTTGATTGTAATCCAGTGCCAACACGGCCTGCGAACTCAATAAACTCGATTTGGCGCGAATTGACTCATCAATGGCTTTATCGCGCTGAATCCAGGCAAAGATTGCCAGTCCAATAGCTATTACCAGACCAACAGCAATGGCACCCATTAATTGTCGCTGGCGTCTATTGGATAGTTGGCGGCTAGTGGTTATATAACGACTTTGTAAGGATGTTGGTGCCAGTGTCTTATCGGGTGCAAAAGCCAGCCACTGCTCCGCTTTATCCAGGTCCTGACCTCGAAGTAAATGACTGGTGTCATTGTTATGTTGTTCCCACTCAGTGGCACGAATGGTTAGTCTGGTATGTCCCTTTACCCAATCCAGATCCGTATTCAGTGTATCCAGCAGGCTCTGAATTGAAGTGTCGAGACTATCTTCATCCATTCTAAGCCAGTTAATTTTGCGTACTTCTTCATGAAGATCTGATGTACGAACGTCCTTCAGCAAGATGGGGATTAAGCGTTTATTTTGGCTAATGGCATGAGCTAATTCGAGGTTACAAATATCTGAAGAGATTGATTCAGGTGAGATGATAAAAATGAATGCATCGGCCTCATTTATTGCACCATACACTTCTGTCAACCACTCGGCGGTTGGCGGAATTCCTTGCCAATCAACCCAGATCTCCTGTTTCTTAAGTGCTAATGCATCATACAGTTTTTTTACAAATGCCTGATCTTTTCTAGAGTAGGATATGAAGGCGTCACTCATGAAGGTATTTCCATACGTAGAGGTAGGGTCAGGCTTAGATACAGAGATGGACTCAACTGTTATTTATTCAAAGACTAACAGAAACATTGTCGTGAAAATATTGGCTATACCCTTACAGTTCTTACTATAGGCTATCGATCCGGCCACTGAAGATGAGATGGGAAACGGCCATTAGATGCAGGGATAACGCCTTCCTCGGCAAGTAAACGATACTGCTTCCGGTTGCCTGGATAGTCCGCAACCCGTCTCTGGCTGGTGATCAACCGATACCAGGGCAGGTCGCTATCTTTGGGTAACTTACGCAACCAGGCCAGCACCTGTGTACATGTACACCACAGAGTTTGGCGATTTCACCGTAACTGCTGTAGCGTCCCGCTGGGATGGCCGCCAAAGTAGTGTAGAAGACTATGCGTAACTCCTCACTGGCCATGAGCTAACTCCTAAGCATTGTATTGCATCAGTAAACCTAATAGCTTTGGTCATCGTGATGTGTTGGAGTGAGATTTAGAGATGAAGACGTTATCGTGTTCTCCCTGTTTTATTCAATATATGATTGTTTAGAATTCACTTACTCCTCTTTTGGGCAGTTATTGGAGCCTCCGAGCAACAGATCTGTCGCTCGTCCAAATAGGGTGTCCGGTCTGTTTGAACGAACTTGCTTAGGTGTCTTGCCTGTATTGCATTTAAAGGCCTTTCTAAATGATGCTGCTGATTGGTAGCCGCATTGTTCAGCGATTTTATCTACGCTCAATGTCGAAGTTTTTAGCAGGGTTGTAGCTTCCTGCATACGCCAGGCTGTAAGGTATTTGACCGGGGGTATGCCAATGTGTTGATGGAACTTGTTAGCGAATGATGTCCGACTCATGCCGATATCACGGGCCAGGCCTTCCAGTGTCCAGGCCTCATTAAAGCGGGTATGAATCAATAGCAAAGCCTGACTGATCTTTGGATCACCGAGTGCGGCCAGGAAGCCGGTAGATAACTCTTCAGCAAAGCGTCCACGTAATAGATGCAGCAGCATCAACCGAGCCAGATCGCAAAGTGCCAGGGTGCGGCCGGGATAGTTGTTATCCACTTCCAACAAGGTTGCATCGATGATGTGTCCAACCCCGTTTGTGAGGGGGTTGTTACGCGCATTGAGCAGGATAACCAGATCCGGTAGATCACTCAGTAAGACCTCTGCTGAGATTGACTCAAAAACATAGTATCCACACAAGATACTGGTGAATGATGTACCACTATCAGATTCAACCGGTGTATTGATGAGGCCTGAATCCGGTGGTGTAGAAGCATTCGAGATGGTGTGGGATAGATCATGAGGAATCAGTACCAGGTCACCGGCCTGTAGCTGTTGCGGTTCACTACCCTCCATGTGTACCCAGGCGCTACCCTTATCTATCAGGTGAAAGGGGACACGGCCTGATCCGGAGGTATCGATGGCCCATTCGCCGCAATAGCTTTGATGCTTGAAGATTTGGGCATCGAAACGGACTCTTGAGAGAAAATGGGTCAGGGCATCTTCATGGATGTCGTTGTTTAAACCATTCATCGGTTAGTCCAGGCTAAATGTGTACGATGAGTATCGGAATCTGAACGAATCAACATAGATAGTTCATTCCAGCTAGGTTAGTCTCTCTGCACACGGTGCGCAATTAGCTGCAATAATAATGAGAATGCCGGTCATGAAGACCGGCACAGAGCGCCAGTCAGTATTTCCGTTTGTCTCGGGCCTGTTAGCACGCATTTGATTGCCATTGTTGTGTCTGAAAAAGGACCCATCAAGGCACGAGAAGCGAAGTTTGGTAGTTCTAAATGAGTGACGATCAAATTAGTGTTAACAGGCCCAAATAATTAATGAGTCGTATCCAAGGCTCGTCATGTCGTTACCGGGTAACGATAGAGAATAATAATTAACCCAAATTAGGATGCTGTCATGAGTCAATCTGCAATTGTTTCCTGGTCCGAATTGGAACCACTAACCCCCACCTATGCCCTGGTAGCTGATGTGGATCTGGTCGTTATACGATGGGAAGAGGGGGAGCAGGTCTCGGTCCTCTATGGTCGATGTGCACACCGCGGCGCTCTGATGTCGGATGGGCGTATAGAGGGGGACAATATCATCTGCGGTGTACATGACTGGGATTATGGCTACAAGTCGGGTATCAGTGCCTACAATCCTGCGGAGAAACTACATCGTTTCAAGGCATGGGTTGAAGATGGCAAGGTCTGGGTCGATGCGGATGAAATCAAGGCTTGGGCTGAGAAAAACCCCCAACCCTATGACCGGGAGAGTTACCAGGGATTGTACAAGGACCATCATGGCGGCAAGGAGGAGCCCCACTATAAATACATTCAGCACCTGGCGGAGCATGGCTTATCAGAAGTCGGCCATCATGGCCGGGTCAGCGCCATGGGCGTACCTCGCGATGAGTTGCCCAAATGGGAACAGATCCAGCTTTTGACGGCCCAGTTGCATAAAGTCCCTTTGCTGGATGAACATCCGGTCGGTACCGAAGTGGTGATCGGTCCCAATGCCAACAAACCGCTGGTTTTGGATCGTCCCCTGTTCGTTTCCGATATGAGTTTCGGCGCCCTTTCCGAAGAGGCCAAGGTAGCCCTGGCGATGGGTGCTGAGATGGCCGGCACCGGTATCTGTTCCGGTGAGGGTGGCATGTTGCCAGACGAGCAGGCTGCCAATACACGCTATATGTACGAACTGGCCTCTGCACGTTTTGGTTATTCGATGGAGAAGGTGCAGCAGTGCCAGGCCTTCCACTTCAAGGGAGGACAGGGCGCCAAGACCGGTACAGGCGGTCACCTGCCAGGTACTAAGGTGAAAGGCCGGATTGCCAAGGTGCGTGGACTCAATGAAGGTGAGGCAGCCATATCCCCCTCCCGCTTCCCTGACTGGGAGAGTGTCGATGATTATCGTCGTTTTGCAGAGGAAGTGCGTGAAGCGACCGATGGCATCCCTATCGGTGTCAAACTCTCTGCGCAACACATAGAGCGGGATATCGAAGCCGCTCTGCAAATCGGTGTGGACTATATCATCCTGGATGGTCGTGGTGGTGGCACCGGGGCCGCACCGTTGATCTTCCGTGACAATATCTCGGTACCCACCATCCCGGCATTGGCACGTGCCCGCCGTTACCTGGATAAGAAAGGCCGCAACGACGTCTCTCTGGTGATCACCGGTGGACTACGTTTGCCAGCCGATTTCATCAAGGCGATGGCCTTGGGCGCGGATGCTATTGCTGTCTCCAACTCGGCACTGCAAGCCATCGGTTGTCTCGGTATGCGTGCTTGTCACACCAATAACTGTCCAGTGGGTATCGCCACCCAGAAGCCGGATCTTCGCCGTCGACTGAAGATCGAAAAGGGTGCCAGCCAGTTGAATAACTTCTTTCACGCCTCCACCGAACTGATGCAAGTGATGGCCCGTGCCTGTGGCCACGACCATCTCAACAAATTCTGTATCGATGACCTGACCACCTTTGATCGCGAAATGGCCCATCTGACTGGCGTCGCCTATGCTGGCGTGTCTCTGGATTGAATCGGACCAAACAACGTCTCGAGGAGACCACTATGAGCGAAGAGTACAAGACATTGGTTTGGCACAAGGTGTTGTCCAAGGATGAACTACCCGAAGGACGGGTGACTTCGGTAACCTGCAAGAAACAGACCCTCTGTATGAGTCACCATGAAGGGCAGTACGGTGCGCTGGATAATAAGTGCCCCCATCAGGGCGGTCCCCTGGGGGAGGGTTCCATTGAGAACGGTTTACTGCGTTGTCCCTGGCATGGTTGGGACTATGATCCGATTACCGGTAAGGCACCGGGATTCGACGATGGTGTAGAGACCTTCCCGGTGGAGATCCGTGATGATGGCATCTACGTGGGTCTGACAATAGACCAGACACATGTCGATACCGTGGGTGACCTGATGATGGAGACCCTGACCAACTGGGGGGTTAAACAGGTCTTTGGCATGGTGGGCCATTCCAATCTGGGCGTTGCCGATGCGCTGCGCATTCAGGAGCAGGCCGGGCGTTTGACCTACTACGGTATTCGTCATGAAGGGGCGGCCGCCTTTGCCTGTTCCGCTTACGGCAAGCTGACCGGGCGACCGGCAGCCTGTCTGGCCATTGCCGGTCCTGGCGCCACCAATCTGCTCACAGGTCTTTGGGATGCCAATGTGGACCGTGCCCCGGTGATCGCACTCACCGGTCAGGTGGATACCCAGGTGCTGGGCCCCGGTGCCTTCCAGGAGATCGATCAGGTGGGTGCCTTCGGCAAAGTCGCTCAATGGTCACAGACGGTGATGCATGACAGCCGCCACACGGAGCTGATGAATCTGGCCTGTAAAAGCGCCATTCTCAATCGAAGTGTGTCTCACCTGATTTTTCCCGACGAAGTGCCCAAGCGTGAGCTGACCGATCCTCCACCCGCAGGGACGCCTGAAGGCCGTCTTCCTTCCAGAAACATCGCGCCGGCCACTGAAGCATTGCAGGCTGCTGTCGATCTGCTGCGCGTCAGTAAACGGCCGGTCATTGTGGTGGGGCATGGTGCACGCTTTCAGATGGGCGGCGTGACAGCGCTGGCTGAGCATCTGAATGCGCCGGTGATCACCACCTTCAAGGCCAAGGGCCAGATTGCAGACAATCATCCCCTGGCGGGCGGTGTATTGGGTCGTAGCGGCACACCCATTGCGAGTTGGTTGATGAATGAATCCGACTGCCTACTGGTGTTTGGTGCCAGTTTCAGCAACCACACCGGCATCACCCCCAAGCGACCGACCATTCAGGTGGACTACGATCTAATGACCCTGGCCAAGTTTCATGCCATTGATGTGCCTGTATGGGGTGAAATCGGGGTGACTGCACAAGCACTGTCTGCTGCGCTGACGGACTATCACGATACCAAGGATCAACGCGATGAGGTGGCTGAACGTTGGGCCATCTGGCGTGAGGAGAAAAAACGTCGCGCACAGGATGACCGGGGTAAGGGCATCAATGCAGCCATCCTGTTTGAAAAATTGGGTCAGGCTGTTGATCCGGATGCCATCATTGCGGTGGATGTGGGCAACAACACTTACTCCTTCGGTCGTTACTTCGAGTGCCAACATCAAGCTGTACTGATGTCCGGCTATCTGGGGTCCATCGGTTTCTCATTTCCGGCCGCCATGGGTGCTTGGTCGGCGACCCAGGAGGAGGACCCGCAATTCAAGGGTCGTCAGGTGGTTTCAGTCTCCGGAGATGGTGGCTTTGGCCAGTATCTGGCCGAGATTAATACAGCGGTGAAATATGGCATGAACATTACCCATGTGCTGATGAATAACTGTGAGCTGGGTAAGATCAGCAAGGAACAGCGTGCCGGTAATTGGGAGGTGTGGCAGACCAGTCTGCATAATCCTAACTTTGCTGAATACGCGGAACTTTGCGGTGCCCTGGGTATTCGTGTTACCGATTCGGCAAACTTGGGTGCTGCCTTAAAGAAAGCCTTGAGTCACCCAGGACCCGCTCTGGTCGAGGTATTGACTGATGTGGAGCTGGTCTAGACGACCTGAGTCGGATCATGAGTGAAGCCAATCTACTCTTAATTCTCCTGGGTATCACACTATTCTCCCTCTTTTCCGGTCCTATCGGTCGCAGCAGCCTGACACCCCCTATGGCTTTCACTGCCTTGGGGTTGGTTATGAGTCCGGTCGGTTTCGGCTGGATCGACCTGGCACTGGATAATCAGGTCATACACATCGTCGCCGAGGTCACACTGATCCTGGTGCTGTTTACCGATGCTGCCCGCATCGATCTCAAGCATCTCAGATCGGACCATGATCTACCCCTGCGTATGTTGGTGGTGGGCATGCCCTTGACCATCCTGGTGGGTATGTTGGCAGCTTTGGTCGTATTGCCAGAGCTGTTACTGATCGAGGCACTGGTCCTGGCTGTTATTCTCGCGCCGACGGATGCTGCTCTGGGTCAGGCGGTAGTTAGCAGCCCTAAAGTGCCTGAACGTATCCGTCAGTCCCTCAATGTAGAGAGTGGACTGAATGACGGCATTGCTTTGCCTGTCTTGTTGTTCGTTATCTCCTTCGCCGTCGGTGCTCATGGGAGTGAACAGGAGACCGAGTGGGTCTCTTTCGTGGCACAACAACTCATCCTGGGGCCATTAGCCGGTGCACTGATTGGCTGGGTTGGGGCCAGCGCCATCAATTGGGCGATTGAGCGGGGCTTTCTTACCCATGAGTTCTGCAATATCTATCTGCTCAGTGTGGCCTTTATTGCCTATCTGGCTGCGGATCAGATAGGCGGCAACGGATTCATCGCTGCCTTTCTTGCCGGGGTGGCGACAGGCAATACCCTCAAGCATGTCAATGAGGAAATTTATGAGTTTGCCGAATCAGAAGGCCAGTTACTCAACCTGATAATCTTTTTCCTGTTTGGCGTGGCGTTGCTGCCACAGGTCTGGAATCATTTGAGTTGGGATAGCGTTGTCTATGCATTGTTGAGTCTGACCCTGGTGCGTATGTTGCCGGTGTTCACCTCGCTTATCGGCAAGCACTTGCGATGGGAGACGAGCCTCTTTCTCGGCTGGTTTGGTCCCCGGGGATTGGCTTCCATTCTGTTTCTGCTGTTGGTGCTCGACCATGCCCATCTCACCCATGTCTCACTGGTTTTCGATACAGTTATCCTGACTGTTGCTATGAGTGTGGTGGTACATGGTCTTACTGCGCTTCCCGGTGTTGACGCCTATGCCACCGCACTGAAAATCTGTGCACGACGCGGTGACGATTTGTCGTCAGAACAACAGCCGGTCACTGCCATGCCATTGCGGCTCTCAGCGAGCCTGGAACAAGGGGGTACTATCGGTGATGACTGAAGCTATCGAATCCTGGCTGACACCGTTGCTGTTTATCTCCGCCCCGGCACTGATGATTCTCTCAACTGCGGCAAGATATGCGCAACTACATGGCGAAATTCATCATCTCCAGGATCATGAAGTTACTAAAAGCCACTATGACGTTTGTGATGCGGCATTACTCAAGCGTGCTATCTATTTTCGCAACGCCCTGGTGGCACTCTACAGTGCCATCGCACTCTTCGCCACGGCCAGCCTGCTTGGGGCTGTTGTCTCGGGCTGGTGGGATCAAACACTACATTGGGTGGCTACCATGACGGTTGTCGGTATCGGTGCTGTCATATTTGCAGCGATCAGTCTGGCACGTGAGAGCTTGTTGTCTCTACGCATTATTGCACTGCATTTCGGTCGGTTGGATGCTGACTAGCTTTTGTCTATGTCTCCCATCAATACATCAGGTTCATGAACAAAGAGATATGACCATGTCAAATCAACTTCCCTCACTCACGCTGGCGGATTGGCAGCCATCCCGGGATACACTGCATCAATTCGCGAGAATTACCGGTAAGCTGCGTGGCCACTATATGCCGAAGTCAAAACACTGGTGGCACATCACCCTGAATGTGTCTGCTCATGGTCTCACAACAACACCTTTTCCCATAGCGGGCCAGAATCTGGAGCTCATCCTGGATCTGTCAGCACACCGTTTAACCCTCCGCAGCAGTAATGGCTGGAGTTGCTCAATGCCGTTGATCGGGCAAAGCACAGCAGGTCTGTGCCATTGGATCTCGGAAAGCTTGCTGACAGTGGGTGTTGAGCTGGAGGAGGGTCTGTTTATTGCATTTGATAGCGAAGAGATCCTGCCCTATGACATTGAGGCGATCAGTCGATTTCGACAGGCTATAAACTGGGTGGATGCTGTGTTCAAGGCATTCAAGGGTAGACTGCGTGAAGAAACGGGCCCTGTGCAGATTTTTCCCCATCATCTGGATCTCTCCATGAACTGGTTTTCCGGTCGTCTGGTTCCCGGCATCGATCCCGCCGATGAAGAGCGTGCAGATGAACAACTGAATTTCGGTTTTGTCACAGGTGATGGCTCAATCCCTGAACCCTACTTTTATGTCACCGCTTACCCGGCTCCAAACAATTGGACTAATCTTGAACTACCGGAAGGTGTTTACTGGCATACGGAAGGGTGGAGCGGAGCAATTTTACCCTACGCTGCATTGGTATCGTCTGACCGGCCACATGAGTTGCTGCTCGACTATCTTCAGACGGTGCAGGTTCATGGTGCGAAACTGATGACTTGAAGCGCTTGAGAAACAATTTTTTTCATACAATAAAAAACCGATATGGATCACAGAATAAACACAACGGCTAGTCGCGAGACGTTGATTGCTGAGTTCAATCGTGTGCGCCGCTGTACAGAGGCCCTTTGTTCACCCTTGTCTACGGATGATTACCAGATTCAGTCCGTTGCGCAGACCAGTCCGCCGAAATGGCATATTGCCCATGTTAGCTGGTTCTTCGAGGCCTTTGTGCTACCGCACTTTGATCCTGACTACATACCCTTTCATCCCCGCTTCGATTTTCTATTCAACAGTTATTACTATACCCATGGTGAGATGCATCCTCGGCCAAATCGAGGCTTGTTGTCCCGCCCTACAGTAGAAGAGATATACCGCTATCGCTGCTTTGTTGATGACAGCATGCGACGACTGATGGAGAACGTGGATGAGACGGATTGGCAAACACTGGCCTATCGCGTGATCCTTGGTCTCAATCACGAAGAGCAGCACCAGGAACTGTTGTTGATGGATACCAAGCACAACTTTTCGGTTAATCCGTTGCTGCCCGCTTATCGAAAGGATCTGAAAATACCAGAAGGTAGCACCCGTCCCGTACGCTGGTTGGATTGTTCCGGTGGTATTCATCAGGTGGGTCAAAATAATGCTGCTTTCTCGTACGATAACGAAACCCCCCGTCACGATGTATTGCTACACGATTATCGCCTTGCCGATCGCTTCATTACCAACGGTGAATACAGCAATTTTATCGAAGATGGAGGCTACAATAATCCTGCTTTATGGTTATCAGACGGTTGGGCTTTGCGTCAGCGCCCAGGTTGGGATTGTCCACTTTATTGGCAACAGTTGGAGGGGGGCTGGATGCAGTTTACCCTTGCGGGCATGCGCCCGCTCAATCTTCATGAACCGGTCTGTCATCTCAGCTTCTACGAAGCCGATGCCTACGCAAGATGGGCTGGTAAGCGCCTGCCTCTGGAGAGCGAATTGGAAATTCTGTTGTCCAACCATTCTGTATCAGGCAATTTTGCCGACAGTGATCTGTTGCACCCAGCACCGGCTGGTGAAGAGGGTCAGTGGTTCGGCGATCTCTGGGCCTGGACCGGATCCCCCTATACAGCCTATCCCGGCTTCAAACCATTGGCGGGTTCAATGGGGGAATATAATGGCAAATTCATGTCTAACCAGATGGTGCTCAAAGGCGGCAGTTGTGTCACGCCCTATGGGCATACACGCGCCAGTTACCGTAACTTTTTCTATCCAGATGAGCGATGGGCCTTTACCGGTCTGCGTCTGGCGGAGGATGCGGGTGCTGCTAGTGGTTGACTGCTTCCCGATTCGCTGAACCTATCAATATCAGATTGAAGGAATGATAAATGGAAAATATTACCTTTCATGACCACAAACCGGCTGCATTGAGTCTATACGATGCAGTGGTTGATGGTCTTTCACGGGAGGATAAATCCATACCACCCAAGTTTTTCTATGATAAACACGGTTCGGAGCTGTTCGATAAGATCTGTGAGCAGCCTGAATATTACCTACCCGATGTGGAGCGTCGTATGCTTTCACAGTTGGCTGAAGAGATTGCCGAACTGACCGGTAGAGGGCGTGTAGTGATTGAGCCGGGTGCCGGTAGTGCCAGTAAGGTACGTCTGCTACTTGATGCATTAAGGCCTGGCGCTTTCGTCCCAATGGATATCTCATTTGACTACCTTAAGTCCAGCGCAATGAGTCTTGCTCGTGAGTATCCCTGGTTGCCAATACATGCTGCATGTGTGGATTTCACGCACTCACTACCGGTTCCTAAAGAAACCCCCAAAGGGCCGCGGTTACTGTTTTTTCCAGGATCCAGTCTCGGGAATTTCGATCGTAATGAGGCGGGAGAGTTTCTGCATATGGTCCACGATGTTTTAGGTGATGACGGTATGCTCTTGATTGGCGTTGATACCAAAAAGAGCGAGGTGATATTAAATGCTGCCTATAATGATGCAGCAGGCTTGACTGCGGATTTCAATCTCAATTTGCTGCGCCGGTTACAGCGGGAATTGGATGCTGACATTGACCCCAATATTTTCGAGCACAAGGCTTTCTATAACGTTAAGGAAGGACGCATCGAAATGCATTTGATCAGCACACGTCAGCAGACACTGCGTATCAATGGTTATCACTTTGAATTTGAAGAAGATGAGAGTTTGCATACAGAAAACTCATACAAGTACGCGCCTATGGAATTCATCGATTTGGCTTCAGAGAGTGGTTTTAACGAGGTACGGCATTGGGTTGATGAAAATGGATTATTTGCGATCTATCTATTAGCAGTTATCAATGCTTAGGTCTGCACTGATTTTAAATAAGACAATAGTGTGGTGTTTCAGGTACAATCCAGACAATTAGTAAACATATATTTCTCTGACAATATTATCTCTAAAGGATGTTGCAGCAGAGTTGGTTTGGTCGCTGATATGCCTGTTCATTTTTCAACACTGCTCATTGAGCCCCCTGGCATCGATTCCGAAGTTCTCAAGGTCATGTTGGCACCTGAGAAGTTCCGTGTGGAATCTGCGGAGAATGGTATTCAAGCCTGGAATCTGATTCAGGAGGGTGATCCCCCTGATCTGATTGTGATTGATGTGGATTTACCACAAAAAGGTTCAATTCGTGTCGGTGGCATTCAATTGCTACAGCTCATTAATCAGAAACAGGGCTGGCGGGAAGTTCCAAAGATCATCCTTACCTCGACACCAGATTCCGATATGCTCAAGAATATACCAACAGACTCGATAGAGGCTGTAATTATCAAGCCATACGATCCAATGCGCTTCATGAATGAAGTCTATGATAGCCTTTCACGTCAGCTTGAAAGACACATCAATGAGGTCAACCAGCAGCATATTCAATTAGCTGGCATGTTGCATGAGCTGATTGAATTGACGGATCAGAGAAAAGAAAAGTCTCTCCAGTATAATAAATGGGTCTATCCGGGTTTCGCAAAGAAATTAAGGTATTGATCGGCCACAGATTCTTCTCTATTTTTGATGTTGAAAAGGCATCA
>JAIVEQ010000046.1 GCA_023838465.1 Candidatus Thiodiazotropha sp.
CTAAATTTCGTACACTGTAAATGCCTACAAGGCTATACTATGCTGCACTCGATTGAATATTATGTCGTTGCGAAATCCGGATATAGCCATTAAATTCACCAACCAGGGTCAAGTAGTAATACGAATTGAGAAAAGCCAACAAAAGGATAGCCAAATAGTTTTGCGCATATCAGTTAGTGACACAGGTATAGGCATCACACCTGAACAACAGGCTCAGCTATTTCAACCCTTCCAGCAATGTGATGGATCAATCACAAGAAATTATGGTGGTACCGGTCTTGGATTAGTTATTGCGCAACGGCTAGTGTATCTGATGAATGGAGAGATCACATTGACTAGCACACCAGACGAAGGTTCTACCTTTATAGCACTTGTCAGTCTAGCTTTGCCAAAAACAAAAAGGTCTATTGAGGCTACACCGATCGCCCCCCTTACCAATCACGAACTGACCCAGAATGCCTTCTCTGATACTATTTCCGAATCAAAATTCAAAAATATGCGTGTCATGGTTGTCGATGACAGTAATGTTAACTTGACTCTGGCAAAGACACTACTTGAAAAAAAAGGTGTAGATGTTGTTGCAGTACAGAGTGCTATCGAAGCATTAGAAGAAGCTTCACGTCAATCATTTGACCTGATCTTAATGGATCTCGAGATGCCAAAAATGAGCGGCATTGAGGCAGCTTCGAAACTTCGACAAATTGATCACCATACCGAAAATATACCGATCATTGCTGTTACTGCACATGTACTCCCACAAAAGCGCCAAGAAGTAGTCAAGGCTGGAATGGTCGATCTACTAGCAAAGCCTTACTTACCTGAGCAATTCTACGCAATTGTTGCAAAATGGGGTCCAGATAACAAAAAACATCTTGACAATAGTCATGTGCAACCTATAACTATCGAAAACATACCTACTCAGGATTTACATGCAGCAGATGACAAGCAGGCAGCTGTACTGATGCATGGTGAGTTTTTAAAGTTGCTTAAAGATTGCGAGTCAACCATTCGTACAGCACACTTAGCTAGTGATTACACACTGTTATGTCAAGCCATTGACAAGCTAGTTGTATCTGCCGGTAGTAATGGAGCCACATTGATCCATGCCGAGGCTACCTATCTTAAGAATATATTAAAACAAGACACGCCACCGACAGTACAGATAGACGTAGGTGTTGCAACCGTGCTTGATCAGATCAACCGCTTTCAACAGTGATTCAAGCCCTGATGCTTTCTCTAATTCAGATGTTCTATCTGAAGCACATATTCAATTCTTTCCTTGTTTATAGGGATAATGGAAGGAGCATCAATCTCCCCGCTCCCCCCTGAGTGGGAGGGAGTTAGCAGGATCTCATTGTAGCTAGAGGTTGTTACTAATATTTCCAGTAGTGCCGGTTCTTCGAATATTCATCGTGATATGCGATATAACGCTCGACACCGTTGTGCGTAAATTCTCTGATCAGGTCACTGTTGTTGTCTAATTTACGATTTAAATGATGAAACTCTCTGCGTGACAGATATCCATCTTCCCGGTACTCCCTTGATAGACGACGGGTTTTACGAAGCTTCTTTTTAAGTTTCTTGGCCTCCTTATAGGTCAACCGTTCATTATCAATACCACGTTCAATTCTATGGAATTGACGATCCAGTCGTTTGTCGATCTTATACTCCATCTTACTCTGGTAGTTACGATGTTTGTCGCCACGGTCTGCAAATGCCGGCATCGCCAGAAAGAGAGAGAGTGAAGTGGCAATCAATGTTGCATGAATAATACGCATATCTGCTTCTCCTATTTTCGTTGATTGGTTAGTTTCAACTACAGAATACGCTGTCAATGCTGAACAAAAACTGAATAGCCAACATTCAGAATTTCCACTAGCACACAATCAATCTATTCGATATCCTCACCATTAATGAATAAATAGACAATTTTTTTGCCTGCTGTAATTCAACGAGATGGAATTGATGAAGTACTATAGAGATTGGTTTGTGGGTGTCTGTCTGATTGGCTGCTGTTTTTCCGTGTATGCTGAGACACGTTACGTCACGGATGAACTTCAACTCTCCCTACATGAGTTGATCAACTCCAAGGGTAAGCTTCTACAACGTCTCAATAGTGGTACTGAGCTTGAACTGTTGGAGGAAGAGGGATTATTTGCAAAGGTACGTACTAAAGACGGCGCTGAGGGCTGGACCAAAGCGGGATTTCTAATCTCAAGAAAGCCTGCACGAGCACAACTATTAGAAATGCAGCAACAAAACCAGGTACTGACCAGCAAATTAAGCCAGAGTGAAACAGCGCTGACACAAGCCAAGAATCAATTAGCCAACATAAAGGATCAGGAAGAACAAGCGAATGCTGAACTGCAAGGTCAACTGAAGAATACAGAAGACGTTGTGGCCGCCTTGGATAGGATTCAACAAGAGAACGAAGCCCTTCGCCAACGTCAAAGTAATTTGATATCGGCTATTCCACTAAACTGGGGACTGATTGCCGCAGCAATCTGCTTCGTCCTCGGCCTGATGGCAGGCATAGTGCTATTCGACTATCGTAGCCGCAAACGTCATGGCGGCTATCGTATCTATTAGGACTCTTTTGAGTCTGTTAACACTCTATAGCGTATTTTTTTATCCGATAGAGTAGCGTATCGCGAGTAAGTCCGAGAAGCCTCGCCGCTTTGCTGCGATTACCAAAGGTTTTCCCCAACGCCTGTTCAATCAGACTGGCCTCGAGTTCATCCATGCTCAGGCCCTGTTCCGGCAATACAAACTGGCCACTTTGCGATGATACTCGGTGGTTTGCTGTTGTTCGAAACTCATGTGGTAAATTGTCAATCTCAACATTACGCCCGGAAAAGAGGATCAGCATACGCTCTGCAAAGTTCTTCAGTTCCCGCACGTTGCCCGGCCATTGATAGTTGTTCAGCGTTTTCAGCACCATCTTGCTATAGATGGGAGGATGCAAGTTGTATGTTGAAGCAAGCTCAGTTGTCAGCCCTTTCAATAATAGACTCACATCACCCGAACGTTGGCGCAAGGGCGGCAACTCCAAGGGTACAACATAGAGTCGATAGTAGAGATCACGGCGGAAACTCCCATCGTCGATTGACTGAGAGAGATCCCGGTTGGTGGCAGCTAAAACCCGTACATCGACTCGCTGACTACTCGGACGCCCTACTGTCTGGCACTCACCTGTCTCCAGAAAACGTAATAATTTAGCTTGTACTGCAACCGGCAGTTCACCTATCTCATCCAGAAACAGGGTGCCGCCATTTGCAGCTTTCACTTTGCCGATACTTTCACTCGAGGCGCCTGTAAACGCACCCTTGCAGTGACCGAACAGTTCAGTCTCGGCTAATTGGGAAGGAAGTGCGGCACAGTTGACAGTTATGAATGGTTTATCACGTCGACGACTGTTCTCATGCAGTGCCTGAGCCAACAGTTCTTTGCCGGTACCACTCTCACCTGTTACAAGTACAGTGGCATCCGTAGCTGACACAATACGCATTGCGCGAAGCAGGGCCTGAAATTCCGGGGCTTTTCCTAACATAACCATCTCCAAGGTAATCTGTCTGCATTGTAAATCAGTTTACCTTCTGAGGAAAATAGTAAAGGAACAGGATTCCCTATTTGAATACCCCTTTGACGATCTCGAGAAAACGCTTGGCCTGAGGAGAGAGAAATTTTCCTCGACGTAGCACAATCCCATAGCTTCGATCAGGAAAGTACTCACCCAGCGGTATCGTGGCTATCTGCTCTTCTCCCGTAAGACAGACATCGGTAACAATGGATATGCCCAGACCAATTTCTACATATTTCTTGATTACTTCCCAACCACCTGCTTCGAGGGTCACATTGTAGTTGGCATTGTGTTGCTTGAAGACCAGATCGACCATTCGCCAGGTGCTCAGATGATGCGGTGGCAGGATGAGGCCGTAAGGAGTGATATCATGTAGACGAATCGATTCTTTCTTTGCTAGCGGATGGTCCAGTGGCGCAATCAGCACAGGGGCATAGTTAACAACCGGTTGATAGGTCACATCGTCTGGAATTTCGAGCATCGAGCCAATTGCAAGATCTGTCTCATCCGCCCTTAACATGGCCATCCCGTCCCGCCCCGTTACATTATGCAGCTTTACCCGAATACCAGGATAGCGCTCCGCAAATAGGCGAATGGGCTCAGGTAGGATATAGAGAATGGTGGATTCACCGGCAGCGATATTCAATTCGCCACTCTCCAGTTTTCCACAAGAGGCTGAAAAGGTCTCTTGCAGTTTATCCATCCCTTCCACCAGTGGCTGAGAGAGCTTATACAGAGTCTCTCCCTCCGGTGTCAGTTTGATTTTTGGTCCTCTTCGCTCAAATAGAACGGTTTCCAGTTCACGTTCAAGGGCCTGAATTTGCAAAGATACAGTCGGTTGGCTCAGATAGAGTCTCTCCGCTGCCTCGCTGATAGAACCTGTTTGCGCTGCATGACAGAATGCACGCAATTGCTTGAGTCGGTTTTGTTTGTAATGAATCTGCGGAGTACTTGCCATTCCAGCCACCCTGAAGTATTAATATTATCAATACTAGATGCAGATGCTACCAATAGCAATAATAGACGCCCCTGTCATTTAAAATGCAATCGCATACGGCACTTAGTATTAGCTATTCTTAACCTAGCTGTGTCCGTCCAGATACAATAGCAACGGTCATTCTGGCGAATACAATATCCAGCAAGACATTGATTTCCCAGGACCCTTGTATGATCCGGTAAGCTGTAGCTTTAAAAAGTTTGTATTCATTGCGTGTCTTTGCACACTATGGGTTACAAAGGTGTTCTTTCGGTGTAGTAAACCAACAAAAAAGAGGTGTACATGTTGAAGCCCCAACAGAAACAGGATCCCATGTATCTTTTACTTAAAGAGGGGAAAATTGAAGAGTTCAACCAGCGGCGTGCCAATGGTGAAGTCTGTGACCTACAGAATGCTGATTTAAGAGGTGTAGATTTACGGGATCTGGATGCCCGGAACCTAAGTCTCGAGGGGGCATATTTACGCCATGCTGATCTTCGAGGGCTGAATTTGAGCCAGACCAATCTTGAGGGTGCTAGTATCAATAGTGCAAAGATATCGGGTACCTATTTTTCTACGACGCTCTCTGCTGAGGAGATTACACTCTCACTGGTACACGGTACACGTCTGCGGAACCGCTGACTGACTAGTGATATAGTCTGCTCAGAAACAGATCTTTATAACGCAAAGGTAATAGATTGATTTATTGGAATGTGATGCGTTCTATAGATATTTTGGTATTCCTGGACGGATACTAACTAGGACTTGATAGCACTAGTCATCTGAATCGAGCTGTGCAAGGATATTCCTCGCCACAAGGCGTTGGTCTGCATTTCCCTCCTGTAGAATCTCGTAGAGCAGATCTCTGGCTTTCTCCACGTCACCACTATTTCTGAATTGCTGAACTTGCTGCAGTTTCGTTTTATTACTATCTTCACTGTCAGCACTTACCCCTGCTTCTTCACTCTCTTCTTCTTCGATTTCGTCCAGCTCAGCTTCCATCTCATCATCCGAGAGAGGAACAAAGCGGTCAGGGTCAATATAGTCTTGGGCAGGATCTATATCACTACCCACCATTTCATCCGGAGAATCTTCCTTGTATTCACTCATCTCAGCTCCTGCAGTTGCGGGAACAGGGTCAACCGACTCATTCTCTGATGCCTGGCGGTGCTGTTTAACGAAACCTTTAGAGAAAATGAGCCCCAATTCGAACAGAACCCACATCGGGAATGCTAGCAGTGTCTGCGAAATCACATCCGGCGGCGTCAGAAACATGCCTGCCACAAATGCGCCGACGATGACATAGGGACGCTTGTGGCGCAGTTTTTCGGGTGTAGTAACACCCATCCATACCAATATGATGGTTGCAATCGGGACCTCGAAGGCAATACCAAAAGCGAAGAAGAGCGTCATCACAAAATCGAGGTAACTCCCCATGTCAGTGGCGACTTCGACACCTTCCGGCGCTGTACCGGCAAGAAAGGCAAACACCAGAGGAAAGACCACAAAATAGGCGAAAGCCATCCCCAGGTAGAAGAGTAATGTGCTGGAAATCAGCAAGGGTATAACCAGTCGCTTCTCATGCTTATAGAGACCTGGCGCAACAAAGGCCCAAAACTGGTAGAGGATAAAAGGAACAGCAACAAAAACAGCCAGTTGCAGACTCAGTTTAAATGGAATCAGGAATGGATCGATAGGTTTGGTGGAGATCATGGTGCTGCCTTCCGGCAGCGCAGCACGCATCGGCCCTGCAATCGCGCTATAGAGATCGTTAGCGAATGGGAACAGCACCAGAAACACAGCCAGTACGACTATCACCATGCGCAGCACACGATCACGCAATTCGATCAAGTGAGCTACCAGTGGCTGCTCCTGGGTGGTGACATTAGGGGTATTCTCGGCCGACATCTCTATTAAGACTGGCCTTTACTGTCAGTAACGTTGTCTGAATCAAGGGTCGCCTGGCTCTCTTCTACCTGCTTGCCCGCTTCCTGCTTGATCTGATTGAGATCATTGCGTGTCTCTTCAAGAATCTCATGCACCGGATTGGCCAGGGTTGCCTGTTTCTCGATAACTTCCTTGAGCTCCTCTGCCTTGATCTCTTTGTCGATATCCGCTTTCACATTGGCAATAAAACGTCTTCCGCGACCTAACCAGAGGCCTGCGGTACGGGCCACCTTGGGTAAGCGCTCAGGTCCGATCACAATCAATGCCACCAGTGCGATGATTGTCAGTTCCCAGAAACCAACGTCAAACATGACTATTTCTCTTCAAGAAGGAGAGTGAGAGGGGTTTCTATTCAGCTCTTGTCTCTCTCCTTGGAGGTTACTTCACCATCGACGACTGTCCCAGACTCTGATTTCTCGATCTGTTCCTTGGCCTTTTGATCTTCTTTTTCTTCACCATCCTTCATCGCGCCCTTGAAGCCTTTTAAGGCGCCACCCAGATCCGAACCTATATTTTTCAGTCGCTTGGTGCCGAATAACAGCAACACAATTGCCAGTATAATCAACAGTTGCCAAATACTGATGCCACCAAAACCCATAATCTTCTCCACTCACCGGCCGAGCCAGTTTTTTAATTTGTTGCTGAACTGATCAGGACTGGGATCATAACCCAGGTAATGTCTCCTGTCTCCAATACTACTAGCCCCTTCGGGCCTTCTCCTCGAGTCCAGAAAGGCCAAAGCGGCGTTCCAGCTCCTGCAGTACAAGATCGGGGCTCAATCCCTGGTGCGCGAGCAGAATCAGGGTGTGAAACCAGAGATCGGCAGTCTCATAGACGATCTTATCGGCGACACCATCCTTTGCCGCCATCACGGTCTCGGTTGCCTCTTCACCAATCTTCTTCAGGATGGCATCTAGACCCTTGGCATACAGCTTTGCTACATAAGAGCTGTCTGGTTCAGCCTGTTTACGCGCTTCCAATACCTCGGCTAATTGTTGTAGTACATCACTCATGAAGTATCCTCATCTAAAACCACCAGTCGCAAGGAACCAGGACAATATGCAGTGTTTCTGGGCGGGCACTTACTATGTCGTGTTGGAAAACCGTTATCCCTGACTATTTCTCATAGATCTGTTGGGGATTCTTTAATACAGGCAGAACCTCCACCCATTCATCGCCCTGCAGTTCACGATAGAAACAGTTATGCCTACCTGTATGACAAGCAATACCCCCCTTCTGCTCCACCTCAAGCAGAACTACATCTCCATCACAGTCGATGCGTATCCCTCGCACATTCTGCTGGTGGCCCGACTCTTCACCCTTGTGCCACAGCTTCTGCCTTGAGCGTGACCAATAGACTGCGTGCCCACTCTCGCTGGTAAGTTGCAGCGCCTCAGCATTCATCCAGGCCATCATCAGTATCCTGCCACTGCCGGACTCCTGAGCAATGGCGGGTACCAGGCCATCCTGGTCCCATTTCACCGCATCGAGCCAACTCATAGTCGCACCTCGACATCTTGATCCTGCATAAACTGTTTAGCCTCGCCGACTGTGTACTCGGCGAAGTGAAAAATACTGGCTGCCAACACGGCATCGGCCCCTCCCTGCTTTACACCATCCACCAGGTGTTGCAGATTACCGACACCACCTGAGGCAATCACCGGGATCGGTACTGCATCGACGATAGCGCGGGTAAGTGCATTGTCAAACCCGATTTTTGTACCATCCCGATCCATGCTGGTGAGCAGGATTTCACCGGCGCCGTAATCACTCATCCGTTTTGCCCATTCGATGGCATCCAATCCGGTTGGCTTACGCCCACCATGGGTGAATATCTCCCACTTAAGGGGCTCACCTTCACGGCTCACCTGCTTGGCATCGATGGCGACGACGATACATTGTGATCCAAATCGCTCAGTAGCCTGTTTGACAAACTCGGGGTTGAATACCGCCGCCGTGTTGATGGCAACCTTATCGGCACCGGCATTGAGCATTCGTCGAATGTCGTCTGCACTGCGGATTCCGCCACCGACAGTCAGTGGAATGAAGACCTCACTGGCTACCTGCTCCACCACATGCACAATCGTATCCCGGTCATCGGAACTGGCGGTAATGTCAAGAAAGGTGATCTCATCGGCCCCCTCTTCATTATAGCGTCGCGCTACTTCTACCGGATCACCGGCATCGCGGATATCTACAAATTTCACGCCTTTGACCACACGTCCCGCATCGACATCGAGGCAGGGAATGATACGTTTAGCTAACATACGTTTGTTCCTGGTTTCCTCTTGGAAACCTTGTTTTAATTTTGAATTATGAATGTTGAATTTTGAATTGATGTGCTCGCTTCGCTCACGCCCTAATCGATAAAAGATTCCCTACGCGCAGCGCACACAAACAATTCAAAATTCATAATTCAAAACTCAACATTAACCAACCAGTTCATCCGCCAGTTGCTGACCCGCAGTAAAGTCGAGCGTACCTTCGTAGATAGCCCGCCCCGTTATTGCACCCATTATATTGTCTGTATCTGCCTTACACAGAGATTCGATATCACTGATATCGGTAATACCACCCGATGCAATCACGGGTATGGAAATGGCATTCGCAAGTGCGGTTGTCGCCTCTACGTTGGGTCCGGATAGCATGCCGTCACGCCCGATATCGGTATACACAATGGCGGAGACACCATCATCCTGAAATCGTCGGGCAAGCTCTGTCACCTCTTGATCAGTTACTTCAGCCCAGCCATTAATGGCAACCTTGCCCTCTTCAGCGTCAAGACCAACAATCACATGCCCGGGGAATGCCTTACAGGCACGAGCCACGAATGCGGGTTCTTTAACCGCCTGAGTACCAATAATGCAGTAGCTGACACCTGCAGCCAGATAGGCATCGATGGTAGCTTCATCCCGAATACCGCCACCCACCTGGATAGGCATTTCGGGATAAGCACTGGCGATGCTTCGAATTGCCTCGCCATTGACCGGCTCTCCAGCAAAGGCCCCGTTGAGGTCCACCAGGTGCAAGCGGCGGCCACCTGCATCGACCCAACGTGCCGCCATCTCCAACGGCTTATCAGAAAAGACAGTATTGTCATCCATGCGGCCCTGGCGAAGGCGCACACATTGGCCATCTTTGAGATCTATAGCAGGTATTAGCAACACGATGATTTTCCTGAAACAGTAGTAGAGAGAGAGTTAGACCTTCCAATACACAAAGTTCTGCAACAATTGTAATCCGGCATCGGCACTCTTTTCCGGATGAAACTGTACCGCAAACAGATTCCTGGTGGCGATGGCGCTTGCAAAACTGACGCCATAATCCGTTGTTGCCGCGACTAGGTCCTGCTGAACCGGATCAACATAATAGCTGTGTACAAAATAGAAACGGCTATCCTGCTCAATACCGTGCCACAACGGATGTTCGTAACCTTGATGTACTTGGTTCCAGCCCATATGTGGAATCTTCAATGCTTCGCCGTCCGGGGCCACACCACCGGGAAAGCGATGGACATTGCCGTCAAATAGTCCGAGCAGGCGGGTACCGTCATTCTCTTCACTGAAGTTGAGCAGTACCTGCTGACCCATGCAGATTCCAAGGAACGGTTTACTCTGCGCAGCATCGAGTATAGCCCGATTGAGATGGTGATCGGAGATTGCCGCCATACAGTCTCTGGCTGCCCCTTGACCGGGAAAGACGACCCTGTCAGAGTCGAGTATCAGCTTCGGATCATCACTGACCAATACTTCATCATCCTCCGCTGCCACGTGTTCTACCGCTTTGGCGACAGAACGAAGGTTACCCATACCATAATCGATGACGGTGATACGTTGTGCCATCCTAGTACCTGTGATTAGTTACAGACTGCCCTTGGTGGAGGGTACTCGTTCGGCCATACGCGAATCTGGCTCCAGCGCCATACGCAAAGCACGACCGAAAGCCTTAAACACGGTTTCCGCCTGATGATGGGCATTGGTACCACGCAGATTATCGATATGCAGGGTGATGCCGGCGTGGTTGACCAATCCCTGAAAAAATTCTTGGAACAGATCCACATCGAACTCACCGATACGCGCGCGGGTAAACGCCGGATTATATTCCAATCCGGGACGACCTGAAAAATCGATGACCACCCGCGATAAGGCCTCGTCCAATGGCACATAGGCATGTCCATAGCGACAAATCCCTTTTTTATCACCCACTGCCTTGGCCAGTGCCTGACCTAAAGTGATACCTATATCTTCCACGGTGTGGTGGGCATCAATGTGCAGATCTCCTTTCGCTGTAATGCTCAAATCTATCAGTCCATGACGGGCAACTTGATCCATCATATGATCAAGAAATGGCACCCCTGTTGCAAAATTGGCATCACCTTTTCCGTCCAGATTCAGTGTAATGCTGATCTGGGTCTCCAAGGTATTGCGCTCAATCTGCGCGGTACGCTGCATGCTGGTGACTCCGGTCAAAACTATTAGATTGGCAAAATCCGAACCAACAGGTTCTGGCTCAACTAAAACCGTGTATTTTAGAGAAAAATTACCGAAATGACAGTGCTGCCTGTAGATTTTAAATAAACAGGGTCAAAAAAGCTCAGCCTCGACCTCCAGATAGGCAAGGCTGATATGCCGACCGACATTCCGCTCGAAATCGACCCAGTCGCTAAACCGACTGAGTGTTTCAACAATCAATGGACTCATTTCGAAATCACTGAGACCCTCTTCGAAATGCTTTGCCACTTCCTCCTTCAGTGAACTCAAGTAATCAAGATAGGTCTCTGGCACCTCACGATCGCCTGTCCTGCCATGACCGGGGACGTATATTTCAGCTCGGCTCTCCAAAGCCAACTCGATGGCCGCGATGTTACCGTTGAAGGTGCCGCTATCCATCTGTCCGAGTCGCTTACTCATCACATTGTCACCCAGAAACAGGATCCTCTGCTGTGGTAGTTCAATCATGATATCGGAGTAGCTGTGAGCTTTAGGTTCAAATAGGATACGCAGGGTCACACCAGCGATCGTCAGCTCATCCCCATGAGCTGCAGATTGATTAGGTGGGACTTCCAGGGTGCCAGCAACGGCGCCCTCGGTCATTCGCATTAAGGTCTCAAAAAAGCGTTGACCCTCTCCCTTCAACACCAATTTACGCATCTCTTCATGGCCATAAATGGCCACATCCGGATAGGCATCGCGTATCGCCTGATTTGCAAACCAATGATCACCATGAATATGGGTATTAAAAACCGCCACAACAGGCAGTTCAGACAACTTGCGTATTTGACGCAGCACCATCTCACCCGTTTGCACACTGGACCCTGGATCGATGAGGATGACACCTTTGTCGCCGATCACAAATGCGGGATTATTCATAAAGCCCTGGTTCTTCACCGATGGCACACCCAACGGGCCATGAATGACATAGACATTTTCCGCCACCCGATCGGCAGGATAGTCAGGGATTGCAGGTCCCCGTTCCGCTATTGCAGTGGTCGATGACACCAGGAGGGTAATAGCCAGGAGTTGATGAAAGTAGTGATTAATCATGATGATTCATACTCATTCAAGATGTGTTAGGGCCTGTTAACTCTCCAGCCAAAATGTGACAGGTCCGTCATTGATTAACTCGACCTGCATATTGGCACCAAATACGCCACTGGCCACCGTGTGATAACTTGATTCTGCCATCGTCACTAAATGCGAGAAGAGCGCTTCCCCCAATACAGGATCTGCAGCCGTGGAGAATCCTGGACGCATCCCCTTTCTGGTGTCAGCCGCAAGGGTAAACTGAGGTACCAGTAGTAAGCCTCCCTGGATATCACGCAAGCTCAAATTCATCCGTCCGGTCTGGTCGTAGAAAACACGATAACCCAACAACCTTTCCAGCAACCGGTCCGCCTTGCTCACATCATCACCTTTCTGAATCCCAACCAGCACCATCAAACCCCTGTTGACCTCGCCCACACATTGCCCGTCAATGCGCACTCTAGCCCCATTAACACGCTGTAACAGACCGATCATTTCAACTTCTCTGCATAGTTGTCAGTCGCATCGATAAGTGCACTGCGTATACCTGGTTCGGCGGCGGAATGGCCAGCATCCGGTATCACCATCAACTCACTATCACTCCAGGCTTGGTTAAGTTCCCAGGCAGAAGCCATGGGACAGATCAGATCATAACGCCCTTGAATAATGACACCTGGAATACCAGCCAGCTTGTCGATCTCCTGCAACAATTGATTCGGATGCAAGAAAGCATGGTTGACAAAATAGTGACACTCAATGCGAGCCAAACTCAGCGCAGTATGCGGGTCGGTAAAAAACCCGACAACTGACTGGTTGGGATGAAGGCTGGCAGTACGCCCTTCCCAAACTGACCAAGCCTTGGCTGCCGCCATACGGGTGATTTCATTCTCACCGGTAAGACGCTGGTGATAGGCGTGCAATAAATCGTCTCGCTCCTGTTCGGGAATGGGTGTGACAAAATCAACCCAATAGTCTGGAAATACACGACTTGCACCTGACTGGTAGAACCATTGAATCTCTTCATCACGACAGAGAAATATGCCGCGTAGGATCAACCCGGTCACCTGTTGCGGGTGTGTTTGGGCATAAGCGAGTGCAAGTGTTGAGCCCCATGAGCCACCAAATAACAACCAGCGATCAATGGATAGCTGTCGACGGATGACTTCAATATCAGCGATCAGGTCCCAGGTAGTATTCGCTATTAATGAGGCATGTGGGGTGGAACGACCACACCCACGCTGATCGAATAGTACAATGTGGTAGAGATCCGGATTAAAAAAACGACGGTGGTAAGATTCACAACCCACCCCAGGTCCTCCATGCAGAAAGAGAACGGGAATCCCATCAGGATTACCTACCTGCTCTACGTAGAGTTGATGGTTGTTATCCACCGACAGGGTATGTGAAGCGAAGGGTTCAATGGGCGGATAGAGGTCTTTCATGGGTATCCCAGTAACTATGTAAGAAAATTCCTACATTTATTAGAGAAAAATCTCACAAGTCATATGTGAATATTCCCACAGTAAAAGTTATTTTTTGTGTCAATATTAAGTTGTCGTCATCAAGGACGTACCCCCAGGACACACAGCTCAGGAGAGCACAAGGAAGAGTAGCTTAGCCAACCAAGCCGACGACTGTAAGCCCAACTGCAAGGATTGCAGTTGGGCTTCTCTTTTTCTATCCCCCTGAAAGACTCAATGGGTGTTCAAGCCAGCTTCATCATAGAATCTATTCACGTGAGGCACGTTTTCGCTCAAATTCCTTGAGGTGTTTCTTGCGGATACGAATATCGCTTGGTGTAACTTCCACCAATTCATCATCCTCAACAAATTCCAGGGCCTGTTCGAGACTATAGCGCAGAGGGGGA
The DNA here is from genome assembly GCA_023838465.1 of Candidatus Thiodiazotropha sp. Lineage (GTDB taxonomy): Bacteria > Pseudomonadota > Gammaproteobacteria > Chromatiales > Chromatiaceae > Thiodiazotropha. The sequence continues at coordinate 13,893 of JAIVEQ010000046.1, forward strand.
GTCAGCATGATGGCATCATCCTTGCCCGATGCACGTACATTGGTCAATTGCTTGCCTTTCAATGGGTTGACCACAAGATCATTGTCACGTGCGTGTATCCCGACAATCTGCCCTTCATAGACCTCATCACCGGGCGAAGAGAACAGTCTTCCCCGTTCCTGTAGGTTGAAAAGGGCAAATCCAAGTACCTTGCCCTGACCGTTGGAGATCAACACACCATTCTTTCGTGGTGCAATGCCTCCATGCTGTGCCACACCGTAGTGATCAAAGACATGATAGATCAACCCGGTGCCTGAGGTACTGGTCATGAACTCTGTCTGAAAGCCGATCAAGCCACGGGAGGGGATGATGTAGTCCAGACGCACACGTCCCTTGCCGTCCGGCACCATATCCTTGAGCTCACCCTTGCGCATGCCCAGAGCCTCCATGATGGTGCCCTGATCCTTCTCTTCCACATCCACTGTCAACTGTTCGTAGGGTTCACAAACCTCGCCGTCGACTTCGCGAAAAATGACTTCAGGACGTGATACCGCCAGTTCGAATCCCTCACGACGCATATTCTCGATCAATACAGAAAGGTGTAATTCACCACGTCCCGAGACCTTGAATTTCTCCGGATCTGTCCCCTCTTCAACCCGTAGCGCGACATTATGAATCAACTCCCGCTCGAGTCGATCCTTAAGCTGTCGGGATGTCAGATACTTTCCCTCTTTTCCTGCGAAGGGCGAGGTGTTGACCTGAAATGTCATGGAGACAGTCGGTTCATCTACAGTCAATGGAGGCATTGCCTCCACAAGCTCTGGATCGCACAAGGTATCGGAGACATTCGGCGCTTCCATACCACTGATAGCAATGATATCACCGGCACTGGCCTCCTTGACTTCGAAACGCTCGAGACCAAGATAACCGTACACAACACCAATTTTAGCGCGGTGCTGTTCGCCGTCATACTTCACCACAGTTACTTGCTGATTGGGTCTGACCGTACCACGGGTCACCCGCCCTACGGCAATCGCCCCGACATAGCTGTTGTAATCGAGGTTTGAGATCTGCATCTTGAAGGAACCTTCACGATTTACATCCGGAGCCGGACAATGTTCAACGATAGTCTCAAACAGCGGCCTCATGTCGCCATCATTGACATCATTATTAAGCCCCGCATAACCATTGACAGCTGAGGCGTAGACGATCGGAAAGTCCAATTGATCATCAGTAGCGCCTAGTCGATCAAACAGTTCGAATACCTGGTCTATGACCCAATCAGGTCGCGCGCCTGGTTTGTCGATCTTGTTAACCACCACAATGGGGCGTAAACCATGCTTAAAAGCCTTCTGGGTGACGAATCGAGTCTGAGGCATCGGCCCTTCCTGTGCATCCACCAACAGCAGCACCGAATCGACCATGGAGAGTACACGCTCCACTTCGCCACCAAAATCAGCATGTCCCGGTGTATCGACAATATTGATGCGGTAGTCTTTCCAACGGATAGCGGTATTCTTGGAGAGGATAGTGATACCACGCTCCCGCTCCTGATCATTGGAATCCATTACCCGTTCCACTTTTCCAAAACGCTCACCCAAGGTGCCGGATTGTTTGAGTAGTTCATCCACTAAAGTGGTCTTACCATGATCAACGTGGGCGATGATGGCGATATTTCTTAAGTTCTCAATCACTGGAGGGTCCATGCAGACAAAAAGATGGCGGATTATACCTTTATATAGGGAATTATCTTTGAAATTTTAATCTACTTTTATATCAATCAGTTAAGAAGCATTTAAAGAATGATAGTCATCATCTATCGACAACTCCCTTTCATTTCGAAACTTTCGGAATTACCCACAGCTCCTGTGGATAACATTGTTGATAAATCCTTAATACTGCCCTCAAAGCCTGATAAACCGGGCAGATTCATTAAATCGTAAGAAAAATGAACAGTTCTTATTTTTTACTTTAAATACAACAAATTAATATAACCAAGACCACTTCGTGCAGTTTTGTGAATTAGAATAAAACCAAATATGCAGCTATTTTTCCCAGCTGTGCACACTTTACATTTCCACTGACCCTGACATCCTCTCATCAGCTGTCCAATTCGCTTAAAAATCAGCACTTAAATCTTACAATTCAATACATGAGATGTTTGTATACTGATCTTATTGTTATTTAAGAGTTACTAATACTCGAATAGGTTGGACTTCTTTTAGAGCTTGCACTCTGAGGCGATTATGGACAGGATAGATTGAGACGCAGCCAGAGCAAACATAAAGCCGGGATTGGCAGAATTGGCCAATACCTAACGTGCTGCGCCACTTATCACTAGCAGAAATGAAGTAGAAGCACCCATGAATTCATCCGTCCTTGCCCCCCTGCGCGAACACTTGGCATCGCGTGTTATCGGTCAAACAAGTTTTATCGACAGCATGCTGATCTGTCTCCTGAGCGATGGCCATCTACTCATCGAAGGATTGCCGGGACTCGCCAAGACGACTGCGGTTAAGGCCCTGGCAGAGGCCATTGAGGGAGATTTCCACCGTATTCAATTTACCCCGGATCTTCTGCCATCCGATCTCATTGGTACTGATATCTATCGCCATGAAAAGGGGGATTTCGAATTCCGCCAGGGACCGCTGTTCCACAATATACTACTCGCGGATGAGGTTAATCGAGCCCCTGCAAAGGTCCAATCGGCCCTGTTGGAAGCAATGGGTGAGCAACAGATCACCGTCGGTCAGACCACTTATCATCTACCGCCATTTTTCATGGTGCTGGCAACCCAGAATCCGGTAGAGCAAGAGGGCACCTATCATCTCCCGGAAGCACAGCTTGACCGATTCCTGATGCAGGCCAATGTGGATTACCCTAATCGTGATGAGGAGTTGAAGATCCTTGACCTGGACAGCGCCCAGTTGAAGCAGAAGCCGACCCCACCCGATAACCCATTATCACAAAAAGAGTTATTCACAATTCGACAGGAGGTTGCCGAACTCTATCTGGATCCAAAACTCAACAGCTATATTGTCGATTTAGTACAGGCCAGCCGCCATCCCAAAGCCTATGACAAGGACCTGGCCCGTTGGTGTCGCTTTGGTGCCTCACCCCGCGCCAGCATTGCACTCGCCCGCTGCTCACGCGCTCGCGCATGGCTCGATGATGAAGAGTTTGTGGCCCCACACCATATTCAGGCTGTTGCTCCGGCCATTATGCGTCACCGTATCCTGCTCACTTTCGAAGCGGAGGCCGAGGGAATCACAACAGATGATTTTCTCTCCCGTTTGTTGGATATGGTTGCAATTCCTTAGTCTAAGCCAAACTCTGTCAGTTGAAATGAGTCTCTATCCGCATATCGATGATCTGCTCGAGTTACGCCATCAGGCTCATACCCTGGGATTGGCCTCACACCATTTGGTTAACACCAGCTTTAGCGGTCTTTATGCTTCAGTTTTCCGTGGCACCGGCCTCGATTTCGAAGAGGTGCGGGAATACCGTGAAGGTGATGATATCCGCAACATGGAGTGGAATGTCACCGCACGCACCAACGTACCGCACCTTAAAATATTCCGCGAAGAGCGTGAGCGCAGTGTAGTGCTGTGTGTCGATCGCGGCCCACATATGAGCTTTGGTACGCGCGGCACCTTCAAGTCGATACAGGCTGCAAAAGCGGCGGCTTTGCTGGGTTGGGCCGCCTCCAGGTTACACGACAGAGTCGGCGGCATGTTGTTCGGTGACAGACAACAGGGAATGCAATACTTTCGCCCGACCAAGGATCGCCGTGCACTATGGCGTCTACTCCATGCCCTCACTCAGGAAGGTGCGACCCAACAACCTCATTTGGATTGTCTTTCTGAGGCGTTACAACGTGCTGATCGAGGGACTGCCACCGGATCGCTGATCTTTGTGATTGCTGATTTGAACAGGGAGATCCTCGACCTGCGGCAGACATTAGGGCGCCTCTGCCAACATCATACCCTGGTGCTACTGCCTGTGGACGACCCTGCCGACAGCGAACTGCCAGAGATGGGACGGGTAACCTTTGTCGGTCCCGATGGCAATGCCATGGAGATCGACACCCATGATCGACAAGCCAGGGAGCGTTATAGTCAGGCGTGGCACACACGTCGCCAAAAACTGAATCAGTTGACTAATAGCCTGGGCATTTCATTGATGCCGATTGCCACCCATGAAGAGATCCATCTGGCCTTGACCCATGGCCTGGCTAAGCACTTCGGCAGGCATTAGATGGACCCACTGCGTGACATCCGAGGTATAGACCCTGCCTCCTGGTGGCCACCTGCACCAGGTTGGTGGTTGCTCCTGCTGGGTCTGATGTTGTTGGTCTTGCTGGCCTGGTGGTTGATCAGAAAGCGACGCCTCTATCCATTGGGCCGCTGGCAACAGGACGCACGACACCATTTGCTTTCTCTGCGACGGCGCATGAAACGTGAACCGGCCAAACAGGTGGCAGGTGAACTTTCCGAACTGCTCAGACGCATCGCGATCGCACGCTGTGGTCGGGAACAGACTGCATCATTGACCGATGATGCCTGGTTAGACTGGCTGCAAAGTAATGACTCAACTGGCTTTCAATGGCAAGAGAAGGGACGACTGCTGCTTGAACTACCTTATGCACCACCGGATAGGACAGCTGAAAAAACTGAACTTGAACAGTTGATCAATGCCGCCATTCACTGGGTCAGTGAGGAGGCATGCCATGTTTGAGTTTTACTGGCCCTGGATGGCGTTATTATTGGTATTGCCATTGCTGGTGCGATTCTTCTGGCCACGACCTGCTGCCGAACAACATGAATCCGTTGAAGGTATGCAGGCCACTCTTTTACACCCTGCCCTATCCCACCTGCAAGACGCCTTTCAGACTCGAACCCCACGTCAGCCACTGAGTGTACGTCTCTACAGTTGGCTACTCTTCCTGCTATGGCTGGCGCTGATTTTGGCATTAATGCGCCCCCAATGGCTGGAACCCTATACCGAGAACCGTACTGCCGGCTATGACCTGATGTTGGCTGTAGATGCTTCACACTCCATGAATGCCCTCGACTTCACATTGAATGATGAGCAGGTGAGTCGTATGCAGGTGGTGAAAGGGGTAGTAGCCAAATTTATCGAGGGCCGTCAAGGGGACCGAATAGGTTTAGTGATATTTGGCAGCAGGGCCTATGTGCTCTCTCCCATGACCTACGACCGGAAAGCGGTCAGTAGCCTGCTGGGTGAAGTGATCCCGCGTATCGCTGGTGACGGTACAGCCATTGGTGATGCCCTGGGTCTGGGTGTGAAGAAGCTGAGGGAACGTCCTGAGGGTTCGCGGGTGTTGTTACTGATTGCCGATGGCGAAAATACGGCTGGTACCATTCCCCCGTTGAAGGCGGCACAGCTTGCCGCTCAGGAGGGTATTCGTATCTACAGCATTGGTGTCGGCAGCGACAAAAAAAAGGTGCCTATCCTGGAAAATGGCCGTATCGTCACCCGTTCCGATCTGGGCTTCAATGAACAGGCGATGCGTGAAATTGCAGAAGCAACCGACGGTGCCTATTTTCGTGCAACCGACACGGCAGCCCTGGAAAAAATCTATCAACACATCGATGAACTGGAGAAAACTGAAGCAGAGTCACGTACTGTTTTCGTACCCCAACCTCTCTACTATTGGCCACTGGGTGTGGCGCTCCTATTGTTGCTGATCCTCGGCCTCTACCCCGAAGGCAGGCAACGGCGGCTGGGGAGTGGTGGTTATGCCTGAATCTGTCTTCCACTTCGCCCGACCTGAATGGCTGTTCGCCCTGTTGGGACTGATCCCTGTACTCGGCTGGTTAATCGTTAGTGTGGTACGCCCGCGAAAAGGCCCTATCCATTTGTATGCCGATGAACATCTGCTGCCACACTTGACGGGCGTTCGGGAACTCGATGTCAATGAGCGTTGGAGTCGCTACTCACGCTGGGGTGTATTGTGGATACTCCTGGTCATCGCACTGGCTGGACCACGCTGGGATTTCACCGATATCGAGGCCTTCTCACCGGCCAGTGATGTAGTGATTTTGATGGACATTTCACGGTCGATGAATGTAGCCGATGTGCAGCCGTCCCGCCTTGCACGTGCCCGTCAAGAAGTGCAGGACCTGGTACAGCTCAATCAGGAACTACGTATCGGTATGATTGCCTTCGCTTCTGTGCCCCATGTGGTGACACCTATTACAGAAGATAGCCAAAGCATCCTCAACGCCCTGCCGGCAGTCACTAGCGAACTGGCCAACCTCCAGGGAAGCCGCCTCAATGCAGCCCTGGAACGAGCCAAACAACTGCTTGGCAGTGATACGCTGGATAGTGCTCAAAGTATTCTGTTAATCAGTGATGGGGATTTTGATGAACCCGAATTGCTTGACCAAGTGAAGGCATTGTCAAACCAGGGCATCACCCTGCACACACTGGGTGTCGGCTCTCCGGGAGGTGGTCCTATACCGGCCCGGGTCGGCCAAAGTGACCTGATGAGAGAACGAAATGGCAAGCTCATTGAATCCCGGCTCAACGAAAGCATGCTTCGGCAGCTCGCCCAGGCAGGAGGCGGCCTCTATCAGCACGCTGACTTTCGCGACCAGGACAGCCGTAATATTCTGAAACTGGCCAGCGGTGATGTCGGCAAACCCACACGCACCCAGGAGAAAACCCGAGTTTGGAACGAACGTTTCTACTGGCTACTGTTACCGCTGCTGTTATTACTGCTACCTGGTTTTAGAGTTAGACGGTCAACTGGAGAGCCACAACCATGAAGGTCTCTCTTACGCTAGCGTTGTTGTTACTGTCCATAGTCTCCTGGGCCGAAGCCAACTGGTTTTTAAATCAGGAGCAACAGGCTGCAGAGGATTACAATCAGGGACACTACGATGAGGCGGCAAACGGTTTTGAGGACCCTTATCGAAAAGGAGTCGCACACTATCGTACTGGTGACTATCAGGCTGCAATAGAAAATTTCAGCCAGGTAACGCGAGAAGAGATTAAACAGGATGCACACTATAACCTGGGTAACAGCCGCTACAAGCTGGAAGATTTTCAGGGCGCCATCGCAGCCTACCAATCTGTACTCGACACCGATCCTGATCACACCGATGCACGGCATAACCTGGCTCTGGCACGAGAAAAACTAGCTCAGAAAGAGAAAGAAGAAGAAGAACAAAAAGAGAAGCAAGAGGAAGAAGATAAGGAAGGCCAGGAGAAACAAGAATCGGAAAAAGAGAAGCAAGAACAACAGAGCGGTGATAAATCGGAAGAGCAGCAAGAATCTGAGTCCGGTGATCAGGAGCAAGAACAAGAACAATCGGGGGATCAATCGCAAGAGCAGCAGGAGTCGGAGTCCGGTGATCAGGAGCAAGAACAAGAACAATCAGGAGATCAGTCGCAAGAGCAGCAGGAGTCGGAGTCCGGTGATCAGGAGCAAGAACAAGAACAATCAGGAGATCAGTCGCAAGAGCAGCAGGAGTCGGAGTCCGGTGATCAGGAGCAAGAACAAGAACAAGAACAATCAGGAGATCAGTCGCAAGAGCAGCAGGAGTCTGAATCTGGTGACCAGGATCAAGAACAACAACAATCCGGAGACTCAGATTCAGAGACGGAACAATCCGAATCTGGCGACCAACAGCAGGATCAGCAATCTCAGTCAGGCGACCCACAAGAAAACCAGCAGCAAGGCGCCGGAGAAGAGTTGTCAGAATCTTCTCAACAAGGGGAAGAGCAAAAGGATGCAAGTGGTGAGCAGGAGCAAGACCAGCAGCAGGGAGGTGATCAGGAAAAACAGCAGGAGGCTAGCAAAGGAAAAGAAGATGATTCTGAAATGGATGCCTCCCAAGGCAGCGAGGAACAGCAGCAGGAACAATCCGGTAGCAAGTTACCTCTAGAGCAAGCAGAAGATGGACAAGCTGAAGATAATCAGAATGCTGAACAGGATAAGGGACAACAAGTGGATGAAATGTCTGCTAATCTCGATGCACCGGGTGAAGAAAAAGAACAGCATAAAAGTACATCCCCACGTGGCAATGAACTTGGTCAAGACACAGGCGAGCGTCATGTCCGACCTGAAGATGAAGCCCGCTCAGATGCCGTAGACCAAGTGGACCAGAGTGGCTTGCCACAATCACCGGAAAGTGAGATGAAAACCGGCGGAGGTGGTGACGAGATGAACCGACTGAGTGGCGGTAGTGCTTTGATGGAACAGTGGCTGGATCAAGTCGAAGGCGACCCGGCCCAACTGATGCAACAGCAATTCAGACTGGAAGAGTACAAATACCTGCGTAGCCGCGGTGGCCGTGACACAGAGACGAGGCCCTGGTAATGAGAACCCTGATGTTGTGGATTTGGGATAGCAAACGGCAAGTGAGGTACACCCTCATGTGGCTTGCCTTATTGATATGTCAGATGCCCGCAACGGCCAATCAGTACCCTGGACATACCCCCTGGCAAACCATGCCTCCCGGACAGTGGAATTATGCCCCACCCAACCAGCGACAGACCGGCACACCATCCAAGAACCCATCTACACCCGCATCACAAGCTCCATATGGTGGAAACTGGTCTGGCCAGCAATATCCTGGCTATCCCACACAGAACTTCTACACAGCCCAATCGAAAGCACCCCATATCGAAACAAAGCTCTCAAAACAGAATCCCTATGTTCAGCAGTGTGTCATTCTCAAACTCGGTGTTGTCAGTCAAAACAATCTGCTCACTGCCACACCACAAATCCCCCAGAGTGACCATTTCATCCTCCACCTGCTTGAGGGCCCGATTGCCTATTCCCGTACCCGCAAAGGGAAACGCCAGATTGTCAACGAATTCTTCTATGAAGTAACCCCCCTCAAACCTGGTCTACTTGAACTGCCCACAATCACCGTCTCTGGGGAGGAGGAACAAGTAAACGGCTATGGTCGTAACAACAAGGCATTTAAGGCATCGATTCAAGACCCCATCAAGTTAGAGATACGCGAGGCCCACACCGAAAGCTCACCCTGGCTGCCCTTAGAGCAACTGACATTGAAAGTCACCCTACCCAAAGGACTCAAAGCCGCAACCGGCAGACCCTTTGTTGTGACAGCCGAACTCAATGCCATCGGTACAGCTGGCGAGCAACTCCCCAGCCTGGAACAACAACTCAAAACTGATGCATTTCGGGTCTACCGTGAACAGAGCCAGGTGGAGACCACCCTGGATAAGAAAAACAATAAAATCTTCGGACGCCGATTTGAGACCTTCACCCTGGTGCCACAATATGGTGGAGATTTGAAACTGCCACATTTAAGTATTAATTGGTGGAACACCCGTAACAACATGGCTCAACGAGCCTCTGTCCCTTTACAGCCGATTGCAGTGAGTGGTGCCCGAAAAACGACCGGCATCTTCAGCTCCGATGAAGAGAGCACCCTATTTCCCTCCGGCACATCCTCTGCATTCTGGATCCCGCTCTCGATCGTGTTCGGTGTCATCTTTGGTTATTGGTTGGCGATCTGGTACTCACATCGTAAAAAAGGAGATTCGAACACCTCCCCACTCGAACCGTTGATCGGATTCCTGCAACAGCCAATGCGCCAAATGGCGCCTGCCTTTTCACCACTAAAAGCGAAACTGCGCACGACCACTGCGGTCCTGAATCCTGTCACTCACTGGCATCGATGGCGCCGTAGCTTGGTTGGCATGCTGCCTCTTTCGGTACGTTTCTGGTTTTGTGTACGATTCGTGGATGAAGAGCAGGACCCGGAATTATGGGGTTACACCCTGCGCTTTCTCGCGAACAAGCATATGAGTCTACCCCCCAATGTGCCTTTTAGCGTTATTGGAAGTCATATTGTCGATTTCCACCCAAAGGCAGAACCCGAGAAGATCCATACTTTGATTCATGAACTCGAACAGGCGATCTATGGCCACAACAAGCTGGACTTTGATCGTTGGAAAGAGGCCTTTAAACATGAGATCCGACCCAGTCTTAGACTGTGGCCTCGCACAATCGGTGAAAAAATATCCCCTCATGAAACACACCTGCCGAACCTCAACCCGGACAAAGTTATCAGCGGTTGAATAGTAACCGAAGCAGGAACCTTTAATGGTTCTTCCCCTGACAGGGTGGGTAGATGATACAAATCACAACGAGTTATTTAACAAAATCATGGAATTTGTTCGCAAATTAACGTAAATCCACATAGGAATTTCCTCCTGTGTGGCACCTTAACTGAGATCAATCAATTTTCTAGGTATACATTCTCGCCGGGTTCATCATCCAGGCTGATGAAACCAAATAAGCATGACCTTTTTTCACCTCTGTTACAGTGTTAAAAAGAACATTTGCGTTGATTCGCGTTTATTTGCGGACACTCAATAGTGAGTTATTGAATAGAATCGTTTTTGTGCCCGTTATTACCCACTCGATCAAGGGGAAGAGCCCCTTTATTCTTTTACGAGGAGAGATACTAATTGGTTATGACCCTGTTGAGCGGCCAGTTCAGCACTTGTTTCACCATCGTGACTGATTGATGAAATATCGGCACCATGGTGAATCAGGAGTCGGGCCACTTCGATATGACCTTTAAGGGCCGCAAACATGAGAGGAGACCAGCCATCACGGTTTTTTCTGTTGGGACTCACACCTTGATTCAACAATAATTCTACAACCTGCGTGTGTCCGTTCCACGCAGCTGCCATCAGGGGGGTACGCCCATCCTGATCAGCCAAATCCACTTTAGCCCCGTGCTCTAAAAGCGAGGACACAATAAGATGATGGCCTCTGACTGCAGCATAGAATAGCGCTGACCATCCCTCCTTGTTTTGCTTGTTAATGCTTGGCCTCTGGCTGACTATTAAATCGACTAGTTCGGAACGCCCAGCCCATGCTGCCTTCATGAGGGCGGTTTCCCCACTCTTGCTGACGCTGTCAACCGAGACACCTTTGTCCAGAAGTTTTTGTATTGCTTGTCGGTCTCCCTTTACAACCGCTTTTATCAAATCAACATTGTTGGACCCATTAACATTGCGGGATCTCTTTCTGTCATTTGTTTTGGATATTGATATCCTGCCGGTTTTCATTTCAAGCGCAGCAAGCGTGGTGTGCTTGAGTGGAACAGCAGGCTTCTGAATCTGTTGTGAAGCACCAATCACTCTTGCCTTTACTGAATTTTCTGGGAGTATTTCGACCAGCGACTTGTCACTATGGTTAATGGTTATTCTTGATGAGTCATCTTCTTGATGGGATTCAGTGGCTAGCACTGTTTGCAACCTGTTTTCAATCCGCGTATCCGGTTTTGATTTACTAGACTCTCCGAATAACGGATCAGGTTGTGGATCTATGACGATCACCTCCGTTACTGGTTGAACCGGATTCATCTTGTTCATTAAAGAATACGGTTTATTCTCAATGGTTTTCTCCACCCGGTTAACCACTTTCAGATCATTTCCCTCGGATGGAGTTTGAATGACATGGTCTAACTCAAATATTGTTTTATTGGATTGCTCAACACCCATGACTAACCAAGGAGAATCGCTTATCGGATCAATGGCTGACTTGATCTTCTTCGATGAGTTTGTCTGAACGTTCCCCGTAGATTCCAAATGCAACATTGATTCAGTAGATGGGGATAACACATGCTCTACCTTACCGACACGCTCTGATGAGGATGGAGCACCTGCTGACAGTCTGTTATTCAGGATTTCAGGGCTTTCGACAGGCCACATTATCCATACAGCAGCCGTACCGACCATAGCCAGCAATCCATCCCTCACCCAATGAAAGGCAGGACCTTGTTTCTTTGAATAGGTAGGATTCATCGGTAGAGAAGCATTCGCAGACTCGAATAACGGATCTGAGTCGATCTCGAATTCGATACTGGTATCCTCATCCAGCAATATGAAACTGGATACCTCTTCGACGACTTCCCGGGTAACCCGCCGTCGCTGCATATTTGCGGTGCAAAATAAGCATAGATCGCAAATATGCATGATCACCCGAGGAACACCATCGGAAAGCGCAAAGATAAACCTTAACGCCTCGTTATCGAAAAGAGATGGTCCATCGTATCCAGCAATCTTCAGGCAGTGGGCGATGACTGCATGCATCTCCCGGAAATCAAACTGTTTTAGAATAAAATGATCACCCCAAGGGGGTGCAAAAAGCACATGGTCCATATCCTCAATCTTTTGCGGTAACTGAGGAAGACCTGCCAAAATCAAGGTAGAGGAAACGCCTTGAATTCGGATTGACGCATGCCAGTTAAGCAGTTCTTCCAGTGTTTCACAAGCGAGATGGTCAGCCTCATCAAGAATGATCACGGGACTCACACCCTCGCCTTCGAGTACCCTCATCCTGCTTCTGATTTGTTCGGTACATTGATTGGAGAAAGACCCTTCTACTGAAATTCCCAATGCTTCCCCGATCAACATCAGTAAATCATCAGCGTGCAATTGTGCCCGATCGATGAATACCCAATGAATGGTTCCGTTATTACCCTTGGCCAGCAGGTGCTTGAGTAAAGCCGTCTTACCAGTACCTGGCGCACCGCTAAGCAACAGAACCGGCGCCTGTCGCTGAATCGCTTCAAGAATATGATCGCAGGTCTGTTGTACCGGCGTTGTCAGGCAAAAATAATCCGGGTCGGGCGTGATATTGAACGGCCGACAGCCTAACTTAAAGTAATCCAGATTCATGAGAAATGTATGTATTCAGGACTAAGAAATGGTCATACTTGACATTAAATCCACCATATTCCAAGCGCTCCCTAGTTTTCGATAATGACCTCGACCCGTCGGTTTCGTCTTCGCCCTTGCGGATTATCAGAACCGTCAGCATGAATATTGGGGACAAGAGGTTTGCTTTTACCGAACCAAGCAACCGCTAGTCGTTCTTTTGGCACCCCACTAAACACCAGTGCACGAGCCACACTTTGGGCACGGCGTTTGGAAAGACCAAGATTGAAGTCCTTTCCACCAATGGCATCGGCATGACCTTCAACAGCAATGGCACGCGAAGCAAATTGAGTCGCGTTTATCAGGTCCGCAATCTTATGCAACTTAGCCTTGGCTTCCGGTTTCAATCGATCGCTGTTGTACCCGAAAAGCAATACCTCAGGAAAGATGATCTCTACCCCCCGGTCGATCTCTTTAACCTCTAAATCAAACTCTTGAATTTCCTTGACTAATACTTCATTTTTCAGGTGGGTACAGCCGGATAGCAGCAGTAGGCAGCATGACAGGCAAAATAATTTATTGCTAATACTCATGTACAACTCCTAAAGGACATAAAGTCATGGTAGTTGAAAAAATACACAAGCTAATAACCATCCAACCGCATGTATGACAGGACGAAGTTAATAATTAGTACATTTACCCGAAATCGCTGCTGTTGATATCAAGCAGCAAACAGATCTTGAATTTTTGTAAATTATGCAGGTGGACAGGTTGTCGTTAACGGATAAATATGCTTATCAAAACAAGAAGATAACTAACAACAAGCTCACTTACAACGAAGTCTAGCAGATCTGAGATCCATCACAATTCTCATGCGCCTACCCTATACAAACCAACCCTATTCGATAAACATTCTATTCACGTCTTATCTACGATCAGAAACTTTTCTAATATTTTCTATAGATCGCAAGAGAGAGATAGTTGACTGATTTCAGGTCATTTCATCAGCTTCATTAGGTGCTAAAAAAAGATCTGATGTCTTTAAAGACAGCACCCCGCTTGCATAGACCGCTAGAGCAATTGCTTTACAGTTACGTAATCAGAAAAGTCACCGATGGCTATAACGTCAACGTCACTACAAGAACAGTAGGATGCATCTACCCTACCCACAGCCATACAATTAATTCTGTCAATGCGTGAGTAATAGGCAAGCAGATTAAGTCTTAAATGCATATAAATGTCAGTAGCAAAATAATGCACTTAACTAAACAATTCCATACTCGTTGACCTAGACTCATTCATGGATCATTTTTCTCATTAAAGAGCTGTATAATCCACAGGCCTATGCCACAACCAATCAATATCTTCTCCCACCGCCCCTACTGGGCCGCCTGTTTCGGAATTGCCCCCGTGCTGCCTATGAGCAGGGATGAGATGGATGAGCTTGGCTGGGACAGTTGTGACATTATCATTGTCACCGGCGACGCCTATGTGGATCACCCCAGCTTTGGCATGGCTTTGATCGGACGCCTGCTGGAGGCACAGGGATTTAGGGTCGGGATCATTGCTCAACCCGACTGGAGTAACGCTGAGGCATTCCGGCAACTGGGTCGTCCAAATCTCTTTTTTGGTATAACGGCCGGTAACATGGACTCGATGGTCAATCGCTATACGGCGGACCGCCGCATCCGTAGCGACGATGCCTATACACCCAATGGCAAGGCCGGCAAGCGGCCGGACCGCTCTGTCATTGTCTACGCCCAACGTGCCCGCGAAGCCTATAAGGGCGTGCCTGTCATCATTGGTGGAATCGAAGCCAGCTTGCGCCGCATCGCCCACTATGACTATTGGTCCAACAAGGTACGGCGCTCGATCCTGCCTGACTCAAAGGCCGATCTGCTGATCTATGGCAATGCCGAACGGGCTATCGTCGAGGTTGCCCACCGTCTGGCGGGCGGTGAAAAGATCGATCAGATCCGTGACATCCGGGGTAGCGCTTACATGCGTCAGGGGTTACCGGATGATTGGAGCGAAATCGATTCCAGCCAGCTCGACAAACCTGGCCCCAAGACCCATCTGCCCGATCCCTACCAAACTGGACCTGACTGTCAGAAGGGTGTCAGCTTCACGCCCCATACTCGACCCCGTCAGCTGCCACGCGAGCGCACGGTGGTGCGCCTTCCTTCCTATGACCAGGTATTGGAGGATGAAGTCATCTATGCTCATGCCTCGCGGGTCTTCCACCTGGAGACCAACCCGGGTAATGCGCGTGCCCTGGTGCAAAGGCATGGTAAGCGGGATGTATGGCTCAACCCACCGCCGATCCCCCTCTCCACAGAGGAGCTGGACCGTATCTACGAGCTGCCCTATACACGACGCCCCCACCCAGCCTATGGTGAAGCACGGAATCCTGCCTGGGAGATGATCCGTCATTCAGTAAATATCATGCGTGGCTGTTTTGGCGGTTGTACCTTCTGTTCCATTACCGAGCATGAAGGGCGGATTATCCAGAGCCGATCAGAAGACTCCATCGTACGTGAAGTGGAGACCATACGTGATCAGGTCCCCGGCTTCAGCGGTAACATATCGGACCTGGGCGGACCCACTGCGAATATGTACCGACTGGCCTGCAAGGATAAAAGGATCGAATCCGCCTGCCGACGACTCTCATGCGTCTATCCGGTCATTTGTAAAAATCTGAATACCGATCATCAACCGCTGATCGATCTCTATCGTCGCACCCGCAAACTGCCAGGTATCAAACGACTATTTGTCGCATCGGGGCTGCGCTACGATCTGGCAATACGCTCACCCGACTATATCCGTGAATTGGTCACACATCATGTTGGCGGTTATTTGAAGATTGCACCGGAGCACACTGAAGCATCTCCTTTGAGCATGATGATGAAACCGGGTATCGACAGCTATGAAAAGTTTAAAAAACTGTTTGATAAGTACTCTGCCGAGGCGGGTAAAGAGCAATACCTGATCCCCTATTTTATCGCTGCCCATCCAGGTACCAGTGATCATGACATGCTCAATCTCGCACTATGGTTGAAGGCTAACGGTTTTCGACCGGACCAGGTCCAGGCCTTTTTGCCGACACCCTTGGCAATCGCCTCGGCGATGTATCATACCGGTAGGAACCCACTGAAAAAAATCACTCGCAGACGGGCTGGTATGCGTGTTGTGAGAGGCCTTAAGCAGCGCCGTCTACATAAGGCTTTTTTACGCTATCACGATCCTAAGAACTGGCCGTTGTTACGTGAAGCGTTGACTCATATGGGGCGTACCGATCTGATTGGAAATGGTAAAAAGCAGCTGGTACCTGGGTGGCAACCCAATCGGGATAGGAACAACAATCGGTCTGAAAAAGCGTTCCGTTCAGGCAGTTCAAGGCACCCGAAAAAGCCCTCAATCCAGGGCAAAAAAGTTAGCCGAAAAAAGGGCCGTCAAAGGTAAGGACATTAAGTATATTTACCTTAATTATCAATAGATTAATAACAAACATAAAATACCAAAAATAGTCCTCCCTGAAAGCTTGAAAAATGCCGAATTCAGGACCATATTCATAGTAGGGACAGGTAGTTTTTTTAAGGAGGTATATCATGAACATCACACGTTATGACCCATGGCGTTCAATGGAAGACTGGCGTCAGGAACTAGACCGCGCATTCCACCCGCTCCTGCATCGAGACGACGATACCTCACGCGTTGTAGGAGGCGAGTGGGCGCCTGCAGTCGACATCAAGGATGAGGACAACAGGTATGTCATTCGGGCCGATATTCTAGGTGTTAAACCCGAAGATATTGAAGTCACCATGGAGAACGGCGTATTGACGATCCGCGGTGAACGTAAGTTTGAAGAGACCGAAGAGAAAGAGAACTTCAGACGTATCGAACGCTCCCATGGTATTTTCTATCGCCGGTTCTCACTGCCGGACAATACCGATGCAGAAGCCGTTCAGGCCACCGGTAAAGATGGTGTGATTGAGGTGATCATTCCGAAGACAAAGGAAAAACAGTCCAAGCGGATAGAAGTGGCCCACTAAGTGCCATGTCGATGATTGATCGATTTTATCGACCCTCTCTGGCTAGAGAGGGTTTTTGAATTTGATTAATCGAGGAATCTCAATCCAGTTAACCTTACTGAAATGTCAGTTGATTTCAGATTTCTTTAACATAGAGGCGAATCAGAAACTGAATATCAGACCGAGATTTGTTTCAAATTGGGGAAGGAGATCCCCATTGACCTGTAGATCGCAGCCACCATCACAGAACAGTGTTCCGCTGGAATTGACCAGGGTGCTGTATCCACGCATCTCAAAACGTATACCGAGTCGCTCCGTGGGATACCACTTTAAACCACCTCCCACACTTAGGGAAAAACGGGTTTCGTCGCCATATCCCCTTTGTCCCGGGTTCATATAGGTCATCCCAAGACCACCGGTCAGATAGGGAGTAATCTGGTCCTGGTAGACATCCACTGTGCCACCCAAATGTACATAGTGAACATCCAGATCGAAGGCATTGTTCGGGTCAGTCCTATCGGCCAGAGACGACCCCTGGTGGCTGTATAGAAACTCATCAAGTGAGTCTTCGATCTCGTGATGTCTTTTAGGCGTCCCAGGCCTAAAAGACACTCGATCTTTGACAACCTATTAGTACCCCGGACGGTCCTGGTCACTGACACTACGTGATCACATCGCAAGCTCGTGACCACTCCGCCGTCAGTTCCCAAATGACTGGACGCCGTG
>JAIVEQ010000047.1 GCA_023838465.1 Candidatus Thiodiazotropha sp.
CATGCTGTGGCTGAAGACCTTGGACGGCATAACGCCCTCGATAAGGTGATCGGTGCTTCGCTGTTGAGTGGTGAAGGATTTGAAGCACGCGGTGTTCTGTTATCCAGTCGCCTGAGTTTGGAGATGGTGACCAAAGCGGTTCGAGCCGGCCTGGAAATTGTTGCTGCAGTCAGTGCACCTACATCATTGGCGATAGAAGTAGCAGAACGGTTCGGAGTGACGCTATGCGGTTTCGTACGCAAGGGACGTTTGACAGTTTATTCCCATCCACATCGAATCGATCCGCTCGGTTAACTGGTAGTCTGCCGTCGATTGGTGTTTTCTGGCTCCCTCCATGTTGCGTGGACAAGCGCAGCTAATGACAGCAATTACTGATACCAAGCGTACGATTGGTTTTCCAAAATAGAACCCATTGCTAGATGTAAGCCTGCCTGATCAAACGGAAGAACCGGTTGTACTGCTGTGTGTTGTTTCAATTCGTAACCAGCTTCCTTGAGAGTCAACTTGTTCTCCCTGGCATTCAAGACGTTGTCAGACGTGGTTAATAGTATTCACATAGGGTCCGCGTTATCGCCTGAATTGAGCGGATATCAACATAGAGGAGTTTGCAGATGTCTGATTCTTTGCCGATTGTCGCCGTGCTGGGTGGTACGGGTGATCTGGGTGGTGGTCTGGCCTATCAACTGGCCAAAGCCGGCTATCCAGTGATCATCGGTTCCAGGGGCGAGGAGAAGGCCAGAGATTCAGCAAAGGCACTGTCAGAACGGGTCGGGACATCTGTAGATGGAAGAGAGAACAGCATGGCTGCGACGATTGCAGAGGTGGTGATCATGACGGTACCTTTCGCCAGTCACGAGGGCACCCTGAAAAGTGTCCGCGATGCAGTTCAGGGCAAGATATTTGTTGATGCCACTGTACCCCTGGTGCCGCCCAAGGTGGCTCGTGTACAACTCCCGGCGGATGGGCCGGCAGCGAAACAGTCGCAGTCATTTTTGGGTGAAAATGTGCGTGTAGTCTCCGCCTTCCAGAATATTGCCGCTGCGCATTTACAATCTGACGATGGTCATCATAACGATTGTGATGTGTTGGTTTCTGGCAATGATCCTGAGGCCCGGGAAGTGGTGGTCAAGCTTGCCCAAGATGTTGGTCTGCGTGCCTGGCACGCGGGAGCAATCGATAATTCCGTGGTGGCTGAGGCAATGACATCGGTGCTGATATTTTTAAACAAGCGCTACAAGATCAATGGTGCAGGCTTGCGTATTACCGGTGAGCCGGGTTCGGCAGGTTAAGGGGCCAGCTAATGAAAGTGCTTGTGGCAGTAAAAAGAGTTGTCGACTACAACGTAAAAGTCCGACCGAATGGGGATGGCTCTGATGTTGAAATAGCCAATGCAAAGATGTCCATGAATCCATTCGATGAAATAGCCGTGGAAGAGGCTGTACGGATGAAAGAGGCGGGTACGGCCACAGAGGTGGTTGCGATATCACTTGGCGAGGCGGCATGCCAGGACGTTGTTCGTACAGCACTGGCTATGGGGATGGATCGTGGCGTGTTGGTGGAAACCGATGCACGGTTGGAGCCTTTGACAGTTGCCAAACTACTGGCTGCCATAGTAAAGAGAGAGCAGTTCGATCTGGTTATTCTGGGCAAGCAGGCTATCGATGATGATAGCAACCAAACAGGGCAAATGCTGGCAGCACTGTTGGGTTGGCCCCAGGGCACCTTTGCATCCCATGTTGTTGTCGATGATGACCGGGTGCAGGTAACCCGCGAGACCGATACCGGTAGCCAAACCCTCTCTTTTAAGCTACCTGGCGTAGTGACCTCCGATCTGCGTCTAAACGAACCGCGTTACGTCAAATTGCCGAATATCATGAAGGCCAAGAAAAAACACTTGGAGAAGATCACACCGCTGGAATTGGATGTCGATATATCAACTCACTTGGAGACTATTGCGGTAGCTGAACCGACACAGCGCAGTGGCGGCATAAAGGTGTCCGACGCAAAAGAGCTGGTTGATAAACTTAGAAACGAAGCAAGGGTGATCTAATCGTGACTGTATTGGTTATCGCGGAACACAATAACAGTGAACTCAATGCGGCGACGCTGGCGGCGATCACTGCTGCCACTCAATTGAAAGATGCAGTGAATCTATTAATCGCCGGCAGTGGTTGTTCGTCGGTGGCCGAGGCTGCTGCCAAGGTGCAGGGAGTGAGCCGTGTATTGCTGGCAGATGCCCCGGCGTATGAACATCAATTGGCGGAAAATGTTGCTCCCTTGGTCGTCAGGCTGGCTGAAGGACATACCCATCTATTGATGCCTGCCACTACCAATGGAAAAAATCTGATGCCACGGGTGGCGGCACTGCTGGATGTTGCTCAGATATCGGACATTATTGCGATTAAATCGACCGACTGCTTCCAGCGTCCGATCTATGCGGGCAATGTGATCGCCACAGTGCAATCGAAGGATTCACTGAAGGTTGTTACTGTTCGTGCGACTGCTTTTGAGCCGGCCATCGCTGAAGGTGGCAATGCAATGATTGACCAGGTTGAGGCTAGCGGGGATCTGGAACTTTGTCGCTGGGAACGAGATGACGTGACTGAATCGACACGACCAGATCTGGCCCAAGCTGAAGTGGTGGTATCTGGTGGACGTGGGTTGGGTAGTGCAGAGAATTTTCAACTGCTTGAAGCGCTGGCTGATAAACTTGGCGCAGCAATCGGTGCTTCCCGGGCAGCGGTGGATGCGGGCTTTGTTTCAAACGATTTACAAGTCGGGCAGACCGGCAAGGTGGTTGCGCCAAAACTTTATATCGCGGTGGGTATTTCCGGTGCCATACAACATTTGGCCGGTATGAAAGAGAGCAAAGTGATTGTGGCTATCAACAAAGATGAGGATGCACCCATATTCCAAATTGCAGACTATGGCATTGTTGGTGATCTGTTCGATATCTTGCCTGCCTTATCAGCTGAACTGGATCGGAGTGTTAACTGATTCTTCCAAAGGTCGGGGCCAATAATGCAACGTGAAAGCATGGAATATGATGTGGTTATCGTTGGCGGTGGTCCGGCAGGGTTAACGGCTGCAATACGATTGCGTCAACTTGCCATGGCGCAGAAAAAGGAGCTGTCTGTCTGTGTACTTGAAAAGGGCTCTGAGATTGGCGCGCACATACTTTCAGGGGCTGTCATCGATCCCTGTTCTCTCGATGAATTGATTCCCGATTGGCGCGAGCAGGATACACTTCTGACCACAGAGGTCAGTCATGATCAGGTCTATTTTCTGCAGAACAAGGAGAGAGCGTGGCAGATACCAACACAGTTTGTACCCGCTTCCATGCAAAATCGGGGCAACTACATAGCCAGTCTGGGGAATCTATGTCGTTGGCTGTCTGAGCGGGCAGAGGCACTGGAAGTCGAAATATTTCCCGGGTTTGCCGCTGCCGAGGTGCTTTACGGTGAGCACGCTGAAGTGGCAGGTGTCATCACAGGCGATATGGGATTAGCTGAAGATGGAAGTAAAAAGCCAAGTTTCGAACCCGGTATGGAACTGCGTGCAAAATATACTCTGTTTGCAGAGGGTGCACGTGGTCACCTGGGTAAACAGTTAATTGCTAATTATCAACTCGATGCGGGGGCGGGTGCACAGCACTATGGGCTGGGTTTGAAGGAGCTGTGGGATTGTGATCCGCAAAAACACCAGCAGGGATTGGTCATCCATGGTTCGGGTTGGCCTCTGTCCGAGAGTGGCAGTGGTGGTGGTTTTTTTCTTTATCATCATGAGAACAACCAGATCAGCGTTGGTCTGATTGTAGATCTTAATTACCAGAATCCTCATGTTAATCCTTTCGAGGAGTTTCAACGTCTGAAACAGCATCCATTGCTTAAAGACTATCTGACCGGTGGTCGCCGAGTTGGTTATGGAGCACGTGTTATCAACAAGGGCGGTTTCCACGCATTACCCACCATGCACATGCCTGGGGCGCTTTTAATCGGATGTGATGCGGGTACACTCAACTACGCTAAGATTAAAGGCACCCATACCGCTATGAAGTCCGGCATGCTGGCTGCCGAGACAGTATTCGATGCACTCTCGGAAGATGAGCAAGGTGGAAAGGATCTGCAAGCCTATGCCGAACGCTTTAAGGCATCCTGGCTTTGTGACGAGTTATATCGTAGTCGTAATTTCGGGAGTGCGCTGAAGAAATGGGGTTTATATCTGGGTGGGGCATACAACTATCTGGATCAGACGCTGTTTGGTGGCAAGTTTCCATTGGATCTGCAAGACGATAGAGAGGATCGTGAAACATTAAAGGAGGTGGCTGACTGCAAACAGATCAACTATCCCAAACCGGATGGCGTCATCAGTTTCGATCGGCTCTCTTCGGTTTATCTATCCAATACCAGCCATGAAGAGGATCAGCCTTGTCATCTCAGATTACAGGATAGGGACATTCCATTGGTTATCAATCTGGGGCACTACGATGCTCCGGAACAACGCTACTGTCCGGCTGGGGTCTATGAAATCATCGAACAGGGAGAGGGACCACAGCTTCAGATCAACGCGCAGAACTGTATACATTGCAAAACCTGCGATATCAAGGATCCTAATGGGAATATCACCTGGATGACACCGGAAGGTGGTGGAGGACCGAACTATCCGAATATGTGAGCCAACGATATGGGCCAGGTGTGTCTATTATCCTAGATTCCGCAGTTGACCACTGAAAGCTTACGTAAGTTAATGATATGAAGAATCAAATCATGGATTATCCTCTCACCCATTGGGTGAGTTCAGTCACGCTACACGCATTTGAGAAAAATCCCGACGCATCCTACTGCGTTGTCGTTCTTGTTAAGGGAATAGCCATTAACGACGAACGACACCTTGCTGGATACACCGGGATTTCCCTCAAATCCATGTTCAACTGCGGATTCTAGGATGATCAAGCATGACCTTCCATTAACCGGGCTCAAAATCCTGGATCTTTCGCGTATCCTTGCCGGACCCTGGTGCACCCAACTGTTTGGTGACCTTGGGGCGGAAGTGATCAAAATTGAGAGTCCTGAAGGTGATGGCACCCGTCAGTGGGGGCCCCCTTTTTTCGACGGCAAGTCGGCCTATTATCTCTCCACGAACCGTAATAAAAAATCCCGTGTTCTAGACTTTAAAAACCCAGGCGATCTGGCAACACTGAGAGGATTGGTGCGTTCCGCCGATGTACTGATCGAGAATTTCCGTGCTGGTACACTGACCAAGTTCGGACTGGATGGCGAAGCGGCACTCGAGCTTAATCCGCAATTGATCTATTGTTCCATCCATGGTTTTGAACAGAACAGCGACTGGGGTACCAAACCTGGTTTTGATGCGCTTATCCAGGCGATGTCCGGTTTGATGAGCATCACCGGAACCGCCAATGGTGAGCCGGTCAAGGTTGGGGTGGCTATCAGTGATATTTTGGCTGGGCTCTATGCGAGCAATGGGATTCTTGCAGCCCTGTTGGAACGTCAGCGCTCCGGGCAGGGGCAGCTGATAGAGATACCCTTGTTCGATACACAGGTATCCTGTTTAGCCAACGTGGTTTCAAACTTTCTCACCAGTCGCGAGGTACCGAAGGCGTTGGGTAGTGCGCATCCCAATATCGTACCCTATCAGTGTTTCTCAACACGGACTCAACCGGTGATGGTAGCGGTGGGGACTGATAAACAGTTTGCCAGTCTGAGTCAGGTGATGGCAGCAGATTGGCATGAGCAGGATGATTACCGAACCAATCCCAGGCGGGTGGAAAATCGTCATCGGCTGGTTCCCCTGATCCAGGAATTAATGTTGACCCGTGCCCGGGACGACTGGCTGGAGATATTCGCTGCCGGTGATTTTCCCTATGGTCCGGTCAACGATCTAGGGGATCTTTTTGATCATCCCTATGCCAAGGAATCAGGCCTATTCGTGACCCTGGATGACGGCCTCACACCCGGTGTGCGCAATCCAATCCGCTTCTCCCGGACGCCTTTGGATCGGTATGAATCACCGCCTGAGTTGGACGAGCATCCTGATGTCAAGTTCGATTGATTGTTGTGGCGAATGAAAAAAAGGGCCTGAGTATCCCGGTATCAGATATCAGTGGCACGCGGCAATCAGTGTCACTGGCCCATGTTTATCTTGTGTTAACCGCTTTTTTTCTTGCCAGCAATCATGTCATCGGACGGGGTGTGCATGATGTTATTCCACCAGTGGGCCTCAATTTCTGGCGATGGGTGGCCGGTGCACTGATCCTGCTCCCATGGGTCCTTAAAGATGGCTCTCCAGCCCGTATTTTTCGCGGTAATATGTCAACCTATGTCTGGTTGGGCGGTTTTGTGACACTCAGTACCATGTTGGTCCTGATTGCGCTTCGTACCACTACTGCCATCAATGTCTCCGTTATCAGTGTCTTTCAACCCATATTGACAGTAATAATCGCCGGTACTTTTCTGGGCGAACGGTTACGAACCACACAACTCATAGGTATCTTTGCCGCCTGTGCCGGTGTTGCTGTCATGTTGTTTCGTGGTAGTTGGTCGGCTGTCCTGGAGCTGGAATTTAATAGTGGTGATCTTTTGACGTTGTTGGCGGTATGTGGATTTTCAGCCTATGCCATCAATGTCTCTCGGATACCAGCAGGGTTGAGTGCATTGGAATCCCTGTTCGGCATTATCGTTATCGGTTGTATCATCCTGCTGCCTTTCTACCTGGTGGAAGCGATCTGGTTTATGGCCATGCCGATGGATATGGAAACACTCTGGGTGGTATTGGTGTTGGCTCTGACAGTCTCGATTCTGGGCATGCTGATGTGGAATCAGGGCAATCGGGCGGTGGGCCCTAGCCGCGCTGCCGTATTCCTCAATCTCATTCCTGTGTTTGCAGCTGTGCTGGCTTCGGGTTTCCTGGGAGAACAGGTGTATTGGTTCCATTGGATTGGAGCAGGTTTTATCGGTCTGGGTATCTGGCTGGTGGTCAGAGTGGGCCGGGTTGTCAAACAGATGGGAGACGGCGATGGCAAGTGAGGATCTGCAGCAACAGAGTGACCCACCAGTCAGTGTCATGATGTCGCGTATGCCGCTGCCTGGAAAGGAGCGGGAATTCGAGACCTATCTCAATGGGATCGCTGAAGCTGCCCAACGTCATCCCGGTCATTTAGGCGTGAGCATCATTCGTCCCTCGGGTCAGGAGAAAAATTACTACATCCTGTTCAAGTTTGATCGACGCTCAAACCTTGAACGCTGGGAAAAGTCTGATGAGCGAGCCAGTTGGCGGGCCATTGCCAAACAGGTCAGCGAGAAACCCAAGCGCCATATGGTGACCGGTCTTGAAGCCTGGTTTACCTTGCCCGATCAGGCAATGATGACACCACCGCCGCTATACAAGATGGCTGTGTTAGCCTGGTTGGCGATCTATCTTTTGATCAGTGGCCTTATATGGCTGATAGGGCCACTCCTTGAACCCTACCCATTGATGTTGCGTACCCTGATCCTCACCGGCATTGCCGTCCCCCTGATGACCTTTCTGCTGATGCCCTTGCTGACCAGGGTTTTCAAGAACTGGTTGTATGCGTAACAGAAAATCAGCTCAAACCACAGTTCACCGCTTTGTCTGAATGCTCTTGTGGTCAAATGGGCAGCGTTCAGGTCTAAGAGTCGACGGGAAAGCTTGCATATACTCATTCAGAACTCACCCGTTTATCAAAAATAAATGCCGTGGTGATAGATCTGGAAGAGGCCCACCGCTTATGTCTGTCTCGTTTGAAATTGGCATATTGCCCAACCGACCGGTCAGCGAATGTTTGTCGTTGACCAGGCAGGCCGAGGAGTGTGGCTATGGCGGGGTTTGGGTTGCCGATTCACAATGTGTGATGCGGGATGCCTACGTACTACTCTCGCAGATTGCATTGCAGACTTCCCGTATCCAGGTGGCTGCCGGGGTAACCAATGCCATCACCCGGCATCCGGCAGTGCTGGCCAACAGCTGGGCAACCCTGGAGGAAGTCTCCCACGGAAGAGCCGTACTCGGTATAGGTGTTGGCGAGAGTGCCGTACATACACTGGGACTCAAGCCTGACCGGCTTGCAGCTCTGGAGAAAAAGATCATTCTGCTGCGTGCTCTGATGAAGGGGCAGGAAGTGGAGTACGAGGGTCATTCATTCCGCCTGACCTGGTGTGATAGCGAAGTGCCTATAGTCATGGCCTGTTCCGGACCCAAATCCCTGCAGTTGGGCGGCAGGGTTGCCGATGGTGTGCTGTTTCAGGTTGGGGCCGATCCTGCTTTTGTACGCTATGCACTGGATAACATCCGCCAGGGTGCGGAACAGGCAGGACGACGGATTGAAGATATAAAGCTCTATATGCGTGTTGCAACGGCTGTGTCGACACAGCGTGACAAGGCCCGTGATCAGATCAAGGGATATGCCTCGGTAGCCGCCGGCACAGTATTCAAAACGGTTCCCCGTGACTACTTTACAGATGACTTATGGCAACAACTCGAAACTTTCAAGGCGAAGTATGACTACTTCGAACACGGCAGCAATCGGGCCAAACACCAGGCACTGTTGACTGACACTATTCTTGATGCGGTCTGCATAGCCGGTACGCCGGAAGAGGCGATTCCACGCTTTAAGGCACTAGCGGATATGGGTATAGATGCCTTTGTATGGCCAGCCAATATGGCGGATGCGGAACACTTTATTTATACCTTTGCCGATCGGGTGATGCCTGAGTTTACGGTCAAGGAGCAAGTGAACACAGGTGGATGATGCAGCTATGAACAACAATGAGGAAATACTGGCAAGCGATGCCGTAGGGTCACGTTTGTTTATCATCGGTGGCATGTTGTTGATCGTGGCGGGCATGATTTTCGGTGATTTGTACGCTGTCTTCATATTGCATCCCAATGTAGACCAAATCTCATCGGCTATGGCTGCAGCGACAACGGCGATATCGAGTCATGATGCTGATGCGGTTTGGCAGCATTTTGGTCAGCTTGGGGACTTCCTGGAAAATGCAGGGACCAAGAAAGATACCCATGTGCATATTATCCATGTTGGGTATCTGGCCCTGCTGTTGGCATTTCTGCAATCCCGGATTCGTTTGAATGATCGTTTCAAAGTAATGCTTGCCCGTCTGTTTTTGGTGATGGCAGTGGTACTGCCGGTATCCATTTTTCTGATTCATTATGTTGGGTTGGTTTACAGTCCGTTGGAAACTATTGGCTGGGCCAGTATCAGTGCAGACCTGTCGGGGTTACTGTTGGCCTTCGTTATCCTTATTCAGCTATGGGGGCTCTTGGGAAGTGCAAGGCGCCAACCAGAGACTGGCCCCTTCTCTCCTGCCTTGGGTGGGATAGGCTGGATGTTGCTGAAGGGGGGAGCCGTGTTAGTGCTGCTTGGGTTTTTGTTTGGTGCCTGGTATGCAGGGGTGCAGATGCAAGCTCATGAAGCGCGTGAATTGACAATCCTGGGACAGATAGTTGAACAGGCACATGCTGCAAATCAGACCGCTGCAGCGCAGTCACTGCTGGCCTATGGTCAGTTACAGGGAGAGCGTGCGGTTGCAATAGCCGCCCATGCCCACATGGTGGAATTCGGCCTATTGGCGATGATGACATCACTGATCCAACCTTTCATTTTTCTATCACTGGTTTGGCGGCAACGTCTGGCTATGATGTTGCTTATTGGCGGTGCCTTGTTGCCGGTTGCTGTCTATGCGGAGATTTGGTTCGGCTTGTTGGCTGGTGGTGTCGCGGATATTGCAGGATTGCTGGTTATTATCGCTTTAACTGGCATGCTGGCCGGTGTGTTACGACATACCGGCGCCCAGGACAGCCTAGGAGAAGCCCGATGAATGGATCGCAAAAATTATTGATCGGCGTAGGTCTGGGTTTAGTGGCCATCAGCATGCTGTATGGTTTTTATTATGCTGTATTCGATGAGCACCAGACACTGGAGAAGATTGGCCTCTCAATGGCGGGTGGTTTTGCCAATGCGGCAGCGGGCAATCTTGCTGCAGCTCATGAATCCCTGCAAACCTACGCCGGAACACGAATCGAGTATCTTCGTGAAGTGCATGGTCACAGTCATATGGCTGCATTGGGCACCCTGTTGATCATACTGGGTCTGTTTCTTGAGCGCGCCATAGCAACAGAAGGGAATCGCAGACTGATTGCATGGGTGATGGTTATTGGTGCGGTTTGCTTACCGCTTGGTGCTTGGCTCGATGTCATGATTCCAGCACCTGTTCCTAAAGGTATGTCCATTATCGGTACCTTTTGTCTTGTGTTGGGTATGGCAAGCATGATTTTCAGCCTGCTATTCGCTTCCCCTGACAAGGATGACTAAGGTAGCGAAAATTGAACAGGCAACTCCTGCTCGGCTTCAAGGCCTTTGATGTCCATGAGTTGTTATGTCATTTCGCAGCCAGAAAAGCAGGCTACTACCAGCGCCAGGGATTGAACGTTTTATTACGGGATATCACGTTTACCGGATATGAGCATTCATCATTACCTGTTTTCAGTACGGCTTGCGCAACGGGCTTGATGGACATCCTGAATGGGAAGGAGAAACGCCTGTTATTGGTCGTTATGCAAAGACCGCTATTCTGGTTGTTTGGTGGAGCCGGTATCGAGAATATTGAACAACTTGATGGAAGCAGCGTCGCCGGCTATGTGGATTTTGCACCGCCTGCACATTTTTTAAATTGGATATTGGCTGATGTGTCGTTGGATCGAACCCCCGACATTCAACCTGTGCGTGATGACCTTGCTCGTCTTGGTTTGTTGTTGTCAGGTGAAGTTGATGCGGGCCTGTTCAGTTCTGCAGTGAGTCCTGCCTATCTGGAAACCTTTGGCTTAAATAAGCTCTCTTCACCAGCGGAACTGCTGCAATTTCCTACCACAGGTCTTACAACTGAGATAAGTGTGATTGAGCAGCAACCTGAATTGGTTGAAGCGTTGGTTGCCGCCCATGCTGAGGCCCTGGCACTGTTACGCAAGGATGTGGATTTCATCTTCTCAACAATAAAAGAGATGCCCCTACTGGGTGACCCTGCCGGTTTGATTCCTACGCTTCGTGGTGCGCTTACTGAGGATGGCCATGTCACAGAATCAGTCGGTCGATCCTCTCTTCAGCGTATGGCACAAAGCATGGGTAGTGGATCATCGAGTCTGGGTCACTCTGCACTATTTGATTTTTCAGCATTGAACAGGTTTTTGAATTGAATAAAAATCACCATAGCTTGCAGCTCATGGCGCCAAGTACTATCCCATTGATCAAACCGGGGGATGACCTGGCGGCGATTTTGATTCAAACCATGAAGGATCAAGGACTGGTATGGGAGGATCGGGATATCCTTGTGATCGCTCAGAAAATCGTCTCTAAGGCAGAGGGCCGTTACGTTAGGCTGGACGATGTACAGCCCTCTACGGAAGCCCTTCGTTTGGCGGGGATATGTCAAAAAGATCCACGTTTAGTGGAATTGATTCTCGAGGAATCGACGGGTGTTGTGCGAGTCACACCCCATGTGCTGATTGTTCGCCATCGTCTTGGCTTTATCAGTGCAAATGCCGGCATTGACCATTCCAATATTGACGATGGGCATCAACAAGTACTGCTGTTACCCGAAAATCCGGATGGCAGTGCACAAGCCTTGCGGGAACATATACAGCAACAAACAGGCCTCTCACTCGGTGTGGTCATCAACGACAGCTTCGGCAGGCCTTGGCGCTTGGGGACTTGTGGTGTTTGTATTGGTAGCGCGGGTATCGTGACGCTAAAGGACTTCAGAGGCGCGCAGGATCTATCTGGGCAACGACTTGAGGTAACCGAAGTGGCATGGGGTGATGAGTTAGCAGCTGCGGCCTCCCTGCTCATGGGGGCCACCAATGAGGCAAGGCCGGCGGTGATCGTTCGCGGTCTTTCCATCACAGGATCAGGGGATGGTGCTGATTTGATACGTCCGTTGGCCGAGGACCTGTTTTTATAATCGAGGATGCTAGGATAATGGTGCAGAATAAAAAAAAATATGTGGCGCTCTGCGGTGGTGTCGGTGGAGCAAAACTGGCACTGGGATTAAGCCAGGTAGTTGAGCCTGAGTCGCTTACCATAGTAGTAAATACCGGTGATGACTTTGAACACCTGGGATTACTGATCTGCCCGGATATAGATACCGTTACCTATACACTGAGTGGTGTCGTTGAAACCCAGCAGGGATGGGGAAGGGCAGGCGAGAGTTGGAATGTACTTGATCAGGTAGAAAAATTGGGTGGTGAGACCTGGTTTCGCCTCGGTGACAAAGATATAGCCTTGCACCTGTTACGCCGTTCATTGCTGGAAAAGGGTCTCACTTTAAGTGAAGTAACTGCACAGATCAGTCGAGCAATGGCTATCGACCCTACCATCATACCCATGAGTGACAATCCGGTACGAACCGAAGTACTGGTCGATGAAGGTGTGATGCCATTCCAACACTACTTCGTCAAACAACGGTGCCAGCCCAGGATCTCTGGTATTCGTTATGCAGGCGTAGAGAAGGCAGCTGCTGCAACTGGGTTTATCGATGCATTGAATGATGCAGCACTGGCCGGTGTGATTATCTGCCCCTCAAATCCATTTTTAAGTATCGATCCCATACTGGCATTACCGGGTATCAGTACGTTACTACGTAATATGACTGTGCCTGTCATTGCAGTCTCTCCCATCGTGGGTGGAGAGGCGATCAAGGGCCCAACCGCGAAGATAATGCAGGAGCTGGAGATGCCGGTGGTACAACAGGCCATCGCTGATCATTACAACGGCCTCATTTCCGGACTTATAATAGATAGAGTCGATAAGGAGACAGTTTCAACATTGAAAAAAAGTGTGGCCGTTCATGTTAGCGAAACCGTTATGAAAACCACTGAACAGAAAGTCAGTTTGGCGAATCAGTGCCTGCTGTTCATTGATAAGCTGGAGAAGTGTTCATGAACGAGATTTGGGCATTGGTCCCATTGAAAGAATTGGCGCAAGTGAAAAACCGCCTTGCACCTGTGTTAACCGCGGAATTACGCAGAGAGTTAGTGTTGGCGATGGCGCAAGACGTGGTTTCGGCACTACTTGATGTTGATCTCATCACACGGGTCTTGCTGGTGACCAATGAGTCATCGGTAGCCCATCTGTTCAGTACCATGGGGGTAGACAATTTCAGACCAGAGCAGGGCGGCGGACTCAATACAGAGCTGGAACAGGCGGTGGATTATGCCACAGTACAAGGTGCCAGACAGATTTTGATAGTCCATGCGGACCTCCCTCTATTGACTCCATTGGTTTTAGGTGAGTTTATCGCTGCAGCTTCCCCTGATATCACCCGGGCAGCCGCCTGTAAAACCAGCGCAGGGACCAATCTGTTATTGACCGAGTCGCCGTTGAGATTCCCCCTCGTTTTTGGATCCAATAGCCTGAGAGCGTTTCGTAAAATGTTTATTAGACAAGGCAGGACACTGGATGTCGTAAAGCATCCCCAACTCGCCATGGATATAGATACGCCAGACGATTTGCATAATCTGTTACACCAGTCTGAAGCGGGCTATCCAGTAGGAACAGCGACAAGGAAATTTTTAGTCAGGAGGGAGATAGATCTGATCAACGATGCAGAAACCGGTCGTTGGAAGTTTATCGGTACAAACTGAATATAAGTTTTTAAGGATCTAGCCTCCTCCAAGCATCTGAAAAGTTACCACGGTATCACCCTCTTTCAACTCACACTCAGACCAGGTGCGGTTGCAAATAACCCGGTGATTTACAGCTATCACGGTATTGGGTTCGAAGGGCGGTAACTGCTCAACCAGGGTGGTGAGAGATGCCTTGTCAGGCAGATGGTGAGGTGTGTCGTTCAAAGTGATGTTCATGGGCTGATCGATCCTGCTTGATATGACTTTGGATAAAAGTCCAACATATAAACATGCGACATTGTCTTGGATATACTAGCAGCTATGAAAATTGGTACCAATTTCTTTTTTTAATGATTTAAAGGAATAGCCACGTAGGGTGCGGCCCTGCCGCACCCTACGGCTTAATCAAATACACATAGAGTGCAGCGTGGAGTTAAATAAGTTTGGATGAATAGAAGTACTAAATTCCGGGCCAACGCTTCGCTTTTCCCTGAACAGCGAATTGATCGTAGTTTCACTCAGTAGGTCATCAATCAAAGCTGGAAATATGGTGAAACTGTTATTGAAATAAACATCTGAAAAAGTACTGGTTTTATTCTGTCAGTGTAGGTAATTAAAGGGGGATGCACTGGCAGTCAATGGCCCCGCCTTGTCAGGCAAGACGGCTTGGCAAAGCCTAAATAGGCTGAACAAATCGCCCTTCATCCGGCTTATTAACTTATTTTTAATCCGGTTCGAAGATTCATTGCTTTGAATAAAATTTGTCTGCTGATCGTTACTTCGCTTCTGTACCACCAGACTTGGTGTAGGTGGATTTATTGTAGAAACATGGACACCTTTTTTCGAATAGACCGGAAAAGGTGCTTAGTGGCTTCTGCAATCAATCACTGATTGTTTTTAGACAATCTAGTCATTTCCGGATAAATGGGTGGTTGATTGATTTCAATGTGTGATAGCGGAGTTTGGATGTTGGTGGTGACATGATCGTTGGAGATTCTTGCTATGGCCGTCTTGCCCAATTGGGACGATATTTTTCTTCTTGAGAAACAGCTCGACGCTGACGAACGTCTGGTTCGTGACATCGCTTACGAGTATTGCCAGGACAAGCTCATGCCCAGGGTGCTAAGCGCCAACCGGGAGGAACGTTTCGACCAGGAGATTCTCTCCGAGATGGGCGAATTGGGGCTCCTGGGAGTCACTATCGACGGCTACGGTTGTGCCGGACTGAACTATGTAAGCTATGGTCTTATTGCCCGCGAAGTAGAACGGGTTGATTCAGGTTATCGCTCTGCCATGAGTGTGCAGTCAAGCCTGGTTATGCATCCGATCAATGCCTATGGTAGTGAGGTGCAAAAAGAGAAGTACTTGCCCAAGTTGGCAACGGCTGAGTTGATTGGTTGTTTTGGGCTTACTGAGCCGGATGCCGGATCAGACCCGGGAGGCATGAAATCACGGGCGAAAAAAGTGGACGGAGGTTATCGTCTTAGCGGTAACAAAACCTGGATTACCAATTCCCCCATTGCTGATTTATTTGTGGTCTGGGCAAAAGACGATGAGGGTGTGATACGCGGCTTTATCCTTGAAAAAGGCATGCAAGGGTTGAGTGCACCCAAGATAGACGGCAAGTTCAGTCTGCGTGCTTCCATTACCGGAATGATCATGATGGATGATGTGTTTGTTCCGGATGAAAATGCTTTTCCCGATATAGGTGGTTTAAAGGGGCCATTCGGTTGTCTTAATCGTGCCCGCTACGGGATTGCCTGGGGCACTATGGGCGCTGCCGAAGCCTGTTGGCATGCTGCCCGTCAATACACCCTGGAGCGCAAACAATTTGGCCGTCCCCTCGCTGCTACACAGTTGGTGCAGACCAAACTTGCCAATATGCAAACTGAGATCGCACTTGGTTTACAAGCTGTGCTAAGGGTAGGCCGGATCATAGACGAAGGCAATTGGGATCCCACCATGATTTCGTTGGTTAAACGCAATAATTGCGGTAAGGCGTTGGAGATCGCACGTCATGCCAGAGATATGCACGGCGGTAATGGTATTGCTGATGAATACCATGTGATCAGGCACATGATGAATCTTGAGGCGGTAAATACCTATGAAGGTACCTACGATATTCACGGATTGATTCTGGGTCGGGCGCAGACAGGCATCCAGGCGTTTACCGGTTAGCTTTCGATTTGGATAGTGGTATAGGACGAGCAGGGCCGACATTAATCGGTACCCGCTGATACTGAAACCATGACGGGAGGGTGACGATGATGGTTGATGAGTGTCAATCAGGAGAGAGTCTTCTCAGCAAGGATACGCCATGCGAGCATTGCGGGGTTTTTACCTTGGGTGGCGATATTCCTATTCAGGGGGCTTGGCGGGATATCACCTATACACCTGTCCGAGATAAGATCTGGTCGGTCAGCGAGGGTATCTATCGCTCAATATTTCTCAAAGGCCGAAAGGGGGTGGTCGCATTCGATACCCTGACAACGCCAGGTACGGCACGGGCCTATGCCGCATCGGTGGGACGCGTGTTTCCAAATAATCCAATCCACACCATCGTCTATTCCCATGATCATTTGGACCACACCGGTTATGCTGAGGATATGGCACCGGATGCCCACATTATCGCTCATGAATTATGCGATAAAGTGATACGCAGACGACAGTCAGACGGACAGTTGGCAGCAACGTAAACCTTTGTTGAAGAGCGCAAGGATTTCAGTATAGACGGTGTCGAATTTGAACTGATATACCCTGGACCTACCCATGGGGATGGCAATATTGCTGCCTATTTCCCCCAAAGCAAGTTGCTGTTCATGGTCGACACAGTAATACCTGGTGTCGGCTATACTTTTTTTCCTGATTGGCATCTGGCGCCATACGTCCCGGTGATGAAACGTTTGCTAAGTCTCGATTGGGATCTGTTTGTTCCCGGGCATTTCTGGATTACGGACCGCCAGGGATTTATCGATAATCTCGCTTACTATGACCGCATGGCCGATATGGCACAGCAAGCGATATTTGACAGCCTTGATCCACACAATTTCACCGAGGTAAAAAAATACACTGAAGCCAATCTGCGTGGTGAATTCGGAGAATTATTTCGCTTTCAAGAGTACTGCGCCATGAATTTGTCCCGTTACATGCAGCACTATTTGACCGGTGGCTGGGGCATCGAGGGTAACTGGCAACCCAATACCACACCGCTTTAAGCATGGGGATATTGTTATGGTTGAACTGAATACAGGAATCTTCACGCTTGCTGGCGCACAACAATACCTTGAGCGTGAACCAGAGTTGCATGTTGATCAGCTATCGGCACGGATCTGGACCGTTTGTGATGGTGTGCGGCGGACCCTGTTTGTCGAGGCAGATAGCAGTGTCATTGCGTTTGATACATTGGCGACACCGGGTGCTGCTCGGGCCTATCGAAAGGCCATTACGGCAGCCATACCCGGAAAGCCTGTACAGACCATTATCTATTCCCACGATCATTTGGATCATGCCGGCTTTGCCGCAGACCTGGCGCCGGATGCCGATATTATCGCTGATGAAATGTGTGCAAAAGTCATCGGGATGCGAAAGGCTAAGGGACAACTGTTACCAACCCAATGTTTATCCGGCAAACGTAACCGTCTGATGATCGACGGTGTTGGATTAATGCTTTTGAATCCTGGTCCAACCCATGGTACAGGAAATCTGAGTGCTTATTTTGAGCATGAAAAAATCCTTTTTTCATCAGATACGTTGTTACCCAATGCCCGCTATGGATTGCTGCCTGACTACCACATCTGGAATCTGGTCAGATTCATGCGGGAGTTGCAGCAGCTTGACTGGAACACTTTCGTACCGGGCCGCTATGAAGTGACAGATCGTGCCCGGTTTGAAAAAGGCTGTGACTTTTTCGTTGCGGTCAAGGTCGCTTCCCAACAGGCCTTTGCAGAATTTGTACCCATCTGGGTGTTGGGTGCCATGGAGGAGTATGTTGGTGGCAAGCTGCGTGAGCAGTTTGGAGACCTCGATGGCTTCGATGAAAACATCGGACTTATCGCTATCCGGATTGTCCATCACTACCTGATGGGTGGTTGGGGGCTCGAGGACACCTGGAATCCCGGGGTGCTTTTGGCAGATTCCCTTACCAATCCAAGTGGAGCATGAATGTGTTTGTGTATGAGGATTTTTGTCAATGAGTATCCCGCCAGAATTGGATCAAGCAAGTAAGGATTTGGTATCCCGTTTTTTTGAAGAATATGGGATTCGTACCATCAATATCACCCAGGGTGAAGATATCCGCAAGGATGAAGTCTGTCATGTAGAAATGATCTTTGCGGCTGATAGTGACAACGAT
This sequence comes from Candidatus Thiodiazotropha sp., assembly GCA_023838465.1. Lineage (GTDB taxonomy): Bacteria > Pseudomonadota > Gammaproteobacteria > Chromatiales > Chromatiaceae > Thiodiazotropha. The sequence goes on from JAIVEQ010000047.1 coordinate 18,026, forward strand.
GGTAAGGAGTCTGTGGTCTCCTTTAAGTTGACTGGAGATGTCATAGATCTACATCACCATATCTCCTCCATAGATTGTCCAGCAAACCCGGTTCTGGTCTTGACGGCTGAAGGAGAAAAGTTAGCGACTGAAGAGGTCAAGGAGCTGTTGCGGCATTTCCTGAATGCCATCGGCCCTCGCGTTGCCAAGATTCATAAAGAACAATCTATCCTGGCAACCCGCCCTTTGGGCAAAACCTTTATCCTGCACAATAAAACGCACTTCAAGGTGCTGACAGATGATGGTGAGGGACATCTTACTATCGGTATTATTGATGGTGAAATCGTCAGGGAGGCCAAACTCTCGGCCAATGATTTGCTCGATGGACTCTATGTTGGAATGATTGCACCTGCCTGATAGAAAAAGAGGCACTGCCACTGATAGGGTGGGTGGGTGATACAAATTACAGCAAATATTTTTGCCAGTTCAGGGGGGGGGTTGTCGCAAATAAATGCACATTTTCTGTTTTAATTATGCAACTAAAGTTTTGTAGTTAGCGTCTTGTGTCATGCCGGCAATTGGAGGTATGTTTTACAACCGTGAAGGAAATCCTTATCCATATTTGCATTAATTCGCGTTTATTTGCGGACACTCAACTGAGATGTTGTATAAAGCCGTAGTGTGTGTCAGAACATACCCCCTCGATCAAGGGGGGCGTAGTTTCTACTAAGACTAGAAACTTTTCTCTCCACCCTCATACCATTTCACAGGTACGCCGGAGAGGGCCTCTCCTTTCTCTTTGCCGACTCTATAGGTCTCTTGAAAGTAGAGCGAGTGGGTACGATCTTCTGTCATGAAATGGGGATGCATGGAGCAGACCATGTTCTCAGGCAGGATGAAGTAGAATCCCTCACCGATACGAGGCATTTCGATCATGGTCATGCCGATGGAATGTCCACAGACATGACCGGAGCGATAACCCCGATCGAAGATAGGCTTCATGCATGCCTTGGCGATGGCTTCGGCATTATTACCTGCCTTCATATGCTCTTCGGCAAGTTCATGGAACTCCTGATAGGCCAGCATCATCTCCTGCATGGTCTTATCCAGACCATTTGGGGCAAGTACCCTGGAGAACTCCACCCAGTGTCCACCCTCACCGGATATCTCCAGGCCATACATCAGTGCATCGCTCTCCTCGACAGGGCGTTGACTGGGGAAGACCATTTGTGGGGTTAAGGAGCCCTGAGGACCTGTCAAAATCATATCCATGGTATTGCGGCCGCAACCGCGAGCGGCAAAGGTATGCTCTGCAACACCCATCAACTCGGCTTCGGTTTTTCCCGGGGCATAGGCTTGGATTACCTTCAACACCCCTTCTTTGTTGATCGCCATGGAATGGCGTACTGATGCCAGTTCCTCTTCACTTTTTTGTGCCCGTGCATAATCGAAGGGAATTTCAAAGTCGACAAGCGTAAAGTCGCAGCTGGCAAGGGATGAATAATCGCGTACATTGATGATGTAATCGAGCCCATAGATGCCGACTTGTTTTGCGTGTCTGGCTTTCAGGTAATCAGCTATCCAATCGCCGCAGTGAGAGGGGAACTCCCGCTGCTCCAGAAAAGTTGCGCTGTGATCGCCTACCCAGGTGGCTTCCCGGGGGAAGACGCAGACTGGATCCCCTTCCAGGGGAATGACCACATACGCATAGCGATGCAGGATATGGAAGCCACACATATAACGCACCGCACCTTCAAAACCGCTGTATTCGCTGCCGCTGACGATTAAGTGATCAAGGCCATGTTCTTCCATGGCTGCACGGATATTGTTGTAGCGACGTTCGATCTCCGCCTTGCTGGGACGAAAATTATTGACATAGTCGGTCATGGTTTCAGGTTCCTCCATTCGTCCTCGCGCCAGGAGTATTCCAGGCCTTTGATAATATCGGTCATTGCCTCGTTCAATGGTGTGGCAATACCGATCTCCTTACCGATGCGTGCGATGCCGCCATTCAAGGCATCGATCTCAGTGACTCGCTTGTTGAGGACATCGGTGAGCATGCTGGGCGGATGTTGATAGGCCTTCTCCCGGCCATAGTCGAGCAAGGCATCCGGGTCGCTATCCAGTGTGACGCCTAAGGCTGCAGCGATTGCCTTACCTTCATTGACCAGTTCACGCATGACCCGTCGAACACCGGGTTGGTCGCAGGCCACCCCATGGGGCAGTCGGGTGAGTGCACCCATGGCGTTGGATGCTGAGTTGAAGATGAGTTTGGTCCAAAGCGCGCCACGGGCATCCTCCATGGGAACAATGTCGCCACCACCACGGTTAAGCGCATCGGCCAGCCTGTTGACTTCATCCATACTGGCGGGTTTCGGCAGGAATGGACTGATCCAGCTTTGACCGCCGGTGTCATGGTTGACTACACCCGGTTCAGTGACATGACCTGCGGGAAAGGTCGTACCTAGAATGACTCTGGGCACGTACTCGGCAATGATCTCCTCGTTGCCGATGCCGTTCTGCACGGAACATACTGCGCCGTCACGAAAAATGGGGGCTGTGGCCTCCATCGCGGGACGGGTGTGTAGCGTCTTGGCTGCAATGATGCCGAATTCACACTCAGGTATCTGCTTCGCATCTGTACGGGCATTGACAGGCACGACGATATCGCTCAATCCGGTCAGCCGAAGACCGTTTTGGCTGATGGCATCGACATGGGCTTTGCTGGGGTCATAGGCCCACACCTCAACATCCTCAAGACGACCGAGGTGGGCGGCGAACAGGCTGCCGATTGCTCCGCATCCGATAATACATACTTTCATGGTTGCCTCATTTACTGTTTGTTCAATCTCGCTGCCAGCTGGATTCCAGTGCCTTGACCAATCGATACAGGGTTTCATTGATCGGTGCGGGGATGCCGGCCTTGGCTGCTTCCCGGACAATGGAGCCGGTAATCCAGTCGACCTCCGTCATGTGTTTTGCGCGTACATCCTCCAACATCGATGGTACGTGGGCATAGTCATCGTTGCCTGTTTGTCCGTGGCTGGTGGCTTCGATGTTCATTTCCCAAGGGTCTTCGTACAGATTGACGCCCCGTGCGGCCGCCACACGTTTTCCTTCATCCATGGCCGCATGGACCAAGTGGCCAAGATCCTGGATTTCATTACAGGCAGCAAATGCCTTGACATGGGGCAGGTCCGACAAGGCAGCAACTGAATTCACTACCGCGTTGAAGATGAGTTTTGACCATTGTGCCGGTTGCAGGTCAGGGAAGGCCTCAGCCTTTAGTCCGGAACGGTTAATCAGCGCTTCGACCTCTTTCACTTGTTGGTAACTGGCCTTTCCTTCTGCCCAGGGGCCCAGCCAGGTAGCCGTATCCAGTTCATATTCGACATGAGTGTCGGAATGACGGAATCCACTCATGAAGGTGACCGCTGAAATGATTGGCCAGTCTCCATATTGAGCGACGAGCGCTTCGCAGCCCAGACCATTTTGAACCGTCATAACCATGGCATTGGGAAAGTGCCCCGCTATACGGCGGGCACTTGCTTCGACCGCATTAGCTTTAGTCGCGATGATGATTAAATCCACATCGCCCAGATCTGCTGGATCGGTAGAGGCGATGATTTTACTTTTTAGATCGGATTTTCCGCTTACCTGCAATCCCTTTTCCTGTAGGTCTTTCGCATGGGCTTCACGTCGGGTGAGCACGGTGGATTCAGCGACACTGCCCAAGTGGCCAGCAAAAAGGCTACCGATAGAACCTGCGCCAACCACACAGGTGCGTTTGATCGATCTCATTCGATGATATTCCCTTGGCATAGGCACAGCGCTGCAAGGCGACAGTTTGCCGATGACATTGTGCCTGAGTTATTCCGGAACAGAGCGAGTGAGCAATTTTCCCGGATGATGAATTGTGTGCGCGATACTTGCTAGCGACACCAATTGTTATGTCACCATTCAATTGTGATCAGGCTAACGATACGGGTAAGGAAATGCTTGATTAGCAATGCCAGTTATATTGATTGCTAGCGAACTCTCCGTCAAAGGAGGGTTGATAAGTAAATAAGGTTTCTTGAATAAATTGATGTGAAGGTGATTGTATGAGTAACAGTCATGTCGCACCGAACACCTTGTCTATAGATCCACACGATATGAGACAAAATAAAACGATATTAAGTGTTCTTCCGATTAACCTGACCTGCTTAAGGCGCGGCAGGACGCACCCTACAACTACACTCTAGGGTTAGTCCTGTTCAACTACCATTTTACGCAGCTTACTGGGAGTGACATTAAAGCGTTCTTTGAAGGCACGACTAAAATGTGCCGAGTCGTTAAAACCCTTGTTATAGGCAATTTCGCTGATGCTTTTGCCTATCATGGAGGCATCCAGAATATCCTCTCGGGCTGATTGCAATCTGCGCTCCCATATCCACTTGCATACTGTTATACCGGATTGTTTAAACAGGTTATGGAGATGGCGCATGGAAACAGCATTGGCCGATGCCACCTTTGCAGGCGTCAATTCATGATCTGAATAGTTTTCTTCTAGATAGGAGAGTATTCGGCACATCCTGGCCGCTTGTGCACTGCCTTGACTGGTCTTGTCTAGACCGGATTCAGAACGCAATACCGCACCGATCAATTCAAGAAGTTTGTCAGCGACGGTGTATTGTTCGGTATCCGAGAGTTTATCGCACTCCTCCTCGAGGGATTTAAGTAATGCGATGACAATGCGTACCAGACCATTGTCAGTGTAAATATGGGCACCGAATTCGCAAACTTTACGACCTAACACACGCTCGTGAAATGTTCGGTGCGGAATACGTAGTAATAGTCTCTTGCTTTTCTCCGGAAAAATAATGGTATAGGGAAGGCCACCCACCAACACGGCAATTGAGCCTGGTTTCACAGTGAACTTCTCATCTTCCTGTTCGATCTCGCTGGTCCCTTCCAGTTGGGTGAGAATCAGAAAATCAAATGCGGAATCATCTTCAATATCCTCGAGGCGCCTGCGAACGGTGAATGGATCACTTTCGGAGAGATAGATATTTAACTTCGCCAGTTGGTGGCTTGCTATGGAGTAGTTTGTGAATTCTCCGGTATGTGGGAATGCGGAAATACGAAAAATCGCCCCTGATGCTGTGTCCAGGAGGGATTGAGGATTACTACCCTGTGTTAACGGGATATCACTGATATCAGTGGATTTATTCATGCCCACCTCTACTGATTGGGTTGGGTCTTTAGTCCTTGAGACTTTTATCTATCAATAGTCCCTAACAGCGAAGGTAATGGGATTTGTTCAAGCTGTCAAGATGAAAAATCTTCGGAAATTATAAGGTTAGCTGGCCACAATAGGCCAATGGTCATGGCCTTTGTCACACTGTCTGATGACCTGTTTGGTGTGTGAAAACATAGGCCTATCTCAATGATTTCGACCCCTCTGGCTTAGATCTGTTTGGAATGGCTAATAGAAATATTTTTCTGTTGTTTATCCATGGCCGACAAGCAGGCAACTGATTTTTTGTTACACCAGGCTGTAACAGTGCCAGTCATGGGCTGCGCGGCTAGTCAAATGATTGAACCCTATGAATCAAGATGTCACAGGAGTTTCAGTTTAGCTTCGTAAACAGGCAGATATACATCTTTTCCAAGCTTGGAGAGGGTGATACGAAATATAAGAGATATCATGCAAAAAAAGCTGGCATACATTCTGGAAATTCTTTTATCCGCATCCATCGTGATTGGGCTATTGTGGGTGGCATTTTATGTTCATCCCAGCGCGACTGTAAATGATATCAAGCCATCGCCGTTTGGCAAACGGGAAAACTATTTTGGGGTTGTTGCACCCTCCAGTGACGGGAAGCTGATTTGGGCGGTAGGTCGTAAAGGTCGCATTATTCGCACTGATGATGGTGGCAATAACTGGGTGATCCAACAAACACCGGTTTCTCATGTTCATCTCCAGGACATCGATACATGGGATGAACGCTCGGCTATTGTGGTTGGCGATCTTGGTACCGTGATGGTGACCTCGGATGGCGGAGTAACCTGGCAAAGCAAGGAACTTCAGTTGCGTCAGTTTGGGGAGCAATTGATGCAGGTTGTAGTGGATAAGACGGATGGCCGGGCATGGATAGCCGGTGCCATGGGTAGTGTGTTCATCAGCGAAGATCATGGAGAGAGTTGGCGTATTACCCATCCGGAAGAGGATCTCTCCTGGAATAGTGTTTCTATTGCGCCTGGTGGAACGGTCTGGTTGGTCGGTGAGTTTGGACGCATCAGTCGTTCCGATGACCAGGGCATGAGTTGGCAGCAGATAGAGGCGGGGGCAGAGCAAAGCCTCATGGATATCGCTTTTAGCGATAACACTCTCGGTGTTGCAGTCGGGCTTGCCGGAACCCTGTTAGTGACGGAAGACGGGGGTGAGACATGGTCATCCATCACCGGTATCACGGACAATCACATCTACGATGTGTCATGGGATGGACATCAGTTTGTCGCAGTAGGTGATGGTGGAATTTTACTGACATCCGATAGCAGTGGTCGAGATTGGCAGGCAGGTAAGCTGGGCGCTGAAAATTCACTCTGGTATACCGCTATCGTACCGCTGAGTGACGGATCATCAGATCGGCAATATCTTGCAGCCGGGGCCAATCTTGGTATCCATCAAAATGATCGATGGATTCCTTATACACAAATGAGAAAAGGGCCTGAGGAAAACACCCATGGCACACCACAGTCGGAGGGCACGCTGTGATGGACCGCTTTACCACACTTTTACTTCGTCACCGATTGATCCTGGTAGCCCTGATAGGAATAGTGACGCTGGTATTGGGTTATTTTGCCTGGCAGGTAGAAATCCGAACCATCTTCACAGATTTACAACCTTCTAACCATCCCTATGTCCAGACCAACGATGAATATAAAAAGGCGTTTGGCGGGGTCAACGTCGTTAGCATTATGGTTGAGGTGGAGCAGGGCGATATCTTTCAACATGATGTACTGGCAACAATCCAGGCATTGCAGAAGGGTCTGCAACATATAGATGCAGTCAATCAATTTCAGATTATATCCCTATCCAGCAAGAAGCTGAAAAGTGTCGCAGCTACCTCAGAGGGTTTTTTCGCCGAGCCGCTGATGTGGCCAGGTATTCCCAAGACACAGGCAGAGATCGATACACTTCGTGCTGCCACGGCCAACAATCCGATGGCTAATGGAAACTTTGTCTCCTCTGATCTTAAAGCGGCCTTGGTTACGGTAGACTTTTATTGATCGCCTGATTGATTACGACAAGGTTTATCCCCAGCTTAAAGCGCTCATAGCGAAGGTACAAAAACCCGGTATGCAGATTAGCCTGGTGGGACAGCCGGTGTTGGCAGGTATCGTCATCGAACGTTTACCGGAGACCTTCAGCATAGTGATTGCTATCGTGGTGGCCATACTGGTAATCCTGTTACTGGCCAAAGGTACAGTACGCGGTATGTTGTTACCCTTGTTCTCAGCTGCAATTTCGTGTGCTTGGGCATTGGGTATAGTTCATATTCTGGGGGTTAACCTCGATCCTCTGGCAGTGGTGATCACCTTTCTGATATCGGCACGTGCAGTATCCCACGCTGTGCAATTGATACTGGCATTCGATGCGGAGCGGGCTATTGACCATGAGTTGAGCGCACGGGATGCGGCACGTATCGCATTGCGTAAACTGTTTCGGCCAGGTTTGTTGGGGCTGGCAACCGATGCGGGCGCGATGGCGGTGGTTGCCTTGACACCGATACCCTTGTTACAAAAAGCAGCCCTGATAGGTGCGCTTTGGCTTGGTGCCATGGTGATCTGCACCATTATTCTGGTGCCGGTATTACTCTCCTGGACCCGGGTTCATCACGAGCACCGTATCCTTCCGTTTCGAATGGACCCTGTCTTTAATGGCATTCTGGAGGCCTGCTCCCGGGTCACTACTGAAAAGCGTCATGCGACCATGGTTGTGTTTATTGCACTTTTTATTCTGGTCAGTTCTGGTTTTCTCGCCAAGGACATTACCATTGGTGATGCCAATCCAGGATCTCCCATTCTTTGGCCGGACTCCGCTTATAACCAAAACGATGCCTCGATCAATGAACGTTTTCCAGGAAGCGACCGTATGTTTCTGGTTGTTGCTGGAACAGAAAATGATGTCCTGAAAAACCCGGGTGTACTGGATAATATCTCCCGTTTTCAGCAGTACATCGAAGCCCAGCCTGAAGTGGGCGGAACCATGTCCCTGGCTGACGTAATCCGCCCTGTAAACATGCTGATGCGTGAGGGTAACCCACGTTTCTTTTCCGTCGCTTACGATCAGAACTTCAATGCTGAATTGCTATTTCTTGCTATGGCAGGATCTGACCCGGGCGACGTTGACCGCTTCACTGATTACAAGTTTCGCAATGGCGCGATCCAGATGAACTTCAGGGATCATAAGGGCGATACCATTCGTACTGCGATCCAGGCCATTAAAGATTACGCACAACACAATCCTATGGAAAAAGCAGATTTTGAGTTGGCTGGTGGATTGATAGGTGTTTTAGCAGCCGTCAACGAGGTGATATTTTCTGGTCAATTGCAAAGCATTGCATTGGCATTGCTGATCCTGTTTATCTTCTGCGCAATCGCTTACAAATCACCACAGGCAGGTCTGTTTTTTCTGCCTCTGGTGTTGCTGTCCAATACCATCACCTTTGCGTTTATGGCATGGCACGGTATTGGGCTGAATATCAATACGCTGCCTGTGGCGGCTCTTGGTATCGGATTGGGTGTGGATTACGCATTTTACATCGCAGACCGGGTCAAAGAGCGTTTTGAGTCCTGTGGCGATCTCGCTGAGAGTATACGTTTCGCGTTAAGTCGTGCAGGACGCGGTGTGATTGTTACCGCGTTAACCATGGTTGTCTCCGTCATCCTCTGGTTCTTTTTGTCGTCACTTCGTTTTCAGGCAGAAATGGGCATGTTGATTGCCTTATGGATGACGGTCTCGGCAATAACCGCGCTTATCGTGATTCCTTCCATGATCTATCTAGTCAAACCGAGTTTTCTAGTGGGGAATAACACCCTGAAAGCAAGCCGTGGAGCGAATGTATTGTCCATGAGCTAAAAAAATAAAATCTCTATTTTTTCTCCCAAGGATGGACTTGAAATTTGATGACAGATTATTTGATTTAAATGCTGTCCTGGGTGTGTTGCCAAATCGGCATCACTTGTACCAATCTGAGAGAGGAGCGACATGAATAAACTAATAAGTAGGGGAGGATTGGCGGCAGTTGCTTCGACCCTGGCTTTCGCCAGTATGTCGGTAAATGCCCTTGAATTTGGTTCGTTGACTGTCAATGGATATCTGCGACAGTACGTCAGCGTCAATCTGGAAGACCAGCCTGAAACCACCAGTGACGACGCCTGGGAAACCCAGATGCTTCGTACATCCTTGTTTCTCGATGCCACCTTACCGACAGGCCCGCTCAACTGGACTGGGCGCTTTCGGTTTTCCAAGGACGTTCAGACAGACTATGAGGATGACCTTGAAAATCTGACTGACTTGGGTGGTGGATTCAACAAAGCGGATTTTGAGGACGAATATGATGAGACCGAACTCAAGGATGTGACACGGGAGCTCTTTTTCGATTGGGAGGTTAATGATCGTCTATCTCTCAGGATCGGAAAGCAGCAGGTGGTCTGGGGTGAAACCGATTTCTTTCATGCCACTGATGTCATTCATGGTTACGACCTTCGTTGGCGCACTTTTCTGGTGCCGGAAAACCAGGATGTACGCAAACCATTGGGATTGATAGTGGCCAATCTTCTGGTACCTGAAGCCAGCGGTGAGTTGCAATTGGTTTATCGACCCGGTTGGGACGATGATGATGATGTGGGTAACCATATTCCTGTGTTCGGTGGCCGTTGGTCCCTGAACCGGAATAAAGGGTTCAATCTGATTGGCTCGGCGCCATTCGATTATCATAACGAAGAAGGTGATGTGGATGATGCTCATTATGGCGCACGTTGGGCTGGAAGCCTCGGCGAAGATGATGCTGTCAACTACTCGGTAAGTTACTATCACGGTCAGACCGGTTTTCAACAGGATCCGATCCTGGCTTGTCGCGATCAGTCGGCATTCGGCACCGCAGCCTGTACCGGACCTTTTAACGGTTTGGCTTTTATCCTTCCGGAAACGGATACCTTTGGTGCCAGTGCCTCCGGCTACATGGCGGGTATCGATACCGTGTGGCGAGCTGAATTCGCCTATTCACCGGATCGGCCATTGGGTACCGCCTTCGGTGAGATCGTAGAGATAGATGCTTGGAATTTCGTATTTGGTATCGATAAGACACTGCGCTTGCAGAATGCGTTGGGTACCAGCAGCCCAAGCCTGTTTACCGTGCAAGTATTTGACTGGTATCTGCCTGATGTGGATGACGAACCAACAGCGGCGGCTGGTGGTGATGTGGTCATGAACTTTGTCGGTTCAGGTAAATACGACGAACACAATGTCATCGCTTCGGCCATTCTTAACCTACCTTATGCCGGAGATCGCTGGACTGTCAGTCTGGTTGGTCTGGCGGATCTGACCAACGGTGGAGGCGCATTTATTCCAGCAGTCGAATGGGCACCTGGTCCCAAATGGCGAATCAAACTCGAAGCTGACATCTTTTTCGGTGGCGATACACAGACGCCAGGTGGATTTCCACCAAATGCCAGTATATTCGGTGCTTTCGAGAATATGGATCAACTACTGCTGCGGGCAAGTTACCAGTTCTGACAGTGGGCTAAAAAAGATATTGAGGAGGATAAAGATATGATCAACAGCGAGAAAAATCTGCTGAGATCGATAGTGGTGGGGCTGGCTTTTTCACTGTCAACGACATTGGCCAGTGCAGAAGTTGCCGAAGGTACAGTGCTGAGCAAGAGTAATATTGATCAACTCTATGAGGATAGCTTTGACGGTCATAAGATAAAGGATCTCTTGACCGAGAAAATGGAGATGATGATTCGAGATTTTGATATGGTCATGCGTCTCGAAAAATCGACCGAAGTTAAATTCCCCAGTCACTATTGGGATGCTGGTAAGGCGAATCAGGGTAAGGCGACACTGGGTGCTGATGGTAAGTCAGTGGAAGGCTTTGTGGCCGGCATTCCCTTTGCCGATATAACCCAGGACGACCCGATGGCCGGCTGGAAGTTGGAGTGGAACCATTTCTATGCCAATCCTCTGATTGGTGACAGTTGGGCCGCGCTTGGAGATGTCTGGGTAACCACCAATGAGGGGGGGGTCATAGACAATTTTGAAGCAGTTAGCGCAAAAGCGATTATGGAAGGACGTACCGAGGGCGAGGCAAACATTGCCGGTGACAAGGATCATGCCCGCTACCTACTGGTTCTGACCGAACCCTATGATGCGAAGGGATTGGGCGTGTTTACCAAGCAGTACAATAACGGCAAGCTGGATGACGGTTGGGTTTACATCAAAAACCTTCGTCGTACCCGCCGTACCGCTGGTGGTAAGGCCTGGATGGATCCTCAGCCGAAAATGGATCTTCTCAATGACGACAATCAGACTGTCCTGGGTTTTCCCGCTTTCTATCAGGACTTTAAGGTGATTGGGAAACGCTGGATCCTGGCTGTGGTGAATGCACCGGATCCAAATGTCGCGCATGATCCCAAGGATTTTGTCGATCTGGACAATCCACCCCACTGGGTGCCGACACCGAAGGCCAATCCGTGGCAACCCCGTGAGGTTTGGATTGTCGAGGCAACACCGCCGGAAGAGCATCCATATGGTAAAAAAGTGATGTATATGGATGTCAATTTTCCGATGTACTATCTGGCTGAAATCTATGACAAGAAGGGTGATTTCTGGCGTATCTGGCGACAATCCTATTCACCCAGCAAGACGGCGAGTGGTGAACCGACCCTGGCCTTTATCATGACCCAGGCTATCGACTTTCAGCGCCAACGGGCTACTTTCATTAACATTGAGTATATGTTTACCAACTGGCTCGAACAGAAATGGTTTGATCAGTCGGTGTTGAAAAAGGCGGCTTCCGGTGCCTTCCAGAAGGAGCTGGAATCTGTCCGGCAGCGCTATCTTAAAAACTAGGATGTTTTGCTGAAGGTGCGTAATTGTTCGACTGTTTACCTGTCAAAGGTTTCGAATGAGATGCACAAAAAAGGGGGTCTATCCGGGTTTCGCAAAGAAATTAAGGTATTGATCGGCCACAGATTCTTCTCTATTTTTGATGTTGAAAAGGCATCAAAAAACA
>JAIVEQ010000048.1 GCA_023838465.1 Candidatus Thiodiazotropha sp.
AGATCGAAACACTGTTACCGTGGAACTTTGATGGTGAAAGCTTAAAGGTGGGGTGATTCTGCTACAAGGTGGGGTTTATTGATCGCTTACACTTCTCTAGGATTTTAAGTACTTGGGGCTCATTGAAATATTCGTAACGTTCATTTAGAGAAAAACTACGGGTTACTTCTAACAATAGTATGTTCAATTCGAACCTCAAAGAATTCAAGATGAATAGCCCATTGTCCAATTACTGAAATTATAATATATGTTAACTATCAAGTAGTTAGCATAATATTTTCCAGATTCCTACGAATATAGTCCTTTTTCAATAGCGGTTGAATAAATTTCGTGGCAAAAGCAAAGAGAGATTCTCCTGTCATTGTGATAGTTGTCGTTCAATATGCCCAAGATTGCTGAGCATAACGGTCTACGCTGTATATTCCCAATCAATACCAAAGCCTGACAGATGGCGTTCTCAGCTTCATTGCGAGGATACAAATATGTATCCTGTGGTACGACTGGTGAGAGTCATTTCCAAGTCTGTCATAGGGTATTTAATCATTGAAAAGGTGGTTTATTCTTTTACTTCTTCATTGGCACTGGCATGCCACCACATTTGTATTTCCAATTTAATACAACAGTGGAATCACTCATTCCCTAAATTCATCATAACTTCGTAACCTAAAAAACTCTCTCTGCCTTCTTGATGTTATTGATAATCCAGTATTTTATGTATCGGGAATTCTTCATGGGTCTTTATATTGGAATAGTCCACAGTATATCGACTACAAACGAGAAACAAACATGTCTGCGTACAACTAATCTCCTAAGTTAATACCCCCTAAAAAAAACAGCCTTCCAATAATAAATCCTACTATCTATTCCAAAGCCTCCAACTAAATTTGGATTTTTTTAGACTAAATTTTTCACCATCACACACATACAGCTCAATATCATTTTTTGATTTATTTTTTCTAAGTAAATTGTCAATTCCTTCATCAATTCTAAGCAGCGATTCTTTCCATCTATAAAAATCTGATTTGAGTTCATAATCCAGTAGGTCACTAATAACAATTAATGTATCTCCGTCAGTATCAACTAGTTCATCCAATCGATCCGGCTGATCATAATGAGCAACACCAGAAAGCATTGCCAACCCTTTTACCAGAGGTAGATCCGAGTAAATACTAGTTAAGCTAGTACTTACCTTTGGAAGCGTACCAAAACCAGAGAACCAAAGACTATTAATAACTGCTTCTCCAATTACAGATTTCTGCTGATTTAACTCACTATGGAAGAAAAGCATCTGAATCTCATTGAGAAATTTCCTCCAATTTTTTGCATCTGGTCCTGTAGGTAAATAGTCTTCTATATGGCGACCTACGACTGCTTCCATTGTAAACGTGGTTAAGTCCGGACAATACGGTACTCTTATGAACCACTCAGTTGGGGATACTGCGATGAGAGATAGACCGTCTTCTTCGAAATAATTATTAAAAAGTTCAGTTAACTGATCAGAATCCTGCTGGCTTACTACCTGTTCGTCAGGTTTTAGTAAAATTAGCCTGTCTCTATCAGCAAGTAGATAAACTGGTGTAGCAAGCGCCCAGCAATATTTCTCCGGGTCTATGCCCATACCATGCAGGGTAACTGCACCTAGTGGCAACTCCTGCTGTACTCCTGGCTCAATAACAAATAATTGGAATAGTGCTGTCGAGAGATCTGTAGCTTGAAATATTCTTTTATCAGCTTTTGCTATGATATTTTTCAGGGCTTTTAACTGAATACTCTCTTCGCTTAATTGTTTTGTCGCAGCAGACCAGAATAAACCTGGTATCAGCAGATGTAGTCTCTTGTTGTTAACCACTACTGGAGTCAATCTGCAAAAATATCGCTATAGAGAAATATCAGATCAATCTTCTGACATATTAGAAAGAATTGCTTGTTTAACTGTGTCGAGCTCTGCATTGATGGTCATGACTGGTGATGTCGATTGCTGGATCGCTGTATCGGGATCTTTGAGGCCATTGCCGGTCAATGTGCAAACAATACTCGAGCCTTCAGGTATCTTGCCTGAAGTAATATCTCTCATTGCGCCTGCCAGCGATGTTGCAGATGCAGTTTCACAAAAGATGCCTTCACATTGTGCCAGGAGTTTTTGTGCTGCAAGTATCTCATCATCTTCACACTCATCAAACCAACCTCCGGATTCTTCCTTCACTTTCCAGGCCTGATTCCACGACTGCGGATTACCGATACGAATAGCTGTTGCTATGGTATCAGGCTCTTTGACAGGACCTCCACGCATAAACGGTGCTGAGCCTGAAGCCTGATAACCAACCATTTTGGGCCGTTTACCTGTGATTGCACCACCGGCAAATTTACACTTACCGTTACAGTAGGCACAGGCTTCTGTCACATGTTCACCTGAAGTGCAGCTATATTCACAATAGCCAATCCAGTGCGCTGTAATATTCCCAGCGTTCCCAACTGGCAAGCAATGATAATCAGGTGCATGACCCAGCTCTTCTACAATCTCAAAGGCTGCCGTCTTCTGTCCCTGAAGTCGATACGGATTGATTGAGTTGACGATCGTAACTGGAGCGTGCTCTGCTACATCTTTTACCAACTGCATACCATCATCAAAATTACCCTTGATTTGGATCGTTACAGCCCCATACATCATAGCCTGAGCCAGTTTTCCCATTGCAATCTTACCATCAGGTATCACTACAAAGGCTGTGATACCTGCCCTGGCAGCATAGGCAGCTGCAGCTGCAGAGGTATTCCCTGTTGATGCACAGATTATCGCATTACTGTTCTCTTCCACGGCCTTTGTCACTGCCATGGTCATACCACGATCCTTGAATGAACCGGTTGGATTTAAGCCTTCGTACTTCACATAGATATCGACATCTTTGCCAAGTTGTTTCGGTATATTGTTCAGGCGTATAAGCGGGGTGTTACCCTCACCAAGGCTGATGATTCTGGTATCGTCATGTACAGGAAGTCTGTCACGATACCTGTCAATCAATCCAGTATAACGGGGTCGGAATGGCATGATTAAAACCTCTAATAAACTATTGTCAGCAAACCTGACACAGAACAGACTATATGTAATCCGATGAAATCAATGGCTGTTGGCTGATCAGCCATCAAGACGTTCAACACGTATTCGCATTACCTGTCCAAATACACTATCCAGATGCTCAATTGCGGCAATTGCTTCATTAAGCTGCTTTTCGACAACTTTTTGGGTAAGCATCACCAAGGGGACGGCGCTCTCATCTTCCATCGGCTCTTTTTGCTGGATAGCTTCGATGCTAATCCCTGAGTCAGCCAGAATGCTCGCGATTCGGGCAACTACCCCAGGTTTGTCTACTACCTGCATACGCAAATAAAAGGCTGTTTCGACATCTTCGATCGGAAGAATGACCAAATCCGCCAACTCATCAGGTTGAAAGGCCAAATGAGGCACCCGGTTTTCAGGATCAGTGGTTAGGGTGCGTACCACATCAACCACATCGGCCAACACTGCAGATGCGGTGGGTTCCGAACCAGCACCTGCCCCATAATATAAGGTTGGTCCGACTGCATCGCCTTTAACCAGTACTGCATTCATGACGCCATCCACATTGGCAATCAGTCGACGATGGGGGATCATGGTCGGGTGGACACGCATCTCTATCCCTGATGCTGTCTTTCGGGTTATACCCAAATGTTTGATGCGATAACCGAACTGGTCGGCGTACTCTACATCTTGCGGCTCGATCTTGGTGATCCCTTCCGTATAGGTTTTTTCAAATTGCAGTGGAATACCGAATGCGATGGAACCAAGAATGGTCAGTTTATGGGCAGCATCTATCCCTTCAACATCAAACGTAGGATCCGCTTCTGCGTAACCCAACCCTTGAGCCTCTTTTAAGACATCCGCGAATTCACGACCTTTATCACGCATCTCAGAGAGAATGAAATTACCTGTACCATTGATAATACCTGCTATCCACTCTATACGATTGGCCGCTAATCCCTCTCGAACCGCCTTTATTATCGGAATTCCCCCAGCCACTGCAGCCTCAAAAGCCACCATAACTCCCCTCTTTTGCGCTGCTTTGAAAATCTCATCACCATGCATAGCGATCAGTGCTTTGTTGGCAGTCACCACATGCTTTCCATTTTCAATCGCCTTCAAGACCAATTCCCGGGCAGGGGAATAACCACCAATCAATTCAATAATGATATCCAGTTCGGGATTATCCACCACGGAGAATGCATCATCCGAGACCTCAACATGCTCTAGCCCATTCAGATTACTCGGATCGTATTGCTTTGCAGCAGCATGGGTAATCTGAATACCACGGCCTGCCCTACGTGCAATTTCATCGGCGTTTCGGGTTAAGACATTCAAGGTACCGCCACCGACGGTCCCGAGTCCCAACAAACCAACTTTAACTGGATTCAAGTTGAATACTCCTGCTGTAAAATTCAGATTTGCCTAAGTGGCGATAAGGCCATCATTGCGAAACATATCACGAATGCCACGTACTGCTTGTCGGGTGCGATGCTCGTTTTCTATAAGCCCAAAACGTACATGGTCGTCACCATGTTCACCAAAACCAATGCCAGGTGAAACCGCCACCTTTGCCTCTCGCAGAAGTTTCTTGGAAAATTCCAGTGAACCCAGTGATTTGTAAATATCGGGGATAGGTGCCCAAACAAACATGGTTGCTTTGGGTTTTTCGATATGCCACCCGATGTTGTTTAGCCCGTCACAAAGTACATCACGTCGGTTTTGGTACATGCTGCAGATCTCCTTCACCACATCTTGTGGACCCTCCAATGCAGCGATAGCTGCTACCTGTATAGGCGTAAAGGTGCCGTAATCCAGATAGGATTTTATCCGCGCCAAGGCTGCAACAAGGGTCTTATTACCTGACATAAAACCAACCCGCCAGCCAGGCATATTGTAGCTCTTGGAGAGTGAGAAGAACTCAACGGCAATCTCATCCGCACCGGGAACTTGCAGGATCGAGGGAGCAATGTAGCCATCAAACACGATATCAGCATAGGCAAGATCATGTACAACCCAGATATTGTACTCTTTTGCGATCTCAACCACCTTCTCAAAAAACTCCAGATCGACACACTGTGTCGTTGGATTAGCCGGAAAATTGAGCACAAGCATTTTAGGGCGAGGCCAGGAATCCTTGATCGACTTCACCAATTCATCAAAAAAATTGACGCCCGGGACCATCGGCACATGGCGTACGTCGGCACCTGAAATGATAAAACCATAGGGATGAATAGGATAGGCTGGATTGGGTACTAAAACCGAATCTCCCGGCCCCATGCAAGCTAAAGCAAGATGTGCCAGGCCCTCTTTTGAACCAATTGTTGCAATAACCTGCGATTCGGGATCCAGATCGACGTCGTAGCGGGACTTGTACCAGTTACTCATTGCCCGACGTAATCTGGGAATACCTTTCGACATGGAGTAGCGATGGGTATCCTTCCGATTCGCTACTTCACACAGCTTATCCACGATGTGCTGAGGAGTGGGCTGATCCGGATTTCCCATGCCAAAATCGATAATATCCTCGCCCCGCGCTCGCGCCGCTGCCTTGAGTTCATTGACAATAGCGAACACATAGGGCGGCAAACGCTTGATTCTGCGGAATTCTTCCATCTCTGGCGTGGACACAGATACCTCGACTTTTTACTTGGGTTAAAAGGAGTAAAGTTAACTGACCCACTATTAAATATCAATTATTTACATGACTACCATTAACCGACATTGCCCTCTTGAGGGACCTTGTCAAATGATCAACTACAAATGACACAAGTATCCGTATCGCTGACACCCGAAATGGGTGATGTAACTGACTTTTTTCGTATACAGGATTAAGGTATTGTCAAAGAATGAAATTCATACCGGACGATATCAGTACAGGCCATGCCATACAGGGCTATGAACAGGGTGAGATCTCTGTTAGCGGAACCCGCTATTGCCAGAGTTTCGTGGTACTCCCAGAACAGATCTTTGCAGATTGGCGACCAGCTACTTTTCAGGATTTACTGATAGAGGATTTCGCTTTCATTGCGAATCTAGCCCCGGAAATAGTTATTCTAGGCACAGGTACTACTCAATATTTCCCTCATCCTGGTCTAACCCAACCTTTGATCGATAATCGAATTGGCCTAGAAGTCATGGATACAACAGCTGCCTGCAGGACCTACAACATCCTGATGTCAGAAGGACGACGAGTAGCAGCAGCACTGTTTATGATTTAATCTCGTCATTCGCAGCCTCAACATCCTCCTCCTTGTCATATTCAATAACCACTACATCATCTGGATAGGGGTATTTTTCCACTACTCTCTTAGTTAATCGGCATAGGGTAGCCTGATGCAAGGCATCCGATTCCATAATAATAAGGATCAGCACAGTAACCATGATGGGCAGAATGCCAACACCACCAATCATAGCCATGACTGCAACCTTCATCATGCCCAAATAGGAGTAGCCGATCCAACCCAGCAGACACACACTCATAACCGCTAGCAGCATATAGATGAAGAGTCGACTACGTTCTGCAGCAATCTGCCAATGAACCCGAACATACCAACTGTCACGGGATTCAGATTGTTTCGCACGCCAGAGCGTATAGAAAAGCAGTGCGAAGGAAATCACAGGCACCAGCGCCATGGGCTGCCAGTAAGAGCGCACAAGTCCCAATGCTGCAACAAATAAGAGGATATGGTTGCCAATCAGATTAGTGAGAAATATATCGTGAGGTATCTTGGCTTGATGAACCAGGTCATCGGAAATCTCAAATTTCATTTATCGCAGTCCAGCCGAACAACAAAGAGTGACAGAGGCTACCATTTGATCTGCTTTAATGCATCCTCGTAAAACGGCTACTCGCCACCGATAGCAGCGGTTCACCCCTCTTTTTCATCAACCATCAGTTTTCGAACAAACCATCGCTTCAATACAAACAGTATAAAAAACAGTATGATACCCACAACAATTCCAATCCATGGTCGTTCCTTGAGAATTGTTATGACCCAAACCGTGCTTCCCATTGTAGAATCCTCATCTTATTGCATTTACAACTGATGTCATCATAAGCCGAGTCGGGCAATATTTCGTAAAAAATTAATCATACTGGTTCTGAATAAATGGAAAAAAAGATCATCTTTTGGGTCGTATCACTCTCACTCGTCGCGGTCGCACTTGCTGTACTTCTGCCCGGTGGACGAACAGTGGATCAGCATCCAAGGCTACCGTGGGATATCACGATTGGTACAGATAATAAGGTTGAAGTCTTCGACCTCACCTTGAATCTGAGCAGACTTACCGATGCAAGAGAGGTTTTCCAAGCTCAGGGAAAGATAAATATGTTCATCGCCAAAAGCGGCAATCCCGCGTTGGAAGCCTACTTTGAGAGAGTCTTTCTTAGCGGATTGAGAGCTGACTTTATTCTGGTGCTAAAGGCGGATGAGGAACTGCTACAAAAACTATACGATCATGGTTCTCGTATCAGTCGTACATCCAATACGATCCACAAGGTTGAACTGTCAAGCGAAGACCAACTTCTGGCAGCGAATCTCCCTATTGAGCTGATAAACTATGTTCCAGCAGCCAACCTGGACGAATCTCTAATCCTGAGTCGTTTTGGAGAACCATCTGAAAAGATAACTGAGACTGAAACTGGGGTAACACACTGGATCTACCCGGAGAAAGGTTTGAGTATCGGGGTTAATCCAGAGGGTAAGGAGTTGATACAGTACATGCCTTTGGACAGAATCAAATCCTTTAACAACAGCATCAGCAATAACAATGCTGACTACGAAAATACTTTGCTTAAGCCTTGAATCCAATGTGGTGTAACGCTACTCCTGCTCATCTGCGTCAGGCATCATCTGCTTCGGTCGCTTTTTCTTTTTAACCGGATGGATATCATCGTCCATCAGAATACGGTGTCCCTCACCTTCCAGGTCTTCAAATTGGCCACTTCTGGCAGCCCAAAATAGAACCGCCACGGCCGCAAGCCCTAATAGAATCATACCTGGTATCAGGCCATAGATTACATCCATCTGACTACTCCTTACGGTTCACAAACTGTAAGCCCTTGGAAAACTAGACAGCACATGTCCAGAAACACGCTTGCTGAGTGGCAAGGAGCCAGGACAATATGCTGCATTTTTGGATGGACACTAACTAGTGAGTGTCCATTATCGGCTTATTTTAACACCTTTAAACAGGCTGCGGATACGCGCTGAATTGCCAATCACAGCTAACGAGCTCAACGGCATAGAGATCGCTGCAACCAACGGGGTAACAATAGAAGCCATTGCCAAAGGAACCATAATAATATTGTAGGTGATCGAAATGCCGATATTCTGGCGGATCGTCAACAGTGTCCGTCTGGATAGTCCAATAGCAAGTCTTACCTTCTCCAATTCACTGCTCATCAATACGATATCTGCACTGGCTATTGATACATCAGTACCTGAGCCCATGGCGATACCGACATCGGCCCGCACCAAAGCTGGTGCATCATTGACACCATCTCCAACCATCGCTACCCGTTGCCCCTGATCTTGCAATCGCTGCACCACCTGGTCCTTCTCTTCTGGTAGTACCTCAGCAATCACATCCATTCCACCAAGCCGTTTGGCAATTGCTTCTGCTGCCAGGCGTCGGTCACCGCTCAACAGGGTGAGTTGTAAACCTTCTGATTTGAGCGCCCCTATCAGAGCCTCTGCTTCGGCTCGAATTCTATCTTCAACGGCAATCAAACCTATCTGATGACCATTGATAGCTACAAAAAATGAACCTACGCCTTGGGCATCCAGCTTCTTTGCGATTTGCTCAAGTTGTTCAGATGGCGCTATGTCTTGGTTTGTCATCAGTGCCGCATTCCCTGCTTGCACAAGCCCATCATCAACCATTGCGGCCACTCCCAAGCCAGGCTGATAGTTAAAGTTAGTGGCATGCAGGCGGTCTTTTACATGCATGAAGTCATCTGTCCATTGACCAACAGCCAGCGCAACAGGGTGTTCAGAATTTCGCTCTACTGCAGCAAGCTTTTGCATCAGCTCGGTAATGAATGGGGAAGGCTGGCTATCCAGGCCCAAAGTCCATTGATTTTCAGCTGTGTAGACACCAACCACCGACATTCCCCCTTCAGTAAGGGTGCCTGTCTTATCAAAAATGACATGATTTATGGATGAAAGGGTCTCAAGCACCTGGCCATTTTTAACGAGAATACCGTATTTCGCTCCTAACCCGGAAGCCACCGCAATGGACATGGGTGTTGCGAGGCCAAATGCACAGGGGCAGGTAATAATGAGTACAGAGGTTGCTGCCAGAAGTGCAACTTCAAATGAACTACCCACCCAAAACAGGAAAGTCACAGTTGCCAATGCCAGCGTCACAGCCACAAACCAGGGGACAATCTGATCCGCCAGACATTGAATCGGCGCCTTTGAGCCCTGCGCCTCTTCCACCAGACTGATGATGCGACCAAGGGCGGTATTCCTCAATGACCCCGTTACTCTGACTTGTAGAAAACCATGGCCATTGATAGTACCAGCAGAGACACTGTCATCGATGGTCTTTGATACCACCTGAGATTCACCCGTAAGCATGGCCTCATCGACCGCACTCCGTCCTTCGACAATCACCCCATCCACTGGCATCCTTTCACCCGGCTTTACCAGTACCAGATCATCAATACGAATTGCCCGGATGGGCACAATCTTCTCGTTGTCCTCTTCTATACGGGTTGCGACACGTGGCTGAAGATCCAACAAGCGCTGCGTAGCTGCGACTGCCTGTCGCTTTGACATGGCCTCCAGATAGCGCCCCACAAGAATGACAAACAAAAAATTGACCACCGTGTCATAGTAGACCTCGCCTACAAGACTACCCGTCACGGTCACATACACAGAGTAGAGATAGGTTATCGAAGCGCCGATGGCAATCGGCAGATCCATGCCTAGATGCAGATTACGTAACCCGGACCAAGCCCCTCTGTAGAACGGATATCCCGAATAGAGCAAAACCGGTGTCGCCAGGGCAAAGCCTATCCAATGAAAAAGCGTCCTGAACTCGCCTTCATTAGCACCTGAATAGAGCGCAATCGAGATCCATAGCAGATTCATCATGCCAAATGCGGCAAATGCCATACGGTAGAGTAGGTGACGATTCTGTTTTTTCAGCGCCCCTTCCGCTACCTCCGGATCATAGGGTACGGCAGCATAACCGATCTGGCCTAAGCGTTGGATAATCTGTGAGAGTGCAATGACACTATTGTGCCATTTTATATGCAGACGTTTTCCTGACAGATTGACCTGTGCTGACGTCACGCCTGAAATGGCAATTAAGGTATGTTCAATGAGCCAGACACAGGCAGCACAATGAATGCCTTCAATCAGAAGGTGTATCTCCCTCTCCTCTCCCAAGTCCCCAACAAATTCCTCCTGCACATCGTCCAGGTCATACAGGGCAAATTCCTTTGGAATCTCAGGGGGAGGCGCTAAACAGGCACCCTCTGGCGTACGCTGATAGAACCCGTCCAATCCCGCCGCATAGATTGCCTCACACACTGCCTTACAACCTGTACAACAGAAGTGCTGGGGTTCACCCTCAATCTCGGCAACTATATCCTCTTGTTCTGATACAGGCAGACTGCAATGAAAGCAGACTTCATCACCCATGTCTAACGGAGACAAGCTAGCGTGCTGGTTCACACTACCACTCAAGGAATCCAATCGATTCCAACACCGATTCGCTTAGGCGTATTGTATTCATCTTCCCCGTTTTGAATACTCACCAGGATATCCCAGGCACCCTTCAGTGGGAAACTCACTTCGGCCTCGTAGCGTCCCGGCTCAACCTGCTTCATCGGTATAGAGAAGTCCTGGTTGGCGTCGGATGGACGGTAAGCATGGAAGGTCACCTCGTCTCGTGATATCGGATTTCCCTCCTTATCCTCTACCAAGAAATGGCTCAATACCGGCTTACCGACATCGATCTTGCGTGGTAGATTCACATTCATCTTCCAACCGGGATTCCTAGCCTGCCGCTTGAGCATGTTCTTCTCATAATCCTGACCACGGTCGTAAAAATCTTCCACTACCAGACCCGGATTTTTATCTATGGCCAGATAGATCATGATCATATTCATGGTGAAGAAAATCACCACCATCGCTACCCAGGCTATTACCC
Organism: Candidatus Thiodiazotropha sp.; assembly: GCA_023838465.1. Taxonomy (GTDB): domain Bacteria; phylum Pseudomonadota; class Gammaproteobacteria; order Chromatiales; family Chromatiaceae; genus Thiodiazotropha. The sequence goes on from JAIVEQ010000048.1 coordinate 11,222, forward strand.
AAGGACTACGCCAAGCTGAATTTTTCTCTGTCATAATGTACGGATTATAACTATTTTAATTGGATACTGAAAAAGGGCAGACACTGCTGCCCGCCCTTCACTCGACTACAGGTGTGCTAATTTTAAAGCTTAGGTCCAATAAACACACTCTCCCGACTGCCTTCCAGCATTTCGTTGTCATATTCACCACGGACAGTAAAAGTAATCGGCGCGGTTTCTGCTGTCAACAACGGTTTCGGCACTCGAATAAACACTGTACGAGGTGTTACCTTGCCATGACGGGCTGTGGTGACCAGATCTTCATCCACCATGACTAATCCTTCTGGACCTTTGGCACTGATGGTAACGGCAATATCCATAGTCATCTTGTTGAGTACCTTCAAGGTATATTTGTTTTGAATACTCCCATCACTCTGCAGTACAAACAGCGGCTGACGTTCATGGATAGCCTTGAGTTCCAGCGGAGCCAGCGAAGTCAAACCATAAGCTATGCCAACCAGGGCCAATGACATGATAGCAATGTAAACCCATACACGTGGTCGTTTGTAGAGAGGTTGAGGCTTTTTATTTGCCTCCAGAGAGTCATAGGATTCGTAACGAATCAATCCCTTTGGCCTATCGATCTTCACCATCACCTCATCACAGGCATCAATGCAAAGGGCACACATGATACAACCTTCCTGTTGGCCATGACGGATATCCACTCCGGTAGGACAGACTGCAATACACTGTTTACAATCAATACAATCACCGGTTGTTCTCTCCTCTTCTGATTGCCCCTTCTTGATCCTGCCCCTTGGCTCACCACGGTGAAAATCATAAGATGGGACAACAGTCGTCTTATCGATCATTACCCCTTGTATCCGGGCATAGGGGCAGAGCCAAAAGCAGGCCTGCTCACGCATATAGCCGGCCAGGACATAGGTGCCTGCAGTGAATAACGCAATGGTGCCATAGGCTACAGTGCTTGCCTGCAAGGTAAACAGATCTCGCCACAGGTCAAAGACATCATAAAACCAGGCGACGAAGCTGATACCGGTAAGTACTGAGATCACAAGCCAGATTAAATGCTTGGTGACTTTGGTTCTGACTTTAGTCAAATTCAACGACGATTTATCCAACTTTCGCCGTTTTGCCGGTTTACCCTCGAGCTTCTCTTCCAACCAGGTAAAAACATCCGTCCAAACAGTCTGGAAGCAGAAAAAGCCACAATAGACACGTCCAGCCAGGGCTGTCGCCACTGCCAACAATAGCGCTAGAAAGAGTAGTGTCAGGGATAGCATCCAAAAGTCTTGCGGCAGAATTGTCACACCCAGTATATGGAACTGACGATTGGGGATATCAAACAGAACGGCCTGTCTTTCACCCCACTGGAAATAGGGTCCAATAAAAAAGATGATCCATGTTGCCGCAGACAACCATTTGATATTTCGCCAGTAACCACCCATGCGTTTGGCATGAATGGTCTCTTCGCCGGTATTTATATGCAAATGTGCCGATTCTGCATATAGATCATCCATCACAGACTGCTTGGATGCTGCGTTTTCATTTCCGCTCAAGGGACAAACTCCTATCGAATCAGTGATGAATGTATTAGGAAAATCATATATGCCCGCTCAATTTCAAGCCAATGCGATTTATCAATAAATTAGAAACAATTAAACTACCATTGAGGATGGTTATCCAGCTTCTGTTATTAAGGAAATCAACGCAATATCCACTACAAAAAAAAGGGGGGTATACACCCCCCTTTATTGCAAAGCAAACTAAATTTACTTAGCTTTTATGCTTTTCAGCATCACTCTTCATCAATTTACTGACTTTAAAGCCGAGGAAGATAAAGATCACCACACTAATCACGACGGTGACTATCGAACCCCAAAACACTGCATCTCCGTTCATAGCAATCCCCTAGATTTTTTTAAAACTGTGTGAGACATCCTGCCCCACACAGTAATGATAGAAAAAGTGCCTCTTCGATTAGTGTCCCTGTTATTGTCCACCACCGAACTTATGAACGTAGACCGCTAGCTTTTTAATGTCATCTTCTGACAGTCTTCCGCCAAAAGCCGGCATCACCGCCTCCCGTGTCATTGGATCAGTCACATCATTCACACCGTATTTGATAGTATTCTTGATGCTTTCCAACTGGGATTCACTTTCAGTAGGACCAAAGCGATAGATGCCATCGGTCAGGTTAGCAGAACCCAGCACAGCCATACCCTTGCCGTCCATGCCATGACAGGCGATACAACCCTTTTGTGTGAAGTTGGGATCTGACATGGGATCACCGGCAAGTATGGCATTCGCCATGCCTTCGATCTCAGTATCCGACAGGATCTTGCCGTGTGCTGTCATGATGCCTTTGCGGCCCATGCTGACGGTCTGCTGGATATTCTCTATGGTACCACCGTACAACCAGTCGTCATCCACCAGTACAGGATAGCCGGGACCACCCTGACCGCCGCCGCCATGACAAGGTGCACAGTTATCACCAAACAATACCTTAGCTGAAGCCACGGTATATTGAGACAGACCGGGAGCAGCCAGAATCTCTTTGGCTGTCATGCCTTTAATCTGAGTCTCGAATTCAGCACGTACTGCCTCAACCTCATCGACACCCGCTTTGTACTCATCCATCTGACTCCAACCCAGAATACCCTTGGTTGGTTCCTGGCCAACTGGCCACATAGGATAGAGAACACCATAAACGATAAACCAAATTATAGAAGCCCAAAAGGCTATCATCCACCAACGTGGGGGTGGGTTGCTGAGCTCCCGGAGGTTGTCGTCCCATATATGCCCGGTATTGTTTTCACCCGGAAAAGGATTATTATCCGCCATTTTTCTCTCCGCTATCAATTGCTTCATCATCCATCGGGATAAAGCGGTTCTTCTCCAGCTTCTCCCGATTTTTCGGACGTAGTGCGTAGAAATACACGCCTATCATGAGAAGGAAGGTGACTACTGTCATGACCAGACCGACCCAGTCACTGGTGGTCATCGCCTCCCAGTCAGTATAAAAATACTCTTTTAAACTACTCACGATAGACCTTATTTTCGTCTAGCTTAGCCATGGTTCCTAAGACCTGCAGATAGGCCACTAAAGCGTCCTCTTCAGTTTTGCCTGCTACCCCAGCATTCGCATTGGCAATGTCCTCTTCGGTGTAAGGGACACCCATCAGTTGCATGACCTCGAAACGTTTAACCATATCCATGCCCTCAACTGACTGGTCTTTTAAGAATGGGTAGCCTGGCATAACCGACTCGGGCACAACATCCCGAGGCGCACGCAGGTGCTTACGATGCCACTCATCAGCATACTTGCCGCCAAGACGAGCAAAGTCAGGACCGGTCCGTTTGGAACCCCATTGGAATGGATGGTCATACATCGATTCAGAAGCTAGAGAATAGTGACCATAACGCTCTTTCTCATCACGGAAGGGACGGATCATCTGGGAATGACAGAGATAGCAGCCTTCCCGTTGATAGATATCCCGCCCGGCAAGTTCAAGCGCTGTATAGGGACGCATGCCATCACCAGGCTTGTGGTCAGCCAGCGTCTGACCAGCCTGACGCTGCCACACCAACTCAGGTGCAGCATTGTGCTCCATTGTGTTCTTCATGGTGAAGAGCGGTACGATCTCAACAAGGCCACCCACGGATAAGGCCAAAGCAGTAATAATCAGGAACAACCAGACATTTCTCTCCATCTTGTCCTGAAAGCCTACAGATTGGTTTTCATTTGCCATTTTGCAAAACCCCTTTTGAATTATGCAGTAGCCGCGGCAGTGCGGGCTTGCTGCAGACTACCTTCACTGGATGCCTTCATCACGGTCATCAAAACATTGATGAGCATCAGAAGAGCGCCGAGCAGAAAAATACCGCCACCTACTGCGCGCATCGCATAGTAGGGGTGCATGGCTTCGACAGATTCCGCAAAGGTATAGGCCAGGGTGCCGTACTCGTCATAGGCGCGCCACATCAGGCCTTGCATGATACCGGAGACCCACATCGCAACAACGTAGATTACCGTGCCAATGGTGGCAGTCCAAAAGTGTGCATTGATCAGCTTTAATGACCACATCTCTGTATGGAAAGTACGCATCATCATGTGGTAGATGGCACCAATGGCGACCATAGCCACCCAACCCAACGCACCAGAATGAACATGTCCGACGGTCCAATCAGTGTAGTGAGAGAGTGCATTGACTGTCTTCAACGACATGACCGGCCCTTCAAAGGTAGACATGGCGTAAAATGCCAGGGACATGATCATGAAACGTAGGATGTAATCAGTGCGCAGTTTGTCCCAAGCACCCGAGAGGGTCATCATACCATTCACGGCGCCGCCCCAAGATGGGATGATCATCGCTATGGATACTGCTGCACCCAAGGAGCCTGTCCAATCTGGAAGAGCGGTGTACTGCAGATGGTGAGCGCCCAGCCATACATAACCGAACATCAGCGCCCAGAAATGGATGACAGACAGACGATAGGAGTAGACAGGACGTCCAGCCTGCTTAGGTATGAAGTAGTACATGATACCCAGGAAGCCTGCAGTCAAGTAAAAACCTACAGCATTGTGTCCCCACCACCACTGCACCATGGCGTCTTGAACACCAGAGAAGAGGGAGTAGGATTTGAACAAGCTTACTGGGATCGCCAGACTGTTCACTACATGGAGGTAAGTGATCATCACCATCATGCCCAGGAAGAACCAATTGGACACATAGATGTGCGATGACTTTCGGGTCGCCAACGTCATGATGAAGTTGAACGAGTAGACAAGCCAGACGACAGCAATCGCTAGATCGATCGGCCATTCAAGCTCTGCATACTCCTTAGCCTGAGTGATACCAAGTGGATAGCTGATAACCGCTGACACGATGATCAGATTCCAACCGACAAAAACAAACCAGGCCAACTTGTCACTCCAGAGCCTTACGCCGCAGGTGCGTTGAACGCTGTAGTACGATGTCGCCATCAATGCGCATCCACCGAAGGCGAAGATAACCGCATTGGTGTGCAGCGGACGAAGACGTCCAAAAGTAATATATTGAATATCGAAATTTAGAAATGGCCATGCCAATTCGGCAGCGATGTAAACACCTACCAACGCGCCTACGACTAAGTAGACTGTGGCCATGACGGTAAACCAGCGTACAACAGCGTAGTTGTATTTCTGCTCGGCTGCGGCGTCCATGAACCCCCCTCTTAAAAACAGATAATTGAACGGAACTTTAGAATTTCTTGTTCGGAAAACCCCAAACAACCCCAATTGCGTGAAATGCCACAATTGCAGCGTGACATATATCACTCTTAAATGGACCAGATGTCAATACGAACATTAGAAAAACCTAATGCCACATGCGCAAGGTAAGATATTGATGCAAAAAGGATTTTATGAGGACATCAGATTAATTGACATAGATCAACGAAACTTGAAAAAAACAAGATTTTTGTTACGAATAATCGACTAATTTAGTCAGAAAATAGGGAGCAGACAATTGCAACTGAGCATTGCAACATTGATTGTTGCTAACTACTACTTGGTCTTTCGCCATTTCATACTGAACGCGATTTTGTTGTTGTAATCTAGATCACGAGCAACGCTAGCGAGAGCTGGCTACTTTCTCCAACCCTATGCGGTTGAGCAATTTGAGGTTATGTTTACGCAATCTGATCAATCCGCTGTTTTGGAATCTTGTCAATATACGGCTTACGGTCTCACGTGCGAGTCCAAGATAGCTGGCAATATCGCTTCTGGACATATTCAACCCAAGCTGGTCACTGGTAAAACCCCGGGTTACCGATCGCCTGGAAAGAGAGATGAGGAAAGCAGCCATTCGTTGATCAGCATTCTGCTGAATTAAAGATGTGGTCACCAGATGATTCAATGCGACTTCTCGTCCCAGCATCTCAATAAGCGCACCCTGGATGGCCTCAGTGGACCGTCCTGTCTCTGACAGCCGAGCAAGCTCCAGAACACACACACTGCTCTGCTCTAGTGCCCGAATGGTGTAAGAATATTGGCGATTGGCCATCCCTTCGGCCCCAATCAAATCTCCAGCCAGAAAGAAACCGACAACACGTTCACCCTGGGTCATATCAGGAACTATTGCTTTGAAAGAACCCGATTTGATCGCATAGACTGCGTGAAATGGCTGATTGACAGAGAACAGTTTCTCCCCTTTCATGACCGGCTGTCGTCTCAGTAAAACACCAGGAGGAACGCCACTACCCTGCTCAGAGTAGTCAAGGACCTGGCACATGGGATCAAGACCGCACTCGCTGCAGGCAACCTCCAATGCCGTCATGACACCCCTATCATCTGAAATGCAGCATGACTTAGTCACTATCAATTATCGCTTATGTGTTCTTTTTACAATGATCGGAGCACTGCTCATTTGAAGATTGATTCAACAGAAAAACCATCTCGCTCAAGGATATCCCTCAGGCGCCTGAGGGCGTCCATCTGAATCTGTCTGACCCGCTCGCGAGTCACGCCCAATTCGTTAGCAACCTGCTCTAAGGTCGAGTTCTCATAGCCATGCAGGCCAAAACGGCGCTCCACTACTTCACGCTGTTTGTCATTCAGTTTACTCAGCCAACGATCGAGATTGGCGTTTAAACCATCATTCTGGATATCCACCGTCGGATCCATGCTCTTCTCGTCGGCAATGGTATCGAGCAGGGGTTTATCAGCATCCTTACCAAACTGGGTATCTACAGAGGTCACTCGTTCGTTGAGCCCCAACATGCGTTTGACTTCATCAATGGGCCTATCCAGCAGATCAGCGATCTCTTCGGAGCTGGGTTCGTGATCAAGGGTTTGAGCCAGCTTTCGTGCCGCACGTAGATAGACATTGATCTCTTTTACGACATGAATGGGGAGGCGTATGGTGCGCGTCTGATTCATGATCGCACGTTCGATCGTTTGACGAATCCACCAGGTTGCATAGGTTGAAAAGCGAAAGCCACGCTCAGGATCAAACTTTTCTACGGCCCGAATCAGACCGAGATTCCCCTCCTCAATCAGGTCGAGCAGTGCCAGACCACGGTTCATGTAGCGTCGCGCGATTTTAACGACCAGACGCAGGTTGCTCTCTATCATTCGTTGCCTGGCAGCTTGATCACCCTTCTGGGCCAGTCTGGAAAAATAGACCTCTTCCTCAGCAGTCAGCAACTTGGAAATACCTATCTCATTGAGATAGAGCCGAGTGGCATCCATTTGCGCGTCACCAGGCTCACTACTTTTGATTTTTATGGCATCACTAACAACCTCCGGCTTCTCATTCACAACCTCGTCATCACTCTCTTCGTCATCTTCCAGGATGACTTCATCATCCCCGAGAGCTTCAACGACATCAGTCTCTTCAGATTTATCGGGCTCTACAGGCCTTTTACTCATCTCACATCTCCATCAACAAGGTCATGCTTTTGCATTTTCCTATCACCAGGCGACTATGTTCCCGGATTTTCTATGCAAAGCACACCTCAGTCACCCTTTGGTACGGTGCGGGTATTTTATTTTTTCTATCTACGTGGCAGCAGTGGTAACGGATTAATCGGTTTACCCTGCTTCCGAACTTCAAAGTGGAGCATCGGTTGCCCCCCCCTGTTGGGTGAGCCCATGTGCGCCACTATATCGCCCTTGGCGAGTTTATCACCCTCTTTTACCAGTAGTTTGCGATTGTATCCATAGGCACTTAAAAACTCCTGGTCATGTTTGATGATAATCAGGTTTCCGTAGCCCACCAATCCTCCTCCTGCATAGACAACTTTTCCTGCCTCAGCTGCGGCTATAGGCTGACCCATGTCTCCACGAATCCTGATCCCCTTTCGGTTTTGATCTGAACCGGAAAAGGTCTGCACCACTCTTCCTTTGGTCGGCCAGACCCACTTTAACTTGATACCCTTTTTCAACTTTCCCTGTTGCGGTGATTTCAAGGTAGCGACTTTTTTCGTCGGCTTTTTCCGCATTTGAGTCTGGGGAGCAACAGGGGTCGTTCGTGACAGCTGTTTCTGCCGTGGCACGACGTGCTTCTTCTGTGGCACAGGCTGCGTTTTAAGCGAGTGATTTGGCAATCTCTTTTGCCTTGTAGCAGGTGGCTTAAGACGTAACCTCTGCCCAGGATAGATGGGATACTCAGGCCCTTTGATACCATTCCAAACCGCCACTAATTCATGTGACAGATTATATCGCCAAGCAATTGAATAGAGTGTATCCCCAGCCTGCACCAGATAGTAGGTTAACGAAGTTTTGCGTCGCAGCGGTTGTGCTGGAGTGTTCTGTCTAGTCCCTGAACTGGTTCGAGATATTTCTGTTGTTGAGCGTGTATAGACAGGAGCACTGCCCTTGGATGAGCAGGCAGTTGTGTTGATTAGCAGGCTCAGCAGCAGCATGAGACTGATCGGTCCCAGCATGATCATTTGGCGTCGGCTTCTGGCGAGCAGATTGACGATACCTAACCCCCTGGCTATCTGAGAAAAACAATTAAAAGTAAAAAGGCAATCACCAATAGCCAACCGAGACGATCCACATACCGGTGCAATGCTCGCTCCATACGCTCTCCACCCCATGCCATCAGCGCCGCGACCAGGAAAAAGCGTGCTCCCCGACCAATAGCGGAAGCGACGACAAAGGGCATGAATGCCATCCCGATGACGCCTGCGGTGATGGTAAAAATCTTATAAGGGATGGGTGAAAAGCCAGCAAGGAATATTGCCCAGAATCCCCATCGATCGAACCACTCCTTGGTATCCTGATAGCCCTCCCAATATCCCCAATTGTGCAGCCATGGCTCGATTAAATCGAAAGCAGTCATACCGATCAGATAACCGAACATTCCTCCTATCACCGAGGCAAGTGTGGTCAATCCAGCGAAATACCAGGCACGTTTCGGCCTCGCCATACTCATCGGTGCCAACATGACATCGGGAGGAATCGGAAAAAACGAGGATTCAGCGAAACTCAATCCCGCAAGATAGGCCGGTGCATGAGGATGACGTGACCACTGCATGGTGCGTGCGTACAGGGAAGAGAAAAGACGCATTAAATCATTCCACCAATCAATGGTACGAAGTTTGCCGATTCCAGATGTTCCTGTTGAAACCCATCAGATGTCCGTGTTACCCGTACCATAACCTGTCGTCCTTTATTATTTTGGATCGGTAAAACCAATCTACCTCCAATGGCCAGCTGTTGTAGTAGCGTTTGCGGCAATCCGGCGGGGGCTGCTGTCACGATGATGCCGTCAAACGGCGCATACTCTGGTAGACCGATCCCTCCGTCACTATGTTTGAGACGAATATTCCGCAGACCAAGTTCCCTAAATCTGATTCGCGCCTGGTCGAGCAATGCCGAGATGCGCTCAACGCTGTGAACACGCCGTACCAATTGGGCCAGGATAGCGCATTGGTAACCTGACCCGGTACCAATTTCCAATACCATTTCCGGTGTACCCACCTCCAACAATGCCTCGGTCATGCGTGCTACGGTATAGGGTTGAGAGATGGTCTGACCATGTCCTATTGGAAGCGCTGTCTCTTCATAAGCGCGGCTGGCCAGCGCTTCATCAACAAAAATATGTCGGGGGGTATTGCGCAATGCTTCCAGGACCCCCTGATGACGAATACCCTTTTTTCGCAGTCGTTGCACCAATCGTTCCCTGGTACGCTGGGATGTCATTCCTATGCCCTGGTGTTCGGGACGCATATTCACTGATTCAGCCACTCGCTTACCGCCTGCAGAGCACTGTGCCTGGTGAGGTCTACCTGTAACGGCGTAATGGAAACATAACCCTGGCGTACGGTATAGAAATCTGTGCCGGGTCCAGCGTCCTGCTCTGCCCCGGCAGGTCCCACCCAGTAAATGGTCCTTCCCCGTGGATCGGTTGTCTTCACCACAGGCTCAGCCTTATGTCGATGTCCAAGACGGGTGGATTGAATACCCAGCAACTGTTCATAGGGTAAATCAGGCACATTGACATTAAGAATGACATTCTCCGCTAAAGGTGATTGGATCAATCGACTAACCAACTCCACGGCAACACGTGCACCTGTCTCAAGATGGACGGGATCGTGAGAATTCATGGAGACAGCAATCGCGGGAAAACCCAAAAAGCGTCCTTCGGTAGCCGCTGCAACCGTACCCGAGTAGAGTACGTCATCGCCCATGTTTGGGCCGGCATTGATACCTGAGACTACAAGATCCGGCTCTTCACTCAGTAGTCCGGTAATCGCCAGGTGGACACAATCAGTAGGTGTACCGTCTACCCGGATAAAACCATTTTCCATGGTACGGGCACGGAGAGGATTAACCAACGTCAGGGAGTTGCTGGCACCACTGCGATCCTGATCTGGTGCCACCACCACAATATCGCCTATTGCCGACAACTGTTCAGCCAATATCTGTAGACCAGGCGCTTGATAGCCATCGTCGTTGCTAAGAAGGATTTTCATACCGGGCACAATATACTGGAAATACCCAACCTTCTCATCCCTCTCATGTACTCCGAAGCCCGCACGAGATTGAGATTCCCCCTCACAACTCCTAACATGCTCTCTAATACCTTCTCGGCAGACTGAAAATGAGTGAAGATCAGAAAAAAACTGACGATAACATACTGTTATTCAAAGAACTTGGTGATGTAGAGCCGTTACAGGAGAAACGTGCTGAACCCTATCGCCGCAGATTACCCCCCAGACCTTTGAATCTTCCTGTCGGAGATGAGGATAAAGAGGAGCATGACCTCTACTCCGACCAAGAGATCGAAACAGGGGATGAACTTTACTTCGCTCGTCCAGGTATTCAACAGCGTGTCATGTACGATCTGCGTCGAGGCTATCTGGAAATTGGCGCCGAACTGGATCTGCACGGATTGACTGTACGCTATGCACGCAGTGACCTTAACCGGTTTTTCAAGGCCTGCCAAGAACGTGATATTCGTTGTGTCCGTATCATCCACGGCAAGGGGTATCGCTCGGAAGGTAAACAGCCCATTCTTAAGCAGAAGCTCAATCTCTGGCTGAGACAACGGGATGATGTTCTCGCATTCACCTCAGCCACCCGCAGGGATGGAGGAACGGGTGCAGCCTATGTGTTACTGCGTAACCCAAATAAAAAAAGGGCCAAATAATGAGATCCAACCCTGTTTTTTCCCCCGAATCATTGAACCTAGAATCCTCAGTTGAACAGCGTGAAGGGTAACGTGCATAGTGGTCAACTGAGGATTCTAGGTTGAAATCCAGCCTATACCCAGTAAAATACTTGGTTATTAAGCCTGCAGTACAAGCACCATCGAACTCCGGTGGCATCTTCCCCAAAACGACTTGACTGCTTTTCAGTCCCCACCAACTGTGTGTGGATGGAATAGAGGAGAAATGTATTGGCCATCAGAATTAAAAGTCAGTGGCACGATGAGGATGCCTCACGCTCTGCAGATGAGCTTGGAGGCGCAATCGCATTCATAGCTTGGCGCATAGCACTAGACAAAGCTATCACATTGCACGGCAAGCACTTTGTCTATGAAGATGACTGTCAGCGGCTGGCGGTGATTACCGAGTATTTAGCCTACGAAGTACAGATCAGCGATCGTCTGATCCACGGTATGGTCGACAATGAGAGCCGGGGCGCTATCATTACCGCTCTTGTAATGAAACTCGCCGATCACTACCGGGACAATGCAGCCGATCTGCTCGGCCCCGGTGATCATGCCAACCAATTCATCGCCCTGTTTAACCTCCGATCAGTTGAATATGCTGAATTTAACTTCAGTAAGGATGGCCCCAGCTACCCCTTTCTGCGTCATCTTGGCTTTGAGATTCAACAGGTGATGGGTAGCGATGAGCATGACAATCGCTGGGTCATCGACCAGGTGATGGATGTGGATGGCCCCGAAGTCTATAAACAACTGGCCCGGGCGGTCAGAAATCTTTTCGACTAGGAAATTACCATGCGCCCTATTCAGTTGCTCACAATTCTGGAACAGGAATTCATCAGTACCCGAGCCGGTCACCATACGCCCGTCATGCTCTGGGGAGCGCCTGGTGTCGGTAAATCAGACATGGTGCGGGAAGTCGCACTCACCCATAATTCGCCGGTTATCGATATCCGACTCTCACAGATGGAGCCCAGCGATCTCCGGGGTATCCCCTTTCGAGTGAACGGCAGCGTCGACTGGGCCATCCCCTCGATTCTGCCAGATAGTGAACGGCATGGACAGGAGGGCATCCTGTTCCTGGATGAGATCACCTCAGCGCCACCTACAGTCTCAGCAGCTGCTTACCAGCTTATTCTCGACCGGCGTTTAGGCGAGTATCAGGTACCGAAAGGTTGGGCCATCTTTGCAGCAGGTAATCGACAGGGTGACCGTGGCGTCACCTATAGTATGCCTGCGCCATTGGCTAATCGCTTCTCTCACTTCGAAGTAGAGACCAATCTGGATGACTGGGTTGCCTGGGCCTATCGTCATAACATCGACGAACGTATCATCGCTTTTTTACGCTTTCGACCTGAATTACTGTTCGACTTCGATCCGGCACACAATCCGGTGGCCTTCCCCTCCCCTCGTTCTTGGGAGTTTGCTCATCGGGCACTGCAAAAATTTGCTGGTCACCCACAACTCATGCAAGGTGCACTGCAAGCTTGCGTGGGACCTGCTGCCGGTGTGGAGTTAAATGCCTTTGTCAACAGCCTGGACAAACTGCCCGACCTGGATGCCATTATTGCTGGCGAGGAGGTGTCTGCTCCGGAAGAGATCGATTTGCAGTATGCTGTCGCCGCTGCCTTGGTCGGTCGTGCCATCCGTGCCCAGGATGCGGGCAAGGGTACAGAAGTACATGGCCACATTCTGGACTATGCACGCCAGTTCCCACAACGGGAGATGGGGGTTATGCTGGTCTCCGACATGCATCGCGCTATTGGAGAGGCCATCTTTGCCGTACCCCAGTTCAGCGACTGGGCCCAAGCAGTATCTGATGTCATGTTGTATGAATAGATTAAGTCCGCAAATGAACGCGAAAAAAAAATGCAAAATTTTCTGGTTTAAATCCCGATCATGCCTAACCAACATCCCCCTAACCCCCAGAGAGAAGGCAGGCGAGAATGGTTAGGATAGGAAGCCAAAGCAATATGAGCAACACTAACAATCATTCACATTTATTTGCATTCATTTGCGGATAATAATTCCAATGGACCTGGAACAGATCGAAACCAAACTGGCGGCAGCCCGCACCAAGTTGATCCTGGACAAACCCTTCCTCGGCGCTTTGGTCATGCGCCTCCCCATGGAAGAGGCAAATCCTGATTGGTGCCCTGCCACGGCTACCGACGCTAAAAAATTCTATTTCAACCCGGAATTTATCGATCAGTTGAGTCTCGACGAAACTCAATTCATGCTGGCGCATGAGGCCCTGCACTGCGCACTTTCTCACTTCTCCAGACGTCAGCATCGTAGCAAACTGCATTGGGATATGGCCTGCGACTACGCTATCAATCCATTATTGGTAGAAGATGGTCTGAAAGCGCCTCCTGGATCCCTGTTTCTACCTCAATTCAAGGGCATGACGGCAGAAGAGATATACCCATGTCTTGACCAAAAAGATGATCAGACACCACTCGACAATCATGTCTACGATCAAGACAACAGTAAAGGCTCCGGTAGCGGGAAAACAGAGCGGGATATTTCGTCAAACAACGAACAGACAGAGACGGACAATGAGGGCGAAGATAACAAGAATCAGCAGAGCGGTTCAGGCTCCACTGCAACACAACCACCACCCCTTACTCCCGATGAAGCGGAAACTTTAAATATTCAGTGGCAGCAGCGTCTTGCCGGGGCCGCACAACAGGCTATGCAGGTGGGCAAACTGGATGGCGCCATGGCGCGCATAGTGGATCACCTGCTGCAGCCACAACTCCCCTGGCGATTGTTACTCGCTCGTTATATGACCGCCATCGCACGGGATGACTTCAGCTATATGCGACCCTCCCGGCGTGAAGGCGATTTCATTCTTCCTAGCTTACGCAGTAACCAACTTGAGTTGGTAGTTGCCGTGGATAGCAGTGGTTCCATCCAGGACCATGAGATGAGTGAGTTTCTTGCTGAAATCAATGCTTTGAAGGGCCAGATGCGAGCCCGAATCACCCTATTGGCCTGTGATTCCGCAATTGCCGGTGATGCACCATGGATATATGAAGCCTGGGAGGATTTTCAACTACCGACTCACATCACCGGCGGTGGCGGCACCCATTTCGAACCGGTCTTCGAATGGGTTGCACAACAGGGCCTGAGTCCCGATCTATTGGTCTATTTTACCGATGCGGAAGGGGCATTTCCCAAACAGGCACCTCACTATCCTGTGATCTGGTTAGTAAAAGGTAAAGAGCTGACTCCTTGGGGTCAGCGTATTCAGCTCAATTGAGTGAGTATTTCAGATGCTGCAGGGCCTCAGAAACCCCGCCAGCACCCTAAGTCATAACCGTTTTTTAAGGGTAAAGGCGCCTCGCAGGTCACCCACTTTGTAGCCACGTGCCTGATCTGCTGGATAGAGTTCATCCAGTTTGGCAGCCACCGGGGCAGCAAGGGTATCACCATGACATTTGGTGCAAACTTCAGCGGTGGGAATTGCCTTCATCATGCGAAAGACCTTGTGGCCTTTCTCCTCGACCATCTCGGCCTTAATAAGCTTCATCGGATCCTCTCCTGCAACCTTGCGATCCTCGAATTCCTTCAGCGCAGACAATTCCCATGCATCCGGGGCATTATCAGGATTGCGTACCTTAAAACTGGTTCTGGCTACTTCCCAGCCACTCATTTGCGTGTGGGCCTCGGCGAGACTGGGCGCCACCGTGTTACAGGTTGCAATAGTACTGACCGGCCCACTCTGTTTCATTCCCTTTACCAATTCGCCTTTGAGATCGCCAAAAAACGCCTTAATAACACCTTTACCCTCTTCGATATGAGCCTGTATGGCCTGATCCGCCTGCCCGACTCCGGTAACCAGCATAGCCATCACTATGACTCCAGCTCTTTTCTTCATCAATGAACCTCCATCATGCTATCCAATGTATGCCGGACAGAGTCCGGCCGGTTGGTCGTGGGCGGCTAAGATTAAACAAATTGATCCCACATCACCAACCCGTTAGTCTGCAACTATGTAGATATGTTCGATTTGAATTTATTTGGCCCAGGAACTATCAGGCCCAGCAGGGAATCAGTTAAAGGCATGACAATCAAACAGCTGTTCGCCCAATTCACTCTTTTTCTATTGACCACCTTGATAGTTGTGACCACGACTGGTGCCACAGAGGATGAATCTATCCGACTGCCAGAGCTCGGTTCACCATCAGATCAATACCTGACACCTGGCGATGAAGCCAGACTCGGTAGAGAATTCATGCTCAGTGTACGCAAGACGGGACATGTCCTGGATGACCCGCAAATTACTGAGTACATCCAGCAATTAGGCGATAAACTCCTGAAACAGAGCGAAGCTGTAGGCGAGAAATTCACCTTCTTTGTGATTGAAAAACCCGAAATCAACGCATTCGCCGGCCCAGGTGGCTATATTGGCATCTATAGCGGGTTGATCCTCGCAACACAGAGCGAGAGTGAACTGGCGTCTGTGATCGCTCATGAAATTGCCCATGTCACACAGAAACATCTGCTACGCGCTTTTGATGCAGCAAATCGCATGAGCGGCAAGACTGCAGCACTGATTCTGGCCTCTATACTGGTTGGTGTAGCCGGCTCACCTGACGCCGGCATAGCCATGGCCACAAGTGTCCAGGCCAGTGCCATCCAGGAACAGATAAACTTTACCCGTAGCAATGAGGAGGAGGCCGATACGGTTGGTATCCAGATACTTGCCAAATCGGACTTCGATCCCCGTTCTATGCCAGTATTCTTTGAACGTCTGACCCATGCCAGTCGACTCTATGAATCGGGTATACCGGAGATACTACGCACCCACCCGGTCACTACAAATCGTGTAGCCGACGCTTTGGGACGGGCGGAGAAGTACAGTTATCGCCAATTCAAAGGTAACCTCAGTTACTATCTTACCCGGGAAGCGTTGCGTGTAAGACAGTTCAAAGACTCCAGCAAGGCCATCAAACACTTTTCCAGTGGACTCGACGATGGACGCCATCTTAACCAAGAAGCCCACAAATATGGTTATGCCCTCGCCCTGTCAGCCAATCGTCAGTATGAGAAAGCTGAAAAGATCATCGAAAACATACTCCAGCAGAACCCGAGTCAGGTAGAGTATATTCTGTCCTCTGCGATGATTGCAGGAGAAGATGGCAACAAAGATAAAGCGCTCAATATTCTCGATACTTACTACAGTCTGATGCCGGAAAACTACCCCCTCGCGGTTGCCTATATCGATGCACTCACTATGGCCAAACAACTCGGGGCAGCCCGCAAGATCACCCAACAAACGATTGCTCTACGCAATAACGAACCAAGACTCTATCGCATGCTCAGCAAGATAGAAGAGCTTGACAATAACCAAGTTGAATCTCACCGCATGCTGGCTGAAGCTTTTGTTGCCAATGGAGAATTACGCCCTGCTGTGCAACAGTTGGAGATTGCCCTGAATACGAATGGAAAATCCAACTTCTATCAGACATCAAAAATCGAGTCCCGTCTAAATAAACTACGGGACCTGCTGAAGGCACAAGAGAAAGCCGACAAACGGTAGTGCCGATAGCTTTTTTATTAAAAAGAGCGATGCCCCACACAGCACTTCCCTGTTTATGAAGTAGCAGATAGGCACACTATTCCTGATGGGTCATTCCGGTAAACCCTAATCAATTACACAATAAACCCAACTCCAGTATGCAGAAGACACTTCAAGAACATCACAAATCACTAATATTTCAACATTTTTCACTTGATATCACAGATTGTTTAGGTATTCTTACGACCTACCTGTAAAGGTAAAACCTGTACCGGCGAGCCTATTTTTATAAGAATTACCGATCCGGTCTTGCCGTTCTGCAACTTACACATGGAGGACATAGTGCGAGCAGTCGCAACTTTTTTCGATAAAAGTTGTTCTAAAGCGTCTGATGTCGCAAGAAACACCAAATTATTCGAATACAGTCTACCTAGATCATGCGTTAAGCATGTAGGGAACCTGTTGGATGTTTCTCAGCGAATTTGTCTGACAAATGCAAAAAACAATGACGACTGCTGACAAAAATTGCGCTCAACCCTGGCAGTTATGATGCAACGCTACGCTGAAGTTTTGCTAGATTGCATATCGATGACACAACATCCGGGAAATGAAATTGACCAACCAACTCAGTTTCATGAAAACTGTTAATCACTAACCTTTCTCAGTCTGGAGAGAATGAATGAGCACTGAAATGAAACGCAGGATCTTCCTCAAGAGATCACTCGCTGCAGGAACGGTAGGCGTTGCTGCTGCAGCCGGCATGCTGGCACCACAACAAATTCTTGCCGCTTGGAACAAAGAAGCATTCGAATCGAAAGAGCTTTCTGGTGCACTGAAGGCACTATTGGGAAGCTCCGAAACAGCAGAGTCTGCCGACATAACGGTTAAGGCACCTGATATCGCAGAGAATGGCGCTGTTGTCCCTGTTACTGTAGAAACAGCCATGGAGGGTGTTGAGTCGATTGCAATCATTGCATCGAATAACCCTGTACCTCTGGTAGCAAACTTTGTCATGGGCCCCGGCGCAACAGGTTTTGTATCCACCCGCATCAAAATGGGTAAGACAGGCGATGTGGTCGGTGTGGTAAAGGCCGGCGGTAAACTCCACAGCGCCAAAAAAGAAGTCAAAGTCACCATCGGTGGTTGTGGCGGTTGATCCGTACCGGTACCAACCCCACTAAACAGTATACGAGGAATTAAAAATGGCTAAATCGATCAAGATCCGCGCCAAAGAGAAAGGTGGTGTAACCACCGTTAAGGCCCTGATGACACACCCAATGGAAACAGGTGGCCGTACAGATAAAAAGACCGGTAAAAAGATACCCGCTCACTTTATACAAGAAGTTGTCTGTAAGCATAAAGGCAACACAGTCATGACTGCGGAATGGAGTGGCGGTGTTTCAAAAAACCCCTACATTTCATTCAAGTTTTCTGGTGGTGCCAAAGGTGATGAACTCGAACTCGCCTGGACCGATAACACGGGTGGCAGCGATAGTATGACCAGTGCTATTAAGTAATAGTTGACTATGGAGTCAGGTATATCGAGAGGCTGTCAGTTCTCCTTTTAAAAGGAGATAAAACCACCAGCAATAAAAAAGGACGCCTCTGAGCGTCCTTTTTTATTGGCACTTATGAGTTAGGAGCTGTTAACGGCACCCTACTCTTTGAGCCTGTAAATAATTCTGTGTAACTGCCCTTGTTTAAACGAAGTCCTTTAATCGGTCTTCGAATTCGATCATAAAACGATTGAGTGCTA
>JAIVEQ010000049.1 GCA_023838465.1 Candidatus Thiodiazotropha sp.
GATCGAAACACTGTTACCGTGGAACTTTGATGGTGAAAGCTTAAAGGTGGGGTGATTCTGCTACAAGGTGGGGTTTATTGATCGCTTACTATTATTCTCTATTTATCGCCTCGCTGTTTCTGTGCTTTTTTTGTATCTATAATTTCTTCACAGAGGTCTACTGGGTGGCCTTGGTTGATGGTATAGCACTGATTCTGACAACAACCGCGATTTTTGATTACTACCACCACAAGAATTTGCAACGCTTAGATAACACCGTCATCCTAGTTCTTTATTTCTTATTCATACCACTCACTCTAATCACTAAAAATCAGGATTTTACACTTATCTGGACATTCTTTTTCCCTCTGTTCGCCATAATAACAAAAGGACAGTACAGCGGATTGATACATACCGCAGTTTTTTACTCTATTATTTTTCCAATAGTATTTATGGGTATCGGCGAATGGCAGAATGGCACATGGAGTGACAAAAGTTTCCTACGCTTCGCATTAGCTTCGCTATTGTTGACATACATTATTTTCTATTTCAAAAAGAGTCATGATCAAGTCTACGACAAGCTAAGGGGATTGCTAACGAAACAAAAAATGCTTTCAAAAGAGATGGAAATGCTGTCTATCACAGACCCATTGACAGGACTGTACAATCGTCGACATCTACAACAAACTTTTCAAAGAGAGTTTAAACGCGCAAGACGAGATGGCCACTACTTTTGCTTCTTTATTTTCGATCTTGATCACTTTAAGGAATATAACGATAACTATGGTCATGGACAGGGGGATATAGTGCTGTGTCAGGTTACTGATATTTTCAAGGACTGCATGCGTCGCAGTTCAGACCTGGCTTTTCGTTTTGGCGGTGAAGAATTTTGTGGCTTACTAGTATCAAATAACGATCATGACGCCAACCTACTTGTTGATAATATTCGTAGAAAGGTAGAAGCTAAAAACATTAAACACTCACACAATGACGGCCGAGGAGTACTAACCGTCTCTGCTGGCATACATATACTTCATGGTGATACACAGATATCCTTTACAGATCTTTACAAAGCAACTGACAGGGCACTGTATCAGGCAAAAGCGAGAGGGCGTAATTGCTGTGTCAACTATACTACTAAGCACGAGGAACTAAACACTTAGATATCCTATCAATCGTGATCAAGGATAAATAACCAAGTTTAGATCGGCTTAATAAAGTCCATTTGATTTACTATTACTACTTCTTCCATAAATTTACAGATTTCATTCTATTAATTACGATAACAATACAATACCAAACTGAGTAACATCCTCTTCAATACTCTTTTAAATTTAGATTAATTATTTCAGTTGGTTTATTCATAGAGTTGAAATAAAAGCCAAAAAAAAACCGATCATTCAGCATCGGTTTATTGTGTCAATATATGACAATGGCCATCATTTTTTACAGCACTTATTATTATTTGCACAAATAGTTTTCTGCTTTTCCACATCTAGATAAAAAAAACGTCCCTGTTGTCTTAATCATGTTGGCTACTGACTCATACACTTAGCAGGCTATAGATAGCCTGCAAAGTTGATCAGTTTATCAATGCCGCTATTTTCCTGACATCCCGCTCATGCCGCCCATTCCTGACATACCACTCATTCCGCCCATTCCCGACATACCACTCATGCCTCCCATTCCCGACATACCACTCATGCCGCCCATTCCCGACATACCACTCATGCCGCCCATTCCCGACATACCACTCATGCCGCCCATACCTGACATGCCACTCATGCCACTCATGCCACTCATGCCACTCATTCCGGACATCCCCACTGGATAGAGATGCACTCCTTTGGGAGAAACTTTATAAACGCCATACATACCAGACATACCACTCATACCGGACATACCACTCATACCGCCCATACCGGACATACCACTCATGCCGCCCATTCCGGACATACCACTCATGCCGCCCATACCGGACATACCACTCATACCGCCCATACCGCCCATACCGGACATACCACTCATGCCGCCCATACCGGACATACCACTCATGCCGCCCATACCGGACATACCACTCATGCCGCCCATTCCGGACATACCACTCATGCCGCCCATTCCGGACATACCACTCATGCCGCCCATTCCGGACATACCACTCATGCCGCCCATTCCCGACATACCACTCATGCCGCCCATGCCGGACATACCGCTCATACCAGAGCCGTGTTTATCTGCTTGTACGATTGTCGAACCTGTAATTGCCAATGAAAGCACTACCAGTGATGCTAATTTCTTCATGATTCGGTCTCCTAGGATATTTTTTATTTATATAAATATGCCAAAACGGCATATGAATCATGCAAAATCCACACCATTTTCGTCAGTACGCATCAGACACTTTTAATTATTATTATATGTCGTTGTTTAACCATGTATTTTATATTTATTAAACTACACTTTGAGCAGCTAAGTTGAAGATCAGTTGTCATTCATCTTCTAAATGCCTGTCACTTTGACATGACACACCTTCATACCACTGACACTTTGTCAGGTTATGGTTTAATGATAAATCTCAACCATGAGCAGAATCACAAATAGAGTATATTATTCTCTGACACTTCTCAGATACACCACGTCTGGCATTCAGGAGGATAGATGAACTGGAAAAAAGCATATCGTTCTTTCTATTATCAGGGTGCTCCCGAACCTCAGGATCTGGATCTTCCCTATCAAAACACTGTCTTGCTAGCTATCGACATCCAAAATACCTACCTGAAGCCTGCACATGACCCAGTTGAACGTGAACGCTGGGCTCCCTTTCACCACCGAATGCGTAACATTGTCATCCCTACAACCCGAGACCTACAGGATCGTTTCCGTCAGCATAATATGGATGTACTCCATGCACGTATCGCTTGCCAGCTCAAAGATGGTCGTGACCGTTCACTCAGCCAGAAAAAACCGGGATGGAACTACCTGCTTTTACCTAGAGATAGCGATGATTCTCAGATTGTGCATGAGCTGGCGCCAAAAACAGGTGAGATTGTCGTTACCAAAACTACTGATAGCGCACTGACCGGTACAAATCTTAGACTGATACTTCAGAACATGGGTGTAGTCAATGTTGTGATGTGTGGCATATTCACCGACCAGTGTGTTTCCTCAACTGTAAGGAGCCTGGCTGATGAAAGCTTCAATGTTGTTGTGGTCGAAGACTGCTGTGCAGCTGGTACCGAGGAACTTCATAAAAAAGAGCTGGAAATTATTAACATGATCTACTGCGATGTAGTTTCCAGCAAGGAACTCATTGATATGATGGCCTTATCATGAGGACAGCCACCTAATATTAGCCTGACGACAAATCCGGTTTTAAAATCAATAATATTATCATAGTATCCCTACGAATTAAGTAGAGAGTTGCATTTACTGCTCAGTGATTCAATTTAAACGTTTTCTATAACTGGAACAATCTCGTGCTATTCGAGTCGGAGATGCTAGGACCTTTCACACGAATTTGATAGTCAATGACAGTGCATTTAAATAACTTTACGGACTCTAGACCTTAACCTAATAATGAGTTGGCATATGAAAACAATCAACCCCTCCCGAAGACGATTCCTTAAAGTATCCTCTCTATTGTCCCTACCGATCATCTCACTAGCAGGATCCAAACAGCTGTTCAGTGCCGGCTCTGCAAACAAATACGGCATAAAAGGACAGCAGGCACCTGATCTAGAAATCGATTACTGGATCGATGCGAACGGCCAACAAAGTCAATTCTCACAACAGCAGTTAAAGAATAAATGGGTATACCTCAAGTGTTTCCAAAACTGGTGTCCCGGCTGCCACAAATATGGATTTCCGGCATTAAAAAAAGTAGCAGATGCCTTCCATCAAGAGAACAGGGTGGAAGTACTTGCTGTTCAAACCGTTTTTGAAGGGTTTGCCAGCAACACCAAAGAGAGCATCCGTGAGCTTCAAATTCGTTACCAACTGCCGATCATGATGGGCCATGACCCAGGTGACCCAGCTGGTGATCATCATCCTCGTACAATGCGTGACTATCGAACAGGAGGCACTCCGTGGGTCGTAATCATTAGTCCAGAGGGTCAAGTGATCTATAACGATTTCCATATTGATGCTGAAAAATTCATTAGCTACCTTGAGAAACAACTAGGCTAAGCCATCCAGAGAGCACTTTACGGTAGTCGAACCATGCGCAGCAACGATGACTGATTATGCAGGTTACACGTTGTAACCTGATTGATTCGTCATATTATCAACGCATTTACACTCACTATGACTTCATACTCAAACATCAATCTTGTCAGTTATAGATTTGTGATATTTTCGTGACCTTAACCGGACTTTCCCCTATTAAATTGACCATGAAACCGATTATTACCGGTTTTAATATGAAACTAATCATTTTTAGGAGAAATTAAAATGCTCATGCGAAACTCTAACACTCTGAAAACTATCTTATTTTCAACACTATGTATGATATGGTCCGTCGCGAGTGCGGACAGTATGATGAAAGAGGAAGGCAAGATAATGATGGAGTCGTCCGAGAAAGCGATGGATATGGACAAAACCCACTCAATGAAGAAAAAAGAGAACATGAAGACCATGGAAGGAGATATGAAAGCGATGGAGGCTGATATGGATATGGAGAAGAAGGATAAAATGGATAGCAAGGAGATGATGAAAGAGGAAGGTAAAATGATGATGGACGACATGAAAAAGTAATCTATCGTTCTATTTTCATCACTCTGCAATAACGCAGTGCCTATCTGATACATCCATCAACTGTGACCATGTAAATCAGAATCACGCAATACAATAATCTAGAGGAGGTGGCCGAGAGGCTGCCTCTGCACAAATTTTTAGCGCCTATCTGGTGAATTAATTCTCCAGCCACACAAGAAAACGCTGATTCGTTGCTCTGGAATGAATTATATAAATTAATCTATCTATAAAAGGTTAACGTCTAGAATAGAGTACATATTCTGTAACCTTAAGGTGACAACATGAAAGCTATCTGGAATGGCCAGGTTCTGGCTGAAAGTGATATGACAGTCACCGTTGAAGGCAACCACTACTTCCCTATTTCATCAATGAACAGTGCGTTCTTTATAGAAAGTGAAACCACCTCAATATGCCCATGGAAAGGTGAAGCCCATTACTACACCATCAGCGTTAACAGTGAAGAGAACG
The DNA here is from genome assembly GCA_023838465.1 of Candidatus Thiodiazotropha sp. Taxonomy (GTDB): domain Bacteria; phylum Pseudomonadota; class Gammaproteobacteria; order Chromatiales; family Chromatiaceae; genus Thiodiazotropha. The sequence goes on from JAIVEQ010000049.1 coordinate 5,200, forward strand.
TAGATGCAGCCTGGTACTACCCATCACCAAAGGATGCCGCTGCTGAAATAAAAGGCCATGTTGCATTTTGGCGAGATGTTGAAGTAAGTGAGTAGATGTAGGAGTTGATACGGCCTGTTGAACAAGGCCGTTACAGCTACTACAGATTAGAAAAGCAGTCAGTATTCAGGCCGCTTCAATCGCATCACGCACACGTTCCAACCGCTGTCTTACATCTATCGCCATCTCCGCTATCTTTGGCCCTTCCACTAACTGAAGAACGGCTACAGGATCCATGAAGGCAACCGTTACAGAACCATCCTCTTCTTGCCGAATTACTACATTGCAGGGAAGTAGTAAACCAATATCCGGTTCTGCTTCGATTGCTTTATTGGCCAGTGACGGGTTGCAGGCTCCTAATATCCTATAGGGGCGTTTTTCGATGCCGAGTTTGGCTTTCATCGTCGCTTGGACATCAATCTCTGTCATTACACCGAATCCTTCACCCTTCAACGCCGCCACAACGCGGCCTTCAATTACTCCGATATCGCCTTCGAGACAGGTTTTAAAGCTGTACATATTGTTACCTCACACTTTGTCCACAATAATTAATTATTTTCTAGCTTATTCCCTGATTAGGTTGGCAAAGGCCCTGTAGGATGCGGTCATGAAGCACCGAACACTTTAACTGTGATTTTAACCGGGAATGCTACATTCAATAGATACCCTACCCTCATCAGGATCCATAGTGAAGAAAATCACCCAAATGCCGATATGTGCAGTTAAGGAAGCTCTGAACAAGTCATGGACGGTCATCTTGCGGCCAAGAGCTTCCTTAACGTGTACGCATTGCCATTCAGAAGGGGATTGACCATGAAAACCAGAACAGCTCGGTACATAACATGCCTGGCATGGCTTCTTTTTATACTGGCTCTGTTTACTGAACCCCTCCTGGCCAATAAGTTTGAAACCATTGGTGGCGGCGTATCGGGTTCAACAAAGGTCAAGATAGAGTACCTGCAGATCATTGCCTATGTAGCAGGTGGAATCTTCGTGATTGCTGGCATACTCTCCATCGTGCTACACAATAATAATGCCCAGACATTGAATTATACGATGTGGAAAACCTCCTCTGCGCTTTTCTTTCTACTCGGTATCGGTTCGTTTGCAGCGGCTGTGCTGATGAAATAGGGTTTACCCACCTCCTGCAGGCGGTACAACGTAGAAAAGGACTGAAAAGAAATGCAAAACACTTCCGGCCAAAACAAACAGGTGCCACACGGCATGGTGATAGGCCAGTCGCTTCCAGACGTAGAAGATCACACCCAATGAGTAGCAGAGTCCTCCCGCCAGCAGTAAGACCAACCCACCTGTCTCTACCGAATCGATCATGGGTTTGATGGCAATCACTACTAGCCAACCAAGCCCCAGGTAGAGTGATAGAGAGAGCCATTTAATTCGTTTTTTACCTACCACTTCCAGGACCACGCCGAAGATCGCTATAGCCCACACCAGTCCGAACAGCGTCCAACCCCAGCCACCACGAAGATTAACCAGTGTGAATGGTGTATAGGTACCAGCGATCAATAAGAAGATAGCTGCATGATCGATACGCTGTAGAATCTGTTTAACCCTGGGCGCCGTTATTCCATGATAGAGCGTTGATGCCGTGTATAGCAGGATTAATGTTGCTCCATAGATACTGCAGCTGGTGATATGCCAAACATCACCATACAGTGAGGCGTAAGCTACCAGCAGTGCCAATCCTGTAATGCTCAACAGGATTCCGACACCATGGGTCACAGCATGGGCTATCTCTTCTCCAAGTGTGTAGCGACTCGTTGTCAATTCAGTTTGCACCAGCGATCCCCCATCTATCTCTGAATGGTCTCATGTTCAATCAGGCTAGTCTGCGAACTCAAGACGCTCCTGTACCTTTTCGATAGCCTTTCCGGCGCACACTTCATCCTTGTCTCCACCAGGTGCTCCACTGACGCCAATTGCACCAAGTTGATAGCCCCCGGCCTCAATTGGCAGGCCACCCTGCAATACCAGGATACCCTTCACATGATTCATCTCTTGTTGGATATCGCGCCGATTGTCCCGAAATACACCTGAGGAAATACCCGATAAAATGACAGCATTGGCCTTATCTCGAGCAATCTGTATGGTAAACCGGCTGGCATGCACATCCCGCATCAATGCCACCTCCGCCCCATCACTGGCTACCACGATGGCTGTCACCTGGTAACCATCACCTCGACAAGCCTCGACAGCATGCTTAACCATCTCCAGAGCAAGATCAGGACTGAGCCGCTTTACCGCTATTATGTCCCCTGCATACAGCGGTAAATGAAAAAAGCAAATTAATAAAAGCAGGGACATCCGTGAAAATCTTGTCTGCATTTTTCAATCAAGGCCTCTCAAGTTGGGAACTCACCGGCATATCTCTCAATCCACTCCAATGCAGCCTCTTCACCTGACAGGGTACGCCCTTCCGTTTGCTTGATACTCTGCTTGTAATGTTCGATATAACAAAGCTGTTCTACCATGCGTACAGCATAGGCTGTCTCTCGCTCAGTAAACTTAACACCAACCAGGTAGTTATTTTCCTCTTTTCGACACCATACAACGACACCTGTTGCATGAAACAAAGGCGGTGTAATCGGAATCGCAATATGGATCTCGGTACCAGTTTCTATCTGTCCATCTGCCAGAAAACAGAGTCCACCATCACTGTAATTGGTCAGCATTTCACGATTGGTGGAGGCACGCCCACCTAACTGAAAATCAATCGGAACGTCAGTAGGGTGTCTGATATAGAGGCGCATAACTAATATTCCTCAGGTATACCCCACCGGTCTAGGGAAAACCTCTATACCTTGAAATTGAAAAAATCCACTGAATAAAATGGTTAACATCCTGAGATATATGAAATTTGTTTTTTATCTCAACTCTCCAAACAGACAGACATCGACATATTCCAGAGTTCGATTTCTCTCCATCATGATACTGTATAAATCTCATTCCCTGACCTCTTGCAAACAGCACATTACTAGATTAACAAAAGCAAAGGTCGACGGATTTTGCAAGTAGTATACCTGACAATCCAGTCAGTCAACGATAAGCCACATCAGCCACGATCATGAATCTGAACTGCAATATCATCAATATTTCCAGTTGCATGTTATCGCTCATGATCACAGAATCGCATTATGCAGACTCCATCTTTTCACGACATGTTGGTTAGCCTGATTGGCGCCGCATCGGTAAGCAGTGTCAATCCTACCTGGGATATGGGCAATGGCTCAGTCATCGAACTGCTCGACAGCTGGTTTAGCTCTCTGGGTTTCAAGACTGAAATTCTCCCGCTTCCTGGTCACTTGGGTAAGTTCAATCTGATTGCTACCGCCGGTCGCGGTGACGAGGGCCTAGTGCTCTCCGGTCATACCGATACGGTGCCCTTTGACCCTGATAGGTGGAACAGCGACCCGCTTAAGTTACATGAGCGGAACAACCGTTTCTACGGTATTGGCACAGCAGATATGAAGGGGTTCTTTGCCATCATCATTGAAGCAATCCGTGAACTGCCTATCGACAATCTCACACAACCACTCGTGATCCTTGCAACCGCAGACGAAGAGAGCAATATGTGCGGCGCGAAATCACTGGCAGCACTTCACCGGCGATTAGGCCGTCATGCCATGATAGGCGAACCAACCGGTATGAAGCCTGTACGTATGCACAAAGGCATCTCTATGGAGTCGGTTCGTCTGACCGGCAGATCAGGTCATTCCAGTAACCCCGCTCTGGGTGTCAATGCGCTTGAAGGTATGCATCTGGTGATAGGCGAAGTGATGCAGTGGCGCAACGATTTACAAAGGCGATTTCATAATCAGGCCTTTGAAATTGATGTACCAACCCTCAATTTGGGACATATCCACGGAGGTGATAATCCGAATCGGATTTGCGGCCAGTGCGAGCTGCAGTTCGACCTACGCCCTTTGCCAGGGATGATCTTGAGCGATCTGCGTTGCGAACTGCAAGAGCGACTCGATAAATGCCTGGCTGAAAGTGGTTTGAGTTGGAAGTTGGAGCCGGTATTCGAAGGCATACCAGCCATGGAGACACCCCGGGATGCCACCATCGTTCAGGCCGTTGAACAACTTACCGGCGCTCCAGCGGGTGCAGTAGCATTCGGTACCGAAGGACCCTATCTCAACAGCATGGGCATGCAAACGGTGATTTGTGGGCCTGGAAATATCGATCAAGCTCATCAGCCGGACGAATATTTACCCCACAAGCATATCCAACCTGCGATCAACCTGATAAAGTCGCTGGTTAGGCAATTCTGTTTATAGACAATGGCTTAACAGCATGACAAAGCCCACAAATACACTTCCTGACGGTTTCGTAGACTGGTTCCGTGGTTCATCCCCCTATATCCACGCCCATCGAGGATGCACCTTTGTCATTGCCTTCGGTGGTGAAGCTGTGGCTGACACCGGTTTTGCCAACTTAATACACGACATCGCCCTACTTCACGGTCTGGGAATTCGTCTGGTACTTGTCCACGGTGCTCGGCCACAGATTGAGGAACGACTGAAGACCCGTGGGGTTAAAACCCAATTTATTAACGGCCTTCGGGTCACCGATGATGCCGCACTAACTTGCGTAAAAGAAGCAGCCGGTTCAGTACGGGTTGAGATCGAGGCCCTGCTATCGATGGGGCTGGCCAACTCACCCATGGCCGGGGTACGCATTCGGGCCGCTTCAGGCAACTTCGTCACCGCCAAGCCAATTGGGGTACGGGATGGCGTCGACTATTGTCACACCGGTGAAGTGCGGCGCATCGATGCGGTTGGTTTAGAACAACGGCTGGAGGTGGGTGCCATCGCTATCGTGCCGCCACTGGGATATTCACCAACGGGCGAGGTATTTAATCTCAGTGCCGCTGATGTCGCCGCTTCGGTGGCGATTGCATTAGGTGCCGAAAAACTGATCAGTCTCGTTGAAGCAAAAGGCCTGACTGACTCGCGAAACCGCCTGATCACCAATATCGTCCCGAAAGAGGTTGACGCTTTGCTAAGTCGCCGCAAACAGCTTCCAGTGGATCTGCAGCAACACATGCGGGCAGCTGTCAGTGCCTGCCGGAGTGGCGTAAAACGCATCCATTTAATCGGCCGGAAGCTTGATGGTGCACTGTTGAAAGAGCTGTTTACCCGGGATGGGATAGGTACACTGATCACCGCTGAGCCCTATGAAGAGACGCGTACCGCGCGTATCGATGACGTGGGCGGTCTATTGAGTCTGATTGAGCCGTTAGAGACGGATGGCGTATTGGTTCGCCGTTCACGGGAACTCCTAGAGACCGAAATCGACGGATTCACCTTGATGGAGCGGGACGGCATGGCCATCGCCTGTGCTGCGCTCTACACCTACCCACAGGAATCCATGGCTGAACTTGCCTGTGTGGCTGTACACCCCGACTACCGGGGAGGCGACCGGGGTGACCGGCTATTGGCCCAGATGGAGTCCCAAGCCCGGCAACAGGGAATTCATCAGCTCTTCATACTCACCACACAATCTGCCCACTGGTTCCGGGAACGGGGATTTGTACAAGCTGAGTTGAAGCATCTTCCAATGCGCAAGCGGGAGCTTTACAACTACCGGCGGAATGCCAAAGTATTCATAAAAACCCTTTGATTCGCACCGAATTCGAGTAAATATTCCAATTGTTTTGAGACACCTCTCATTTCCTTACTATTTTACTCTGTTATTTTCCCTTTATGACTGCTATTACTTTAGTTCCCACACAATATTCGCAGAGGAACTGATCATGGCGGAGGCTAAACTGGAACTGCAGACCCTAGCCGGCTACGCCCTGCTGTTGCTGGGATTTATCATATTACTCGTCAACCATGCCAGCATCATCATGGGTGATCCTTGGCTGATTCCAACATTCCTAAGACTCTACTGATACGCCTTCACATACTGGGAAGTGAAGGATGGCTATCTAAAGCACTAAAAAAGGCTAGTGACTATTCGTCTTCCCAAACCAACATACAAGCCATCTCATAGTTACATTCCCACCAGATCCCTTCATCAATTGCACAATTTGTTCAATCTGAACATTTCATTTTTTTGAAAAATCAAGTATCTGGACAGATACTCTCTTTTTACACCTACAACTGATTTCACTAAATCAAATGGTATGAATGTCTAATAATCTTAATTGTCCTGCCGTTATAAACAATAGTTGGATGATTGAATGAGCTTTGCTGCCTCACAATTTAGATAATTAAAGAGAGCGATGTTTCCAGATTCTAAACAAATCGATGATAGCCTCGACACTATAGAGGAGCAGGCCCATATTCTCTATATGCAGGCACCCATATCAAATACTACGGTGCTTGTTACATCCACTATCTTCTTCTTGATCCTAACCGCCAGAATAGAATCCAGCTTGATCGGATACTGGGTGTTCTTTCTTTCAATGACCGCGCTATACCGACTTTTTCTATGGTTTCGCCGTAGAAAGGCACCTGAAAGTAAAAGCCCACGTCAGTGGATGAACCACTATATTTTCGGTTCTGCTTTAGTCGGCATATCCTGGAGCTTGATCTACCCACTCATCTATATTGCGAATGACCTGATTATCTCTATTGCACTGTTCATGCTTGCCTTTGGCATTATTGGCGCATCAGTCGCTATTCTTGCAGTCTCGATGCGTGCCTTTATCGTCTACACCTATCCACAGGCATTCATGCTCGGGGGGACACTGCTAATGTTTCAGAACAGTTCCTTCAACTGGCTGACATTAGCACTTTGCATTTATGTGTTAATGATTACGCTGTTCACTCGCAATACAAACCAAAGTGTACTGAAATCGATTCATCTACAGTTTCAAAATCAAGGCCTGATTAGAAAATTAAACAATGAAATCGATCAACGCGAAGAGCAAATTAAAGAGCGTACAACTCAACTCCAGGATAAAAATATCGCCCTGACAAATGAGGTGAGTGAAAGAAAACAGGCAGAATCCTTTTTAGCAAAACAGAAGCATATCCTGGAACTCATTTCGCAAGGCTCTGCCTCTCTCCATCAGATACTAGAAGAGATTGTGATTGCTGTTGAGAGCCAAACCAATAATTTGAGAGGTTCTATCCTCCTGCTGAAAGGAAATACCCTTCATACTGGCGCTGCACCTAATATGCCTGATGATTACAATGCGCTGATTGAGGGATTGGAGATCGGTCCAACTGCTGGATCCTGTGGTACTGCAGTTTTCACTCAACAACGGGTTGTCGTTGAGGATATCCAACAGGACCCACGTTGGGTTTGCTACCGACATCTGGGGACAAGCTATGACTTCTCTGCTTGCTGGTCCGATCCGATTGTAGACTCTTCTGGAGTGGTGCTCGGTGCTTTCGCACTCTACTATCCAAAAGTTGCGGTACCCACACCAAAAGAGATCCAGCTTGTCGAATCGTTAAGTCAAATCGCCAGCTTAGCCATCGAACGAAATATTACCGAAACACGCTTGCGACAATCAGCTGCCGTATTTCAAAGTACCATCGAAGGTGTCGTTATTACGGACGGTGACAATACCATTCTGGATGTCAACAAAGCCTTTGAAGAGATCACCGGATATTCCCGTGAGGAGGTGGTTGGTCATACCCCCTGCATACTTCAATCAGGAAGACATGACAATAACTTCTACCAGCAAATGTGGCGCTCCATTGAAGAGAACAGACAGTGGCGTGGAGAGGTCTGGAACCGACGTAAAGATGGTGTAATATTCCCTGAATGGCTAAATATCAGCTGCATCTATGATAACAATGACAATCCAGTCAACTACGTTGGTGTTTTTTCAGATATTACTTCAATAAAACGATCTGAAGAGGAGTTGGACCATATGGCCCATCATGATCCTCTAACAGACCTGCCAAATCGTTTACTCTTCAACTCGCAACTCGATCAGGCGATCAAGCACGCAAAAAGAAACCAAACTGTATTTGCACTGCTTTTTATCGACCTGGACCGATTCAAAAATATTAACGATAGCCTTGGTCACAAATCAGGAGATGAGTTGTTACAACAGTTGGCGATTCGAATTCAAGAAAAGGTCAGACTGGATGACACGGTAGCAAGAATCAGCGGAGACGAGTTTGTCGTTTTACTCGAAAATATCGGTTCTGCAGAGAATACAGCTGTCACCGTAGAAAAGATCATGTCGGTGTTTAACGAGTCATTTATATTAGACCGTCATGAAGTCTGCATCACAGCAAGTATAGGAATCAGTCTCTACCCCACAAACGGTAATACCATTATCAGCCTCATGCGCAATGCAGATGTCGCCATGTACCGGGCAAAGAATGAAGGCAGGAATACCTATCAATTCTTTACTCAAGAGATGACCAGTAATGCCTTTGAGCGTGTGATGATAGAGAACGCCCTCAGAATGGCCTTGAATCGCAATGAATTTCATCTTGTATACCAGCCTCAGTTTGCCATTGAAAATAGGAAGTTGGTCGGAGTCGAAGCATTGATTCGCTGGCAACATCCAGATCTTGGTAATATCTCCCCTGCAAAATTCATCCCTCTAGCTGAAGAAAACGGACTCATCCATGACATAGGTGCCTGGGTTATGAAAACTGCCTGCATACAGGGAGCCAGATGGCTTGAGAATAATTTTGATTTTGGACATATTGCTGTGAATGTTGCACGACCACAGCTTCAGCACAGTAATTTTATCGATAAAGTCAGAACGATATTGGATGAAACTGAATTTTCTGCAGACAGACTCGAGCTTGAAGTCACTGAGGGTTTCATTATGCATAATACAACCCATGCTATTCAGCAGTTAGAGGCTTTGCGCGTCCTAGGTGTTAAAATTGTCATTGATGACTTCGGAACCGGTTATTCCTCGATGAGCTATCTCAAGCTACTGCCTATCCAAAAGTTGAAAATTGACCAGTCTTTTATACGCGACATACCCTTTGATACGGATGACATGGCCATTTCAGAAGCTGTGATTGCTCTTAGCAAGGCGCTAGGATTACAGGTCATCGCTGAAGGTGTCGAGACTGAGAAACAGGTAAAATTTCTTCGCGAAAAAGGATGCCAGGAAGTGCAGGGATATCTGTTTTGCAAACCCATCAGTGCCCAAGAGCTAGAAATTAAATATTCTTACGAAATAACATAATTATTCTGTTTTTTTACAGGTTAGACATAATCAGTGAGCGGCCACTGTTCGCGCTAAGCAATATCTTCTGATATCTCTGTTTTTGTACCACACAAGATATATCGGTCTTTACCTTGTTTTTTTGCATTATCTCGACGTATATCGACCACTTTCAACATATCAGACCACTCATTGATATTGTCGCTAATGACCTCGCATACACCAATGCTCGCAGTAACAGATCGGCCATCCGGCAGCGTACCCAGGCCCTGTGAATGTATTCGCTTCGCAGTAATGGTTGCACCCTCACAATCTGTACCAGGCAAAATCATCAGAAAAACCTTTTCTCCCCAATGAACGAGCAGATCACTATGACGTAAATCATCATGCAGGATGTCAGCTGCTTCGATGATCACATGGTCGTAAGTTGCATAGTCATATTCGGCGATTATATTTTCCACATCATCGAGATCCACCAGTGCAATACTGAGATTCTCATTATGTAACCGAGCCTGTTGAAATACTCTGATCAGGCTCCGGATACCTGATTTACGGGTTTGGGCCCCGGTCACGGGATCATGATCCGCCCGCTGGATCAACGTAATCATATACTGTAGCTGCAAGGTGGTGGCGAACAGTACGATGCTGAGTATGATGCATACCATCCACAAGGTCGGTAGCAGATGGTTTAACGGATCGGTGTCATAGAAACTCCATCCGGTCACGATCACCATCGCTGACAGCAATGCCAGTATGACGCACTCCAGTACAGTTAATGGAAAGAGACCAAGAAAACCCACAGCAATATAGGGCAACATGGTATAGAGCTGTACAGGCAACTGGTAGATTTCGTCCGGTGGTAACAGTGCCAGATAGTGAGCGGAAGCGAAAAAGGTCAGTGGCAGATTGAGCACCATTCCGGTCAGCAGCAGCAGACTGCTTTTCAGGCCTACCTCTTTCGCGTGATAACGTGACAAGTAAACAAAATGTGCAGTTGAAAGCAGCCTAATCAGCGCAATGGGCAGGAACACCTTCAGAGGCAGCAAAAAATAATCGACCAGTAACCATAATGGGATCAATAAAGAAAAGAGCGAGGAAAGAAACCGTATCCTGTCAAGTAGCAGTTCAGCCCGATGCTTACGCATGTAACCTGGGTGATCTTCTGCAGATACCAGATCATCAAGTTCCTGCATCGAATAGATGCGGGAATTGACACCAAGGTGTTTAATATAGGACTCGATTATGGACATATTACTGATCCGCAGGAAGTTGCAAGCATCCGATTATCACACATACTGTCAGTGTCGATACCTCGTCCTTAGGTATTCCGGTTTTATCTCTAAAGCATATCAAGCTGAGCCACTTAGGCAACTATTTATAAAAAAATGGCGGCAGAAGCGTGTAAGCGACTGCCGCCAAACTCTGGCATTTATCTAATCCATCTCACCAAAAGCCAATAAACACTGAATTTAGAGAGGAAATTTCACTCCAACTCAATCTTTTCAATAGACCCATCCCAATCACTATCTTCAATCTTGGCACTCTCCCCCACCACTATTTGGCTGAAGAAGGTTTCAACATCGACTTGGTCATCGTCCAACTGATATTCCGTACCGCCATGAATTGTAAATATAGCGCCCACCAAGGTTACAGAATTGTTCACACTGAACGCTTCAATCGGCGCCTCTACCACTGTGGGTGACGCTTCGTCTTCTCGCTTAACGCTGACTGCATAGTACTGATCGCCTGAGCGGCTCAACTCAACTTCAACTGTGTCACTGTCTGTCAGTTCATTCAGGGTAAAGCTCCCGTCACCATCCTCGTCAAAGTCTGAGCTATCCTCAAACAGCGTGGAGTTGTCAGTTTGCACTGATAAACTTTGGCCATTACCAAGATCAAGGGTGATAGTGCCATTCTTAGCATCACTGTTCTGTACCGCACTGACTCTAGCCTCAATCTCGATTTCTCCCTCTTCCGCTTCAATCATCCCTACGATCAGAACGTCACCTTGCATGACACCTTCCACTTCGACTTCCATACCCGCACTAAGATTTGCTTCAAGACTGGCAGGTTTGTAACGGGTTACCGGAGAAACCTCAAAAAAGACCCCATTCACTGAAAAACCATCATTGCCGTCATCAACCAATATACCCCGTAGTGAGACCTCACTATCATCATCTGCGATCAGATCACCGTCCTCACTCTCAATATGAATAACCTCTAGTGTGCCGGAACTGTTATCCAGCTTAAGTTCAACATAGAGTCCCATCGGATCTGTAGGAATGTCCAGCTCAGCTGCACTGCTGATAGCATACGGACCTGCGATGACGCCATTCTGTAGTACCAAGGTAACTTGGCTGCCATCATAGCCGGTCACTGTGCCTTTGATTTCATAGTCATCATCACTGTCACTCTGTAATTCCACTCGCGATGCGACAATCTGATTTCCATCGAAAAATCCACTGACTTCGATCTCCTGACCCTCCTCCAGCCCTGCGTAACTGGCTCCGTCATCGAAGACTGTACTATTCTCATCCACACTGACGGCCATCCTCAGAATGGTAAATGTGGTGACACCATCACCAACAGCAAGGCTGCCACTATCAATGGGTCCTTCCAGATCATCATCATATAAGATGGTATCTGCAGTCCCTGTTCTACCGTCATCATTAATCCTCCCTTCTATGCGAACCTTCATTCCAACGCCGAGAGAGGTGTCATCATGGCCGGGCTCATCATCTACCTGATAAACCGTGTGTGTAGTATCGAATTTGATACCATTGACATAGACACTGCCAAAACCGTCGATCTTGCCCACCGTGGTAACAACACTACCGCCGCTTGGGCTACTACTATCACCGCCACCTCCTCCGCAAGCGCCCAGGGAGGTAGCTAAAAATGTCGAAATCAATAAGACGCGTTTTCGTTGTTCCATCATCTTCCCTCCTGCGTACACCATTCCGGTCAAGGACTGTTGTGTATTTCTTGATAGTCGAAAGATAATTTTGGGAATATTTTCCCATTCATGAGAGAGTATAGATGCAACCCAGAAAACGTCAAGACAACCTATCGATCGATACAAAAAAGTTTCAATAGGGCAATGCAGATGCCTATCTTGTTGATTATTAGCTATTAAATAACTTATGGAAAAAGAATATAAGACCGTCCTAATGGGGCCGGCTACAGGAATAGTCGTAGACAGATAGAGTATGACCCTACTCATGAGTCAAAAATAGATATCAACAGCGCAGCATTTCCTGAGACAAAAAGACCGATACCACTTATATCAGATCTCTATGCTCTCCGGAGGCGCTACTTTGAGCACCTCTTCGATAGTAGAGATGCCACTTGCCACTTTTTGCGCGCCACTCAAACGAAGCGGTCGCATCCCCTCGTTGATCGCCTGACGACGTAGCTGATTGATATCACAATCCGCAGTGATCAGCCGTTTGATGCCAGTTGAAATGATCATCATCTCATAGATACCCACACGCCCGAGAAACCCGGTTTGGCGACATTCCAGACAACCTATAGGTTGATAGACCGTTTTTGGTCTCTGTTTGGCACGCAATGGGGTAATCATGGTCTCCCATAATTCCATATTGAGTGGCACCTTCTCCTTACAGTGAGGGCAAAGTATTCTCGTCAGTCGCTGACCCAACACACCGAGTAAGGTGGCTTTCAGCAGGTAGGGGGGTACCCCGATCTCCAATAATCGGGTAATGGCTGTCGGTGCATCATTGGTATGCAAGGTAGAGAACACAAGATGGCCTGTAAGAGATGCCTGTACCGCCATTTCTGCCGTCTCGCGATCCCTGATCTCACCGATCATGATGATATCCGGATCCTGGCGCAGAAGCGTACGCACCCCACTGGCGAAGTTTAAACCGATGTTGTGCTGCACCTGCATCTGGTTGAAGCTTGGTTCAACCAGTTCGATAGGATCTTCCACAGTACAGACATTGACTTCCGGTCTGGCCAGCTCCTTTAGGGTCGTGTAGAGGGTCGTGGTTTTACCCGAACCTGTAGGTCCCGTAACCAGGATAATGCCATTCGGTCGACCGATCAGGTCCCCCCATAGCCCTGTCTCTACCTGAGAAAATCCAAGTGCCCGATAGTCCTTGAGCAACACTTCCGGATCGAAGATGCGCATGACAAGCTTTTCACCAAAAGCAGTTGGCATAGTGGATAGACGCAATTCCACCTCATGTCCCTGTTTGTTTCTGGTCTTCAGGCGACCATCCTGGGGACGTCGCTTTTCCGAGACGTCCATACGCCCGAGAATCTTGATCCTTGATGTTACAGGCGTACCGACTGAGGGGGGTATTTGGTAGACCATCTGCATCACACCATCGATACGAAAGCGGATATTGGTCTGATCACGACTTGGTTCGATGTGTATATCACTGGCTCGCTGACTATAGGCGTACTGCAGTAACCAGTCGACGATATTGACCACATGCTGATCGTTTGCTTCAAGTTGACCGCTACGCCCAAGCTCCATTAACTGTTCCAGGTTCTGGACACTGGAGGGGCCAATATCCTGGCTGTCGTCGTGGGCTGCACGGACGGAGTGAGAAAGACTATAGAACTCAACCAGGTAGCGCTCAATCTCCACTGGATCGACCATCACCCGTGTTATTGTTTTGCCGAGAATACGCGAAAGTTCCCGCTCCCACTCCCTTAAAAAGGGTTCTGCAGTTGCGATGATTACTTCATTGTATTTCACCTCGACTGCAATGATATTGAACCGCTTGGCATAGGCATAAGACATCACTGAGGTGATGGCCGGCACATTAACCTTGAGTGGATCGATATGTAATAAAGGAATACCGACCCTGTCGGCCAACCACTCTGTGAGTGGTTTGATATCAAGAATCGATTGTTGGTTAAGCTGATTGGGCCATTTGTGGTCAGCTATGAGGACAAGTGGGTGTTGCTTATGTTTTGAGCCTTTAGTCACCGCTTTAACGGTGCGGCCTAACTCCGCATCAATCAGACCGTCTTCGACCAGCCACTCTAGCAATTCACCCAATTCCAATTGACGATCATCAGACTGCTTGTTAAGCATCTCTTCTGTTCTCCCGACAGCTGATACATATCCATGTCATCCGTGAGTAAATAGCACTTTTCAACTGCTTCACAGTCTGACTCATTTAATCAACACTCCGCCGTCTCGTTTCATTAACCATCATGCTACATCACAATGCCTTTTGTTATTGATTTTCACTAGCAAAGATAGAATTGCCAATCATTTTTTCAGCACACCCATAGCCCGTAAAACTGCACACATTTATAGTCTACTCTAACCAGTATCACACCCTGCCAGTATCATTAAAAGACGACTATACTTCCAATTATGGATACCAGAGACACCGGAAAAGTCACCCTCAGTATCGAAGATAACAGTTATCTGCATGCTGTCATCTATACCAATGGCGATATCGTTGAGGATGATATACAGCCTGTCACTGATTATCTGAATATGTTCAACAACCCCATACCAGCACTTATTGAACGGAAAGGGCGTTACTCGATATCGGTGCCTGTACAGATTGCCATGCTGCAGCAGACTAAACATAGGTTGAAGGCGGTGGCCTTTATCGAAAGGGATCACAAGGATGTCATCATGACCAGGATCGCTGCCAACACCTATTTCAAGGATGTGGCAGTAAAATCATTTTACGATAAGAAAGAGGCCGTGACATGGCTGTCACACTATTTCCCATCAACGCCTCTACTACCCGATGCACAGAATACTGGCTAGCGTAGTGTGCTACACAGGCAACGCGCTTTTATCCACCACCCGACGCATCACAAAACTTGAGTGAACCCCACTAACACCCTCGATACGGGTTATCTTGTTCAACAACAGAGCCTGGTAGGCTTCCATATCACGGACCACCACCTTGACTTGGTAGTCAGCGTCCTGACCTGTGATCAGCAGGCACTCAAGGACTTCCGGCAGTGCATAGATCTTACTTTCAAAATTGGCAAATCTTTCAGGGGTATGGCGATCCATTGCAATATGAATCAACGCCATGAGACTCAGTCCCAGCTTGCTCGAATCCAGGTGAGCCCGGTACCCATCAATAATCCCCGACTCTTCTAAAGCGCGCACTCGGCGCAAACAGGGTGAAGGTGAAAGACCGATACGTTCGGCCAGATCCTGGTTACTGATACGGCCATCCTGTTGCAGCTCTTCTAGGATACGCCTGTCATATCGATCCAACTTCATCGAGTTGCTCCATTTAGGCTATCATAAGCATGATATTTCTTATCTTTACATTATAGCGCAATATTTATTCTTATATTAGTTAATGATAGTCATAATTCGCAAGCACCTGCCAATCAATCTGCACTAATCTTTCACCATCGGCCACAAGCCACCCCTATTAAGCCCGAGACCACAAGTTTCGGGTAAATACGAGATACCTCACAAGGGTCTGTAACAAAGAGATATCCAATTCCTATGGACACGTCACCGATTTATCGGGGTGCCGGGGAGACCAATCCCTCCCCGGCACCTTTACCGAGTAAGGAAAAATTACTTTCTCCATCGTGCCATCAGCAGGAGCTTTACAGTGAACCACTTTGACCACCGCAAATATCGCCCTACCCCGGTTATGCCCATGCACAATCGCCAGTGGCCGAATCGTACCATCGACAAATCACCGATCTGGGCCAGTGTCGACCTGCGTGACGGCAATCAGGCACTCCTGGAACCCATGGATGTGGCACAAAAGCGTCGTATGTGGGACTTGCTGGTGAGTCTTGGACTGAAACAGATCGAGGTTGGTTTTCCTTCAGCGAGCCAACCCGACTACGACTTTGTACGCTGGTTGATCGAGGAAGACCAAATACCATCCGATGTCACCGTGCAGGTGCTGGTACAGGCCCGCAAGGAGTTGATCAGTAAAACATTCGAGGCCTTGAAGGGTATTCACCGGGCCATCGTGCATGTCTACAACTCGACATCCACTGTGCAGCGCGAACGGGTATTCAAGCGCGACCGCGAAGGGATTAAGGCGATCGCCGTCAATGGCGCAGAATTGCTCAAGCAGGAGGCTGCAAATCACCCCGACACTGACTGGATCTTCCAATACTCACCAGAGAGCTTTTCCAATACCGAATGGGACTATGCTGTGGATGTCTGCGATGCAGTCATTGACACCTGGAAGCCAACCACTGAACACCCCTGCATCATCAATCTCCCCGCCACGGTAGAGAGCAGCACACCGAATGTGTTTGCCGACCAGGTGGAGTATTTTTGCCACCATCTGTCTCGACGCGATGCAGTCATTGTCTCGGTACATACCCATAATGACCGGGGCTGTGCAGTGGCTGCTGCCGAACTGGCGATCCTTGCAGGGGCTGACCGAGTCGAGGGTACCCTGATGGGGAACGGCGAGCGGACAGGCAATATGGACATAGTTACACTGGCGATGAATCTCTACAGTCAGGGTATAGACCCGACTATCGACCTCTCCCGGCCTGACGAGATCATTCAGGTCTATAGCCAGTGCACAGGCCTGCCGGTACATCCTCGACACCCATGGGTGGGAGAGCTGGTTTACACCGCTTTCTCAGGATCACATCAGGATGCTATCCGCAAGTGCCTGCATCAACAACAACCGGATGAACTCTGGCAGGTCGCCTATCTGCCGATTGACCCGCAGGATATCGGTCGTGACTATCAGGCGGTTATCCGGGTCAACAGCCAGTCAGGCAAGGGTGGCGTAGCCTATGTCCTGGAACGTGATTACGGTCTGATGCTGCCTCGCTGGATACAGGTGGAACTGGCCCGCATCGTACAGCGCGAGAGTGAGCAACATACTGGCGAAATAGAGAGCGCTGCCATCCATGCCCTGTTCATGAAGTACTTTGTAGTTGAACAGGGTCCAAACCGCCTTGAGGGCTACCGCATCGACCGTAAAGAGGGGGTAGAAGTGATTGAGGCACATATTGACGCTGGAGGCGGCAGAACGACCATCAAAGGCCGTGGGAAAGGTGCCATCTCAGCGTTCATTGATGCAATCTCCCGCGCCAGCGAGCTGCAGATAAACGTCATCGACTATGTCGAGCATGCAATTGGAGAGGGTGCTGACGCGGAAGCCGCCGCCTATGTCCAGCTCAATGTGGGAGGGTACCGTGTTGCCGGGGCCGGCATCGACAGGGATACGGTGAATGCCTCACTGAAGGCTGTCCTTTCAGCACTTAACCAAACACAGCGAGAACAACAGGCAGCTTGAGTTGTTGATGGGGTGATTTGACATCGACCGGTAAACCAACCCGAATACAGGATTGCACCTGATTCGGGTTTGACTTAGGTCGCACCATCCGTTTGTGAAAATCTATTTCTTTTTAGAAGCCGCCACTCTGAGGCGTAATGCATTGAGCTTGATAAAACCTTCGGCATCCTGCTGATTATAGGCTCCGGCATCATCCTCAAATGTAGCAATCGACTCGTCAAACAGGCTATTGGTGTCAGAACGTCGTCCAACAACAGAGACATTCCCTTTATACAGCTTGACTCTAACCACACCGTTCACCACTTGCTGGGTCTGATCAATGGCGGCCTGTAACATCTCCCGCTCTGGTGCAAACCAGTAGCCGTTATAGACCAGTTCGGCATAACGTGGCATCAACTCATCCTTCATATGCGCAGCTTCACGGTCCAGTGTCAGTGATTCCATGGCACGATGAGCCTTGAGCAAGATGGTGCCGCCTGGCGTTTCATAACAGCCCCGGGACTTCATACCGACATAACGGTTCTCGACGATATCAGTACGTCCGATACCGTTATCACCACCCAATTGGTTGAGCTTCAATAGCAGGGTGGCTGCGGAAAGTTTCTCCCCGTCAATAGAGATCGGATCACCCTTTTCGAAACCGATCTCAATATAGGTCGCTTCATTCGGGGCTTCCTCCGGTGAGACCGACCAACGCCACATATCGTTGCCTGGCTCTGCCCAGGGATCCTCCAGATCGTATCCCTCATAGGAGATATGCAGCAGATTGGCATCCATCGAATAGGGGGATTTCTTGCCTTCACGTTTCATCTCTATAGAGATGCCATTCGCCTCGGCATAGGTGAGCAGCTTTTCCCGGGAGTTAAGATCCCACTCCCGCCAAGGCGCGATAATCTTAATATCAGGCCGTAGCGCATAGGCGCCCAGTTCGAATCGCACCTGGTCATTACCCTTACCGGTGGCGCCGTGGGAGATTGCATCGGCGCCGGTCTCATTGGCTATTTCGATCAGACGTTTAGCGATCAATGGCCTCGCAATGGAGGTACCGAGTAGATACTCCCCCTCGTAGATAGCATTGGCGCGAAACATGGGGAAGACATAGTCGCGCACAAATTCCTCGGTCAGATCCTCAATGTAGATCTCTTTGATACCGGCCGCTTCAGCCTTGGCGCGAACCGGCTCGACCTCTTCGCCCTGACCGATGTCAGCGGTAAAAGTCACCACTTCGCACTGGTACTCATCCTGCAACCACTTAACAATAATGGAGGTATCAAGACCACCTGAATAGGCCAATACGACCTTTTTTATGCCATCTTTTGACATCCGCAATCTCCCAGAAAAGATGCTTTGAAAAAGCGGGCATTATAGACCATCTGACGGTAGATGATATGCACGATCAAATTCATCATCAACAAGGGAAGTATCAGAAACAGATGTCCACCTAATCCGTCAATATCCCGAATGACTCAATTTCTGATCTGCTCATGTAGTAAATATCATCAGCCGGTGCGGCATTAATGGTAAAGAAGTAGAAATCTTTTCCAATCGGCTCACCCAACATTTCATTGAAATAGGCAATCTGGGCATTGTGCAGCGGGCTGTCAACCGGGAGGCTTCCTGCTTCGATACCTTCCTCAGTATCTGACCAGGAATGGACACCGAATGCAGCTCCATCCTCCATGGTGCGTCGGTTGCCAGAACAAAAAAGATCCACGGCGCCCGAGGCAATATCACTGGTACTTAACAGGTGTGTGGACAAACCTGATATTCTTATCAATCTTCCGGTCTGCATATTAATGTCATCATGAATCGAACCGGAAATATTACCTTCGACAATTGTCGTCACCTGAGGATGTTTTTTTACCAGATCAAAAACCTGATTGTAGGTCCTGGTGCCCAAGCCTCCTGACAGGCGTAGATTCTCGCCGAGCTGAAACTCGGTATCGAGATAGGCTTTATCATCCACTATTCCGATAGCGCTTGTTCCTGCAACAACCATGGATAGGGTGATTACGATGGGTATATCCTTTGTCAATCCGGTATTCTCTCCACTGCCGCTGCAATCATGTCCGACGAGGGAGTAGATCTTTGCGTCCAGGATGACTGTGGATGCCATCTCCTCGACCGTGTTGTCATCACAGTAGAAGCCGTTATCGGCATCCGGCAGGTTAACCATTATCTCCTGAAAATCGGGGAGGAAACCATCTTCAGTCGACATCACAAGCAGTGGTGTCTGATCATCTTCACCAAAGGCAGCCAATGCAAAAAACTGATACTCCTGTTGTGGATCGGGCTGAATCAATAGCTGGCCTATATAGGCGAGTGCCACAGTGTCTCCATCAACTGTGACACTGCCATTTTCATAGTTGGCCATTTGTTCCAGAGAAACAAACTCATTGACCCTGTTGTTACCCTTATCATTGTTACAACCGGACAGCATCAACAATGCGAATAGTAATACCAAGATTACTACTTTATTCATATACATCTCTATCTCCATTTCTTTATTACTTCAGGCTGTCTACTATAAGGCCAGGCAGGCAAGTTTCATGGGGTCGCTGTATTCATCGCATGGACTGTTTGTGAGCGATTTTTCCTTGTAGTCAGCGATAGATAGAAAACAGGCATCAATACAAAATGGCTGCATCCTCTCGATTAAAACCGTCATCTTAATAGCCAAACGGTCTAACCGACGACCCGGTGACCGCGTTGCTTCATGCATTCGATAACGATCTGCTCGCGCTCCTCCCTGGTTTCCCAGGCACGCCCGCCGCCACCCAGCACACCGCCTACAATTGCACCGCCAACAGCCCCATCAGAGCCATCATCAACAGCGCCCGCAACGGCACCTATCGCGGCACCCAGTAAAGCCTCGGATTTGACATCATCATTGATGAACCCTCTCTCCTCGGAGAGAGAACTGCAGGCAATCAAGTCGACTTCATAGTGTGAATCTATGTCACCATCCACGATCGGACGGTACTGACTGCTGGTTGTTCCACAGCCAGTTAACAAGGCAGCGGTTGTGAGCGTGACAAACATTTTTGAAAGAGAATGCATGGTTTTTTCCTCCAGCATTGTGTGAATCGATGCTGACAGTATCGATCCCCAGTGTCTCTATGTCTGTCGTGAAAAGGTCTGCATATGTAAGGATTTGTATGAGAACAAGATTCTTCAGGAAAGATTGCGGGTGGACCTCCCTGGTCCCATCATTCCGTTCTGTTTACACCTGGCCAACGTAATTCTACGCACAGACCGCCTGACTCACGATTCCTGGCTAGTGCCACGCCATTATGCTGGTGCATAATCAATTGAACAAAAGCAAGTCCCAATCCAATCCCACCCGTCTCGCGGCTGCGGCTTTTGTCAAACCGGGAAAACACCAGAAACATCTCTTCCAGCTTATCAGCCGGAATACCCACTCCATCATCCTCCACCAGAATTACCACATCCCTATTTGCCATCTCCACATCAATAGCGATCATGTTCTCAGCGAATCGGATGGCATTCTGCATCAGGTTATGCAAGGCTCTTCTCATCAGGCCTTCATTACCGTATACCGCAGCTCCCTCCTGACAGGCAATGTTGATCGCAACACCCGTATCCTGATAGCCGTCTGTGACGGAGTGTATCAGTTTGCATAGATCGATCTCTTCGTCGATCGAAGCCTTACCACTTTGCAGGCGCGTCAGCTCCAGTACATCCTCCACCGCACAATCCAGGTCATCCACATAAGCATCGATTTGCTCGATCTGCAGCTGCAGCGTCTCATATGACCGTCTGCTACGTGAAAGATCCAAGGCAAAACGGATACGACTCAGGGGCGTTCTCAATTCATGCGGGATAGCACCAATCATCAACTGTTGCTCCCGGATCTTCTCTTCAAGCTGGCCTGCCATGGTATTAAAACTATGTGCCAACATGTCTACAGGCGGTCTGGGCTTCTCCATCCTGGTACTGAAATCCCCCTTACCGAACGATAACGCTGTCTCTGACAGCTCCCTGACAGGTTTTGATATGGAACGAATAATCAGGATGGTACCGAATGCCTGAGACGATAAGATGAGCAATATCGGTAGAATCACCCAGATGACATTGTCTGCAGTAATATCATTCAGTGGGGAGCCGTCCTCCGAAATTTTCAGCATCCTGTCACTATCCGGCAAGGTAAACAGGCCGTACCAGACATCCAGTGAAAAATCACTCAGGTACTGTCTCGATCCCTCCCCAGCAAGTGCCTGACGTTCGACTGAATCAAGCGATTCCCACTCAACCAGCTCCGGCACCATACCGAACACAGGTTGATACTCGGCAACGATCTGCTCCCATTGATTTTCCTGTGTCTGATCCAGCTTGAGCATAAGCAGCTGATGATCTACCACCAGTTCCTCCTTGAAGTCTTTCCAGTCACTTTTCAACAATACCGACTCAAAGATCACGAAGATGGTAAGAAAAAAGACCGCGATGGTAAAAAGAATAACGGCAAGATAGATTTTGATAAAATAGAAGCTCATGGCCGGCTCGGTATCGTCGGTCTTAACGACTTGCCAGTATGTGCTCTAATGGATGAACAGAACAGCCCCGGTCAGTCATACTTTTGTCAGCGTTTGTAAGCATACCGTTTGTTTACGATCCGATTATTAAAAAGGCAGTGACGGCTGATTATCTTTTAGACATCAGATAGCCCTTACCCCGAACCGTTTTGATATAACGATAGGGTGGACTTTCATCATTCAGTTTCTTGCGCAGATTTGAGATACGTAAATCTATGGAACGATCCAGACCGTCGTACTCTATACCCTGGGTGAGTTTGTACAGCTTGTCCCGACTGACCGGGAGACCTGCATTCTCCATCAGCACTGCCAACAATTCGAACTCGCCAGTGGTCAGGTCGAGCGACTCATCACTGAGAGTCACACGCAGGGATTCCGGGTCAAGCGTTATATCCTGCACTACCAGATTAACGGGGTTAGTCGGCTTTACAGATATCGTACTTCGTCGTAGTGCCGCCTGCACATGTGCCAGCAACACATGGGGCCTGATCGGTTTGTTAAGATAATTATCCACGCCCTGCTGAAGTGATGCCACCTCAACCAGGTCGTCATCCTTTGCAGTCAGCATGACTATCGGATTAATGTATTTCGTACGAATACGCCGACAAATTTCAATTCCATCTATCCCGGGTAACATCAGGTCCAGGATAACAAGATCAGGGTTTTGATTAACGATCGCACCGACTGCATCATTACCGTTGTAAATCGATGTGACGAGATACCCCTCCTCTTGCAAAAAACCCGATATCATCTGATTCAGTTCCAGGTCATCTTCCACCAGAACGATAGTTTGTTTGCTGGTCACGGCTATCTCACTTCACTGTTAATCTCATTAAAAAAGGTTATTCCGGTATGTGGCCAGAGAGTTTAATCATCCGACTCCAGTATCATTACTCGCTGTTCAAAAAACTCCTCATCAAATGGTGTCCTATCACTACTAGGAGGTAGAAACGCACTGGTTATCAGATGATATCTCCTAATCTCATCCTCACTCATCCAGTAGATGGAATCAGCTGGTGCCGCACGAATTGTAAACCAGTAGAATTCATCACTGCCGAGCATAGTATCCACGTATTCGGCATTCATTTTGTGATCAGTATGGTCGGGGGGGAAATCACTTGCTTGCCTAATACCGTCCGACCACGAGTGAACGCCTATTCTGGCGCCTTTTTCTATCGTTCTCTCCATACCTGACAGAAACAGGTCAACAGCACCGGAGGCGATAACGGATTTGCCAAGCAGATGCGTGTTCAGTTGATGATTACGAATATATCTGGCCAACCGGAATGTTATTTCATCGTCAAGCGACCCTGCATTTGCGGTTAAAACTATTTGACTGATCCGTGGGTTGGCCTCTAGGACATTCACCACCTGATCATATGACTGGCTATTGAATTCCCCCATCAAATATATCTTTTCATTCTGAACCGCGATTTGGGTCAGATTGAGCGTATTCCCAACCAGCACAAGGGCCGTTGTACAACCAGACAGAAGCATCAGCGTAAAAAGCACTAACCATTCAGATGATAATATTTTTTTCATTTACATATCAGATCAGGGCGGTGGGTCTATTATATTGAGGGAACCTCTAAAACACTTTTCAAATCAGCAGTAATATTACCAGACCAATACATACATGGATAACAGCCATGCAACCGAGGTTTGTAACCATCAAGACCGAGCGGAACTCCTTGAACTGTTGGAATAACCCTTGCTCAAGCTAGAATGGAACCTGGATTGGAGGGCTTTCCGAATGTTACTGCCCTCAGTTTATAAAAATAGTGGCCCCGGTAAAGGGAGACACCTGTCTTAAACGCTTATCAAAACGGTTGTATCAGATCGATACGGTAGGCTTCAGTGGATGATCACAACAGCCAGGTCTTTAGACAACTGTTGAATGATTCAAATAGTAATGACAATGTCTGGTCAGGTTCAGAGAGACACACTCTTTGCGGTGCTCAAGATTCATCACCAATCAGGTGTTGAATAGCCATTCTCAGCCATAAACTGCGATACCTGGTCTTCAAATGTATTACCCCAACTATTATTGGTCGGGGCAGGATTCTGGTCAGTATAACTATCCTGACCGGAAATAAGCTGATACAGACCGTAGGCTGCAATACCGCCCAAGGCTATACCGCCAAGTACTTTCCAGGTATCCACTCCAAATTCCGAATCAACCGCTTGCTGTGCTTTTTGTTTAAGGACAGTAACGATATCTGGTTGAAGCAGCGCTTCGACCCATTGATTCGCACCATTGAAGTCATCATCAACAAGTGGACTTCCGAACTCTTCCAAAGCCCGCTCATTGAGACATTGCACAATAGCAAAGGCTAGATAGGCATCATCAAGTAGCCCATAGAGACCCAATGAATCATCAATTAAATGGCTATATCCGGATTTCGCAACGACATAATATTCAATCGAGTGCAGCATAGTATAGCCTTGTAGGCATTTACAGTGTACGAAATTTA